>JACQZS010000021.1 GCA_016213725.1 Acidobacteriota bacterium | reverse complement strand
CTGCACGGCTATCGCGAGTTGCCGATTTTTGTCAAAGAACTGGAATTGGCAATCGTCAAAGCCATCCCAGTTCGTCATGCCAGCGTGGCATGATCGTCTCAGGTACGGGTCGCGGTTTCAACTGAAAAGCGGGCATCCTCCATGGTTGGTCACCTCACTCAAAAATTATCGACATAGCCTTTTCAACAATTTCCCAGCTATGCCGCCGTTTCTTCGCTTTTCCCTCTGCAACAATCTGGCCAGCGAGCAAACCTATGAAACTCTACAACCTCAACGCCACTCAGCCCACCATCCGCCCCACGGACTCCGTCCCCATACCTCCCGACACCACCACGCTCACACCCACCTCCGAAAACACCCTCACCTGCCTCGAAAACAACATCCAGTTCGCTCACGTCCATGCCGCCGTCCACGAGCAATTCCGTCCCCCCAACGACTTTCAGAGCCTCCTCGCCGACGACCTCGCCGAATCCCTCTGGGTCAGAAACCGCTTCGGCGCTATCGCCAATCAGTCCCTCAACTTCGCCATCCAATCCAACTGGGACGACGTCTCCAAACGCCACCCCGACGCCGATCCCGCCTTCCGCACCCACCTCGCCTGGAACCAGATCGCCACCGACCCCGCCCACATCCGCGCCACCGACATCCACACCCGCTCCTCCCGCCGCGTCCAAACCGACATCCGCCTCCTCGCCTTCGTCGCCCGCCTCCGGTAACCGCCATGTCACCCCAACGCCAGGCCGCCAATCGCAACAATCCCCGCAAACACGGCCTCTACGCCGCCAACTTCGAACTCCCCGAAATTCACAGGAACCAGGCCGAACTCGACGCCGCCCGTGCCGCCGCCTGCTTTGACGAACCCGTCCTCCAGGCCCTCGCCGCGCGCCGCGCTCGCCTCCGCGCCCTCAACCGCTACTGCAACCACCTCTTCGCCGATCTCTTCGCCAGATTCGCCGCCGCCCCCAATCCCTTGGTCTTCCTCCACGACAACCGGGCCCTGCTCACAGCCCTCGACCGCTTCAGCGCCCGCAACTCCCGTCTCACCAACCAGTGCAACCAACAAATCGTGGCCGCCCTCAAGGCCCACTCTCGCCCACTTCCCAAAATCGAAGCCCCAAAGACTATGGCCGCCAATTCCCCCGGGCGTGAGCCCGAGGCCACCATGGAGCCCACTTGCATTTTTCACAGAAACGAACCCCCATTCCGTCCTCAACCTCACTCCCGCGCTCTACGCAAGCCCGATTCCCCCGGACGCCAGTCCGGGGTAGCGCATCAGCCCGTTTCCCCAGGGCGTGAGCCCGGGGCCACCGTGGAGCCCACCACCATTTTTCACAGAAACCAACCACCTCGCGCACCTGATATCCTTGCCCCCATGATCCGCCTTCTAGGCCTCTTTCTCCTCATAGCAGCCCTCGCCCCCGCCCAGCGCTTCACCGGCGCCCACTACCGCGGCGCCGGCGACACCGAATATCTTAAGCTCCTCGACATCGCCGCCCGCATGACCGCGCCCGACCCCGAATACCAGAACCTCTCCATGCTCTACACCCCCAAGTGGAATGGCCTCGTCGAAGGTCCCACCTGGAACGCCTGGTGGATCCAGAACAGCTACGGCACCTCCTACTCCGCCCTCCCCCTTCTCCAGGAGCCCTTCGTCCAATTCCTCCAGAACTCCCAGGACCTCTGGTTCGACCAGATGGGCGACGGCAAGCGCGAAGGCTGCCCCTCCGAACCCAAGCACAGTTGGGTCGCCCCTGATGGCGTCCTCTGTGACGCCGCCATGCCCGGCTGCATCATCTACCGCCAGGGCGACGGCAAGCGCGCCATCCACGATTGGGGCGTCGAATTCACCGCCGCCGGCATCGTCCTCCAGTCCGAAGCCCTCCTCATTGCCCGCGACCCCAAAGCCATCGCCCACTACCTCCCCCTGCTCGAGCGCGCCGCCAACTTCCTCGAATCCCGCCGCGATCCCTCCAACAACCTCTTCCTCGCCGGACCCGCCGGCAACCTCCTCGCCCCCTCCTACGCCGGCTGGAAGAAACCCGACGGCACTTACGGCATGGCCTACCTCGCCGGACTCTCCATCACCTACATCGCCGCCCTCGATCGCCTCATCGAACTCGAAAAACTCGCCGCCCACCCTGACAAGGCCCGTCTCTACGAAGACCGCCGCGCCCGCGCCAAGCTCGGCCTCCCCCTCCTCATGACTCCCGAAGGCTACTTCATCAAATACATGGACCCCGACGGCACCCGCCACGGCGTATTCGGCGCCCCCAAGTACGGCTACTTCGAAACCTCCCCCAACCACGACGCCATCGCCTTCCGAGTCGTGGACGACGCCCAGGCCAACACCATCTTCAATAAGATCGCCTCCATCCCCGGCCTCCGCCCCCACCACCTCATCCTCCCCAACTACCCCTCCCTCGACGACATGTACACCGAACCCACCGGCCTCTGGCGCTTCGGCAACTGGGTCAACGGCGGCCACTGGTCCACCTGCGAGGCCCGCATGATGCTCGCCTACTACCGCCTCGGCAAATACGACGACGCCCGCGAATCCATGCGCCGCATCCTCGCCTTTGCTGACCGTTTCCGCATGGACAACAACCTCACCAACTTCGGCTCCGACGTCTACCAGCCCAAGCAGCCCATCAACATCACCTACGACGCCTTCGCCATCCCCGCCGCCCTCCGCCGCGGCCTCTTCGAGTACCTCTACACCGCCGAAGGACTCACCCTTCTGCCCCACATCCCGCCCGCCGTCACCGAACTCCAGCAGCTCGATCCCGTCCGCTTCGGCCCCCGCCGCCTCTATCTCGCCACCTTCGGCGCCGGACCCATCACCAAGGTCACCGTCAACAACAAGCCCTGGAAGCACTTCACCGCGGACCGTATCCAGTTGCCCGACAACGAAACCCCCGCCACCGCCATCATCGTCATCCAACTCGGGAAAGCAAAACCCGGCAAACTCTACTTCCAGCCCAGCCCGGCAGAGCACTACCCCACCGCCCACAAGAACCTCCTCGCCCAGGCCGAGCGGGCCCAGAAGACCCGCGCCCAACTCAAGGCCGCGGGCAAGCTCAAAGCCCTGCCCCCCGAAACCGACAAAGCCGCCGACCAGTCCTACCAGGACACCGTCGACCGCCTCGCCGACGGCCTGAAGCGCTACTCCAAGGCCCAATAACCATGCGACCCCTCCTCATCGCCGCCCTCAGCCTTCTGCCTCTAGTGGGCGCCGATCTGGTGAGCGAATTCCGCAACCCGCCCCCCGAGGCCCGGCCCCGCGTCTACTGGCTCTGGCTCCACTCGAGCGTCGCCAAGGACCGCATCACCTTCGACCTCGAACAGATGCACGCGAAAGGCATCGGCGGCATGATCCAATGGGACCCCGGCCCCGGACCCTCCCGCTACGGCACCCGAGCCACTGACCTGCCGCCCTCGCCGCTCTGGATGTCTCAACCCTGGCGCGACGCCCTCCACCACGCGCTCAATGAGGCCGGCCGCCTCAATCTCGATTTCACTCTCTTCCTCTCCCCCGGACCCAACTGCGGAGGCCCTTGGATCACACCCGCCCTGTCCGCTCAAAGACTGGTCTTCAGCTCCGTCGCCGTCACCGGGCCCACCCGCTTCTCCGCCACCCTGCCTCTCCCGGACGGACTCGCCAAAGACGCCAACGGCCAGCCCCTCCACTACCGAGACATCGCCGTCTTCGCCGCCGAGCCTTACCGTGTCGGCCACACCCGCACCACCCAGGAGATCTCGCAAATCTTCCCCGTCGCCGATCTCGACCACATCGAATTCGGCTCCCCCTGGATCGACCTGACATCGCGCCTCACCTCCGACGGCCGCCTAACCTGGGACGTCCCCCCAGGCATGTACCGCATCCTCCGCCTCGGCCACACCACCACCGGCCAAAACGCCGACTACTTCCGCCCCGAAGGCGCCGGCCGCCTGGCCGACCACATGAACCCCACCGCCGTAGAGTTCAGCTTCCAAACCATGCTCAACGAACTCTTCCCGGGACAGTCACCTGTGTCCCAAGGTGGACACAGTGTGACTGTCCCGCCCAGGCGTCCGTTCCCACCCGCCCTCAAAGCCATCCACTGCGACTCCTACGAAGTCTACGGCTCCGACTGGACCCCCAACCTCCTCGACGAGTTCCGCCGTCGCCGCGGCTACGATCCCACCCCCTATCTCCCCACCCTCGAAGGCGGCAACGTCAACTCCCGCGCCCTCACCGCCCGCTTCCGCGCCGACCTCGAACGCACCCGCTCTGACCTCTTCGCCGACTACCACTACCAACGCCTCCTCGACCTCGCCCACGCAAACGGCCTCCAATTCCAGGCCGAGTCCGGCGGCCCCCGCGTCATCTCCATCGACACCCTCAAAATGCTAGGCCGCAACGACGTCCCCATGGGCGAATTCTGGGCCCGCGCCAAAACCCATCGCGTCACCGAAGAGGAGCGCTTCCTCGTCAAGGAGATCTCCTCCGCCGCACACATCTACGGCAAGCGCTGGGCCGCCGTCGAAGCCTTCACCTCCGTCGGACCCCACTGGGAAGAGGACCCCTGGAGCCTCAAGCCCGACGCTGACCGCGCCTTCCTCGAAGGCGCCAATCGTTTCTTCCTCCACACCTTCACCCACTCCCCTGATTCGTTCGGCAAGCCCGGCATCGAATACTTCGCCGGCACCCATTTCAACCCCAACATCACATGGTGGGACCAGGCAAAAGCGTGGACCGATTACCTCGCTCGCTGCTCTCAACTGCTCTCCGTGGGCCTCCCCGTCGCCGACGTCCTCTACTACTACGGCGAACAGATCCCCGCCTACGTCCCGCCGCTTCACATCGATCCCGCGCTCGGCCGCGGCTACGACTACGACGTCACCAACGCCGAAGTCCTCCTCACTCGCGCCGCCGTCAAGAACGGCCGCATCACGCTGCCCGACGGCATGAGCTACGCCGCCCTCGTCCTGCCCAACCAGAAGGCGATGTCCCTCGAAGTCCTCCGCAAGATCGGCCAGCTCGCCGCCGCCGGCGCCACCGTCATCGGCCCGCCGCCCTCGGAGGCCCCCGGCCTCAGCGGCTACCCCGAAAGCGACCGCGCCGTCCAATCCGAGGCCCAGGCCCTCTGGAGCCAGGGCCGCATCCTCAACGGCCCCACCATCCGCGAACTCCTCACCCGCAAATCCATCGCCCCCGACTTCGAAGCCCCCGAAGGCCTCGAAACCATCCACCGCCGCACTTCCGAAGCCGACATCTACTTCGTCGTCAACCGCACAGACCATCCCATCGCCGCAGAGGCCGCGTTCCGCGTCACCGGCAAAGCCCCCGAGATCTTCTTCCCCGACACCGGCGCGACCCGCCCCCAACTCGTCTACCGCGAAACCAAAGGACGCACCGCCGTCCCCCTGAAGCTCGCCGCCCGCGAGTCAATCTTCGTCGTCTTCCGGAACCCTACCGGCCCCCACTCCGTCACCGTCACCGGCAACGCCGAACTCATCGCCCCCAACCGCCTCCGCGCCGCCGCGCCCGGCCCCGTCACCGTCACCAACGAGCAAGGCCGCCAGGCCCAACTCAACATCCCCGCCAGCCCCACGCTGGAAGTCACCGGCGCCTGGACCGTCAAGTTCGCCCCCAACTGGGGCGCCCCTGAGTCGGCCCTCTTCCCTGCCCTGGTCTCCTGGACCGACCGGCCCGAAGAAGGCATCCGCCACTTCTCCGGCGCCGCGGCTTACTCTCTGGACTTTCAAGCCCCAGCTGCGCTCTTCTCGAAAGACCTCCACCTGGAACTCGACCTGGGCCAGGTCGCCAACCTCGCCGAACTCAGCCTCAATGGCCAGGCCCTGGGCGTCCTCTGGAAACCGCCCTTCCGCGTCCCCGTCACCGGCATCCTCAAGCCAGGCCGCAACCACATCGAAGTGAAGGTGGTGAACCTCTGGACCAACCGCCTCATCGGCGACGAGTCTCTCCCCGAAGCCCAGCGCTACACCAGGACCAACATGCGCCCCTACACCGCCGCTGCGCCGCTCCGCACCTCCGGCCTGCTCGGCCCCGTGCGCGTCCTGGCAAGCCGCGAACTCACTCTCGACTTCCTAACGCCCTCAGCGCCTACCGCCCCAGGTACTGGTCGTCACTGACCTCTTCCAGCCACTCCACCGTCTTGCCGTCCAGCGCCTCCTGGATGGCGATGTGTGTCATCCCCGTCGTCGCCTTGGCGCCGTGCCAGTGCTTCTCGCCGGGTGCGAACCACACCACGTCGCCCGGGCGGATCTCTTCCACCGCTCCGCCCCACCTCTGCGCCCAGCCGCAGCCGGCCGTGATGATGATCGTCTGCCCCAGCGGATGCGTGTGCCACATCGTCCGCGCACCCGGCTCGAACGTCACGCTCACGCCCACGGCCCGCGCCGGCTCCGGCGAACGGAACAACGGGTCGATGCGAACCGCACCCGTAAAGTAAGTCGCCGGCCCCAGCGCCGACGGCTCTACGCCCGCTCTCTGTATCTGCATCTAGATCGCCTCCTCAAGGAACTCATACGCCCGCAGCCGCACGTCTTCGGGGAAGTCGTGCCCGCACTCGGGGTGCTCCACTTTCAGCTTCCCCGCCCTGCTCTCGACGGCGCGCACACAGTCGTCCACGCCGCTCACCTCGAAGTTCGCATCGCGCACCGGCGCGTTGATGAACAGCGCCCTCGGCACGATCGCGCCCAGCACGTCGGAGAAGTCGAACGGCATCCGCTTCGGATCGCAGCCGTACTCGCTCTCGATGCGCGGCATATAGCCCTTGTGGCTCCAGCCCTTCAGATTGCCGCCGTAGTACTTGGCGAACGACGTGAAGCCGCAACTCGTCACCACCGCCTTCACCCGCTCATCGAACGCGGCGAGGAACAGCGAGTTGTGCCCGCCCAACGAGTGCCCCACCGCCGCCACGCGCTTGCCGCCCAGCAGAGAAACGCCACGCATGTGGTTGACGATGCCCTTCATGGTCGCGCTGGCGTAGCCCTTCGCGTAGACGTCGATCGAGTAAGTGCCGAAGTTCGGGTAGTCCGGCGCGAGCACGGTGAAGCCGCGCTCTGCCAGCTCGCGGCCGTAGTGCAGGTTCTTCAACCCGCCGAGGCCGGCGGGCTCGTCCTTGCCGATCTTCGTCGTCTGATGCAGACAGATGGCCGCGCGCCCGTTGGCCTTGCCGCCGAGCGGCTCAAGCCACCACGCCGGCACCCAATCGCCCTCTTCCGCTTCATAGCGAATGAGGCGGCGGCGCACCGCGCCCTCCTCTGCCTCGGACACGACTTCAAATCGCGGCGTGCCCGCGGGCACGCGCAGTGGCCCCATCACCTGCTGCATGGCTGCGAGCGTGCTTTGCTGCCGCATGCCGGCCAGAGCTGCGAAGGCGGTTCTCCGAGTGATGACGGCGCTGATCATCAACTATGAGGTTATTCCGATTGCCCCGAAGACGAAAAGAGCCGGGCCCGTGGGCCCGGCTCAAAGGACAACGAACCAAACGTCAGAAACTCAACCTCGCTCCAATCTGGATGTTCCTGGGGAAGTTGAGCTGCTGCACCGGCAAGACGGCGAATTGCGCGTCCGACGGATTCGTCGACGGCGGATCGCCCCGCAGCGGAGTGTTGGTGAAGTTGAACGACTCTCCGCGCAATTCGAGCTTCCAGTGCTCCGTCAGGTTGAACTTCTTGGCGATGGCCAAGTCGCTCTGCCAGGCCGTCTGGCCGCGGATCTGGTGGAAGCGTGTCATGAGCTGGGTCTGCTCGAAGCTCACGTTCTGCTGATAGCAGGAGGGGCGCTTATCAAACCACTGCGTCTCGGTCCGCTCCACTTGCATCGGATCGCCGCAGAGGTACTTCCAGCCGGTCCATGCGCTCAACGGAGCACCGGTCACGTAGCTCACGGTCCAGTTCAGGTTCCATCCTCCGGCGATCGCCTCGGCGACCTTGCCCATGTCGTTGCCGTAGTTGCGGCCCTTGCCGACGGGGATGTCCCAGATGCCGGAGAGCTGGAAGTTGTGGCTGCGGTCGGCGCTGGTGACAACGCTGTCCACGAAGCCGTTGAACCATTCGAAGTTATACTCCTGGCGGTTGGTGGTCTCCATCTGCTTCGACCAGGTGTAGGCGGCCACCCAGGTGAGGGCGCCGGTCTTGGAGCGAGAGCCCAGCATGCGCTTTTCAAAGCGGGTTTGCAGGCCGTTGTAGTAGACCGCGCCCCACGGATTGATGGCGCTCTGAACGCTCTGGAACTGGGGGATGCGGCGCAGCAGGTCACGGCGCGAGATGGTGGGGCTGGACCCGAGCGGTTGATTCAACGGCAGGATCCTATACCAGGGGTTGGTGACAGCGGCCTGATAGAAGGTTGGATTCGCCTTGGCGGCATTGTAGTTCAGCTCCGTCATATCGGAGAGCTGAATCGTCTTCGTCTCGTGCGTTGTCCAGGAACCGACGTAGGAGACTTCCAGCACCATGTTCCAGGGCAATTCACGCTCCAGGGTGAAAGACCACTGGTAAGTTCGCGGAATGGGGCGGTTCCGGTTGTCGAAGGAGACGCTGCCGCCGACATTGGTATCGATGCCCAGCTTGTTGCCGTATGGTTGAATCACGCCATCCGGCCAGGGATTCTCGAGAGAAAAGGCTCCCGTGGTGGGACGAGGATTCAGATCGCCGTTGGCTGACCGGATGTAGGGCGTCTGGATGCTGAAGCCGGTGGTCTGCGAATTCTGGGTCGCCGTACGGTGGTAGATCCCGAATCCGCCGCGCATGACGGTTTTCGGCATGAACTGATAGGCGATGCCGATGCGCGGCTGGATATTGGTCCAATCGGTGTTGTAGATATTGCGCGGCACGCCGTTGACGCCGGCATACTGCAGTCCGCCCTTGATCACGCTGGGAGGCTTTGGGAAACCCGGATCGGCCGCAGCCAGGCTCTGCCAGACGGGCAGCACCCTGGCGGTCAATACCTCGTTCACCTGATCGTAGTTGAATCCGGCGACGAGCCGGTCGTGCGATTCGGTCAGACCTTGCTGCCAGTCGTAGCGCAGCCCAAGGTTCAGGGTGAGCTTGCTGTTCAGCTTCCAGTCGTCCTGGAAGTAGAAGCCCCAATAGGGTTCGCGGCGCAGGAAGCTGTCGTTGAAATCCACATAGCCGCTGTTCATGGTGCCCATGAGCATGTCGGCCACGCTGGCGCCGTCGAGGACGCCGGCGATGCGGCGGCCCTGGTGCTGGCGGGACCAGACCGTGTCGAAGTTGAAGAGGCCGGAGGAGCGCCCGCTGTCCTTGTTGTGCCGGATCAGCTTGGCGTACTCGGCGCCGTACTTGAGGGAGTGGCGCCCGCGGGTTTCGGCCACGTAGAGTTGGGAGTTCAACTGCTGCCGGGAAGACTGGTTCACGTAGCGGTTGCCGAAGATTTCGTTATAGCCGGAGACCTGGACGCGGGGGGAGAGCTTCGTCGGGTAGGTAGGCACGGCGGGGATGGACTTGATGCCTAGTTTGTCGTAAGTGAACTCGCCGGCGCTGGAGTCGTCCGGGAAGTTGTCGATGAAACGGTCGTAGCTGGCCTGCCAGTGGATGATGCGCGTGGGGGACTGCAGCCAGTCGTAGGCGAAGCGCAGGATCTGGTCGCGGCGGACCGTACCGGTCATGTTGCCGTTCTGGGCCGGGGCATCGAAACCGTTGGAATTGCGGAATTCGGAGCCGTCCTGCCAGGAGTAGCTCGCGTTGAAGCGATGCCTGTCATTGATGATGTGGTCCCACTTGGCCATGGGTTGCTCGTAGCGGTACTTGCCGACGTTGTCGCCACGGACATAGTTCTGTGAGAGGGCCTGCGGCGTGAAGTTGGGCGCCGGGTAGTATTTGAGGATATTCTGCCCGATCACGCTTTGGCGGCTCTTGGGAATGATATTGCCGGGGAACGGGCTGCGGACGTAGACGCCGCCGCTGATGCAGTTGGTGCCGGGCTGGGTGCAGGGCGTGGAGGTCATCGGATCGAAGACCTTGATGGTGGCGGTCTGCCCTTGAGGGATGAACTTCGAGAAGTCGCCTTCGCGGATTTCCATGGGAGGCACGGAGGAGACGCTGGGGAACGGGACGCGTTCCCGGAAGCCCTCGAAGCTGAACATGATGAAGTCTTTGTCTTTGCGGATGGGTCCGGTGAGGACGCCGCCGAACTGGTGCTGGTTACGGAATCCGCGCGGCTGGCCGGCGGCATTGTTCTGGCGGGCATTGGCGTCGAGGACGCGGTTGCGCCAGAAATCGAAGAGCGAGCCATGCCAGTCGTTGGTGCCCGATTTCAAGGTGGTATTGACGGTCCCGCCGCCGGTACGTGCATACTGCGCGTCGTAGGTATTCACCATCACCTTGAATTCCTGGATGGCTTCCACATTGGGCGCCACGTTGAAGGTGCCGTTGGTGGAGATGGGCGCACCGTCGAGAAGAAACTGGTTGGAGCCATTGCGGCCGCCGTTAATCGTGAAGTTACCGTTTACGTCCCAGGCGCGCGTGCCCGAATAGCCGGAGGAACCAAACTGGCGCTGGTCGAAAGTGACGCCGGGTGAAAGCTTCATAAGCATGTAGCTTTGCCGGCCATTCAGCGGCAGTTCCTGCACTTTAATGGGATCGAAGACGAGACCGCGGGAAGCCGAAGCGGTCTGGACCAGTTCCTGTTCACCGGTAACGGTGACTTCCTGCGAAATCTGTCCCACTTCGAGGGAGATGTTGAGGTTGAGCTTCTCGGCGACCTGCAGGACGATGCCGTTGCGGCGCGTGGTCTGGAAGCCGGAGGCGGTGATGGTGATATCGTAGACGCCGGGATCGAGGCCCGGAATCGTATAGATACCCTGTTCATTCGACACGGTTTCCTTACTGATGCCGGTGTCCTGTTTGGTGGCTTTGACGGTCGCTTTCGGAACCGCCGACTTGGATGAATCCATGACTTGCCCAAGGATGGTGGCGCGGTATTCCTGAGCGCCGGCGGGCAGACATAGAAAAAGCATGGAGACAAACGCAACGATGCGTTTCATGCGCAATGACCCCCTATTACGAGCAATTTAGTACACCTCAGCCATTTCTGGCGTTTGGTGGAATTTTAACATGGGTTCAAGAAAACGGAACACCCAATTGTGTATTTCTTTGTTGGCAATTGGCAGGAGACCGGCGCTGCAGCGAGATAGAGGGTTGTGCCCGGCAGCCGCTGGGAGGGTTTGGGAATAAAGCCCCGGAATTAGCAAGGGCTTACATTGAATGCCGGCGAGGGTGGGCGGGAGGGGCGATGCGACATGCGGGGGGACGGGCGGCGGGAGAGTCGCGCCGTACCGGGGCGGCGAGCACACGGGCGGCATACGGACATTTTCTGCG
>JACQZS010000225.1 GCA_016213725.1 Acidobacteriota bacterium | reverse complement strand
CTCCCCCTCCTCTCCCCTCACCGGCCCTACCACTCCCCCCAGCCCATGTGATCGAATGGAAGGCAGCGCCGGCACCCACTCCCCCATGGAGCCCCGGCCGCACCCGATCTTCACCAGTCAGAACCCTCCCTCCATGCCCAGAGAAGTGCACGTCATCGACTCCCATACCGGCGGCGAACCCACCCGCGTCGTCGTCTCCGGCGCCCCCGATCTCGGCTCCGGCTCCATGGCCGATCGCCTCGCCGTCTTCCGCCGCGACCACGACTCCTTCCGCTCCGCCGTCGTCAACGAACCCCGCGGCAACGACGCCATCGTCGGCGCTCTCCTCCTCCCCCCGGCCGACCCCGCCAACGACGCCGGCGTCATCTACTTCAACAACGTCGGCTACCTCGGCATGTGCGGCCACGGCACCATCGGACTCGTCGCCACCCTCGCCCACCTCCAGCGCATCCAGCCCGGCACCGTCCGCATCGAAACCCCCGTCGGCCTCGTCTCCGCCGAACTCCACGAATCCGGCGAAGTCACCGTCGCCAACGTCGAAAGCTACCGCCTCGCCAAAGCCGTGGAAGTCGATGTCGAAGGCTTCGGCAAAGTCCACGGCGACGTCGCCTACGGCGGCAACTGGTTCTTCCTCGTCGCCGGCTCGCCCTTCCCCCTCGACCTCCAGCACCTCGAAGCCCTCACCGATTACACCTGGAAGATCCGCCAGGCCCTCTCCCGCCAGGGCGTCACCGGAGCCAACGGCGCCGAGATCGATCACGTCGAACTCTTCGGCCCCCCGCAGCTCCCCGGCTCACACTCCCGCAACTTCGTCCTCTGTCCCGGCAAGGCCTACGACCGCTCCCCCTGCGGCACCGGCACCTCCGCCAAGCTCGCCTGCCTCGTCGCCGACGGCAAACTCGCCGAAGGCCAATCCTGGCGCCAGGAAAGCGTCGTCGGCTCCTACTTCGATGGCTCTGTCACCCTGCGCGGCGGCAAGGTCTATCCCCGCATCCGCGGCAGCGCCTTCGTCAACGCCGACGCACGCCTCCTCCTCAACGACGCCGACCCCTTCTGCTGGGGGATCCGCGCATGAAGCCTGACGTCCTCATCGTCGGCGCCGGCATCGTCGGCTCCGCCTGCGCCTGGGAACTCTCCCAGCTCGGCCTCCGCGTCCTCGTCATCGAAGACGAAGCCGTCGGCGGCGGCGCCACCGCCGCCGGTATGGGCCACCTCGTCGTCCTCGATGGCTCCGAAGCCGAATTCGAACTCTCCGCCGCCTCCCTCCGCCTCTGGGATCAGTTCGTCGCCCGCATGCCCGAAGGTGTCGAATACTCCCGCTGCGGCACCCTCTGGGTCGCCGCCGACCAGGAGGAGATGGCCGAGGCGCAACGCAAGCACAACTTCTGCGCCGCCCACGGTGTCCGCTCCGAAATGCTCGATCCCGTCCAACTCGCCGAAACCGAGCCGAACCTCTGCCCCGGCCTCGCCGGCGGGCTCGTCCTCCCTGACGACGGCATCCTCTTCGCCCCCGTCGCCGCCCAGTGGATGATCCGCGATTCCAAAGCCGAACTCCTTCGTGCCACCGTCGCCCGCCTCGAAGGCCGCCGGGCGATCCTCGCCGACGGCACCGTCATCGAAGCCGGCATCACCGTCAACGCCGCCGGCGCCCGCGCACCCCACATCACGCCCGGCATCCCCGTCACGCCCCGCAAAGGCCAGCTCGTCATTACGGACCGCTACCCCGGCTTCATCCGCCACGAGATCGTCGAACTCGGCTACCTCAAGCTCGCCCACGCGGCCTCGGGCGAGTCCGTCGCCTTCAATGTCCAGCCGCGCAAAAACGGCCAGGTTCTCGTCGGTAGCTCCCGCCAGCACGGCGTGAAAACCCACGAAATCGATCGCCACATGCTCGAACGCATGCTTCGCCGCGCCATCGAATACCTGCCCGCGCTCCCTCAACTCGCCGCCATCCGCTGCTGGACCGGCCTCCGACCCGCCACACCAGATGGCCGCGCCCTCGTCGGACCCTGGCCCGCCCAGCCCGGCATGTACCTCGCCACCGGTCACGAAGGCCTAGGCATCACCGCCGCCACCGCCACCGGCCGCCTCATCGCCGACTACGTCGCCAACCGCCCCCCCATCTTCGATGCCACGGCTTTCTTACCTGAAAGGTGCTTCCATGCCTAGCACCATCACGATTTTCGTCAACTCAAAACCTGTCCCCGCGACCCCCGAAACCACCGTCGCCGCCGCCCTCCTCAATGCCGGTATCACCACCTTCCGCCACTCGCCCCGCCACGAGCCCCGCTCGCCCCTCTGTGGCATGGGCATCTGCATGGAGTGCCGCGTCACCATCGACGGCGTCCCCGGCCTGCGCAGCTGCCAGACCCTCTGCCGCGAAGGAATGCAAGTGCAGTTGGAGGTCGAACCCGCATGAGCGCCCCCTTTGACATCACCGTCGTCGGCGCCGGACCCGCCGGCATCGCCGCCGCCGTCACCGCCGTCGAATCCGGCGCCCGCGTCCTCCTCATCGACGACAACCCGCGCCCCGGCGGCCAGATCTGGCGCGGCGATTGGAATAGCGGCCGCGAAGGCGACTGGCTCAACCGCCTCGCCGCCTCCCACGTCCAGCTCGAGACCTCCACCGCCGCCATCGACGAGCGCATCCTCGATAAGGGCCGCAAACTCATCCTCGCCACCGGCGCCCGCGAACTCTTCCTCCCCTTCCCAGGCTGGACGCTCCCCGGCGTCACCGGCGTCGGCGGACTCCAGGCCCTCATCAAAGGCGGCTTCGACGTCGCCAACAAACGCATCGTCCTCGCCGGCAGCGGACCCCTCCTGCTCGCCTGCGCCTCCCTCGCCCGCGAGAAAGGCGCCAGCGTCATGCTCGTCGCCGAACAGTCCGATTCCGCTCACCTGCGCGGCTTCACCGCCTCGCTCTGGCGCCACCCCGGCAAGCTCATCGAAGGCGCCCGCCTCGGCCTCTCCCTCCTCGGCTCGGCCTACAAGACCAACTGCTGGGTGGAAAGTGCTCAGGGCAGGGAACACGTCGAGTCCGTCCAACTCCGCCACGCCGGCCGCACCTGGCAGGAACGCAGCGTCCTCCTCGCCACCGGCTTCGGCCTCGTGCCCAATACCGAACTCGCCGCCCTCCTCGGCTGCCACGTCGAAGACGGCGCCGTGCACGTCGGTGACTGGCAGCAGACCAGCCGCCCATCCATCTATGCCGCCGGCGAACTCACCGGCATCGGCGGCGTCGATAAGTCCATCGTCGAAGGCCGCATCGCCGCCCTCGCCGCTACGGGCAGGGAAGCCGAGGCCCGCACGCTCTTCTCCGATCGCACCACCTGGCGCGAGTTCGCCGCCGGGCTCCTCCGCACCTTCGCTCCGCGCCCCGAGGTGCTCTCGCTCGCCGCCGCCAACACGCCCATCTGCCGCTGCGAGGACATCCCGCTCTCTGAGGTCGCCGCCCACGGCAACTGGCGCGACCTCAAGCTCGCCACCCGCTGCGGCATGGGCTTCTGCCAGGGCCGCATCTGCGGTTCCATCACCCGCGCGCTCTACGGCTACGGACCCAACTCGCCCCGTCCCCCCGCCGTGCCCGCGCCGATCCAAGCTCTACTTGAAGAAAGGGAACTATGAACTGGACCGGAGTCATCCCCGCCTGCACAACGCCGTTTCTCGAAGACCTGACCATCGACCACGCCTTCCTCGCCCGCCACGTCTCCTGGCTCGTCGACAACGGCTGCCAGGGCGTCGTCATGCTCGGTTCTCTCGGCGAAGGCGCCACGCTGACCTTTGAAGAGAAGGAGGCCGTCCTCCGCACCACCGTGGCCACCCTCAAAGATCGCGTCCCCGTCGTCGCCGGTGTCTCCGCCCTCTCCACCGCCGAGGCGGTCAAGATCGCCCAGATGGCCGAAAAGGCCGGCTGCTCCGGACTCATGGTCCTGCCGCCTTACGTCTACTCCACAGACTGGCGCGAGATGAAGGCCCACGTCGCGGCGATCCTCCGCGCCACGCCGCTCTCCTGCATGCTCTACAACAACCCGGTGGCGTACAAGACCGACTACCTCCCCCACCAGGTCTGCGAGCTGCTGGCCGAGTTCCCCAACCTCCACGCCATCAAGGAATCCAGCGCCGACGTCCGCCGCATCGCCGCCCTTCGCTCCCTTGCCGGCAATCGCCTGAAGCTGCTCGTCGGCGTCGACGACGTCATCATGGAAGCCGCCATGGCCGGCGCCACCGGCTGGATCGCCGGCCTCGTCAACGCCTTCCCCGCCGAATCCGTGGCTCTCTTTGAAGCCTCCGCCCGCGGCGACCGCGAAGCCGCTTTCCAGCTCTATAAGTGGTTCCTCCCCCTGCTCCGCATGGACACCGTCCCCAAGTTCGTCCAGCTCATCAAGCTCGTCCAGCAGGCCGTCGGCATGGGCAACCCCCGAGTCCGCCCCCCGCGCCTCGAACTCACCGGAGCCGAACTCGCCGAAGCCCAGGCCACCATCGCCGAAGCCCTCAACCACCGCCCCTGAGTAGGGCAGACAGCCACTGCTGCGCCGGATCTCCAGACCCGGCTCCGCCCGAAACAAGCTGCGAACGCGGCAAGCCAAGCCGCCCCGCAGCCGAAGCCCAGGACAGCCCAGCGGCTGTGCGGCTGCGCGCCACTCAATCCCTCTTTACAAACTCCGCCGCGGATTGTATATAATGCCACCAACTTAACTCCGTGGTGTTGGGAGGTCTGATCTCATGAAATTTCGCTCCGTAGCGGGGGTATGCTTCAGCGCTGCTCTCCTTCTCGTTCCGGTCTCGGCACAGGAAACCCGCTCGATGTTGTTCGGACGGGTCTTGGATCCCTCGGGCTCCGCCATTGCCGGCGCCAGTGTAGCAATCAAGAACGCCGATACCGGCGTGGCGTTGAACTTCAAGACTAACGATACGGGCTACTACGAAGGCAACCTGCTGATGCCCGGCCAGTACGAACTCACGGCCGAGCATGCAGGCTTCAAGAAGATGGTCCGCAGAGGAATTACGCTGCCTGTCTCTTCGCGCATCGAAGTGAATATCGCGATGGAACTGGGCGGCGTCACGGAGACCGTATCCGTGACGGCGGAAGCGCCGATGCTGGAGACCAACGCGGTGAGTTCAGGCCGCGTGCTGGACAACAAGACGGTGATGGAACTGCCCCTCATGGGCAATAGCGCCATGCTGCTGGTGAAGCTGACGCCCGGCATTCAGACCGGCGGCGTCAACAACTACCTCGCGCTGCACTCCAACGCCGGCGGCTCAGACTACAACGTAGGCGGCAACGTGGGCGGCAACTCCTGGGCACTGGACGGCTCGCCCAACCAGGGTCCGGGGCGGCGTACCGCTTACCTGCCTTATACCGATGCGATTGCGGAATTCAAGGTGGAGACCAACAACTTCGACGCCGGAATCGGCCAGACCTCCGGCGCGGCCATCACCATGATTTCCAAGTCGGGGACCAACGACTTCCATGGCACCGCCACCTGGCAGCACTGGCAACAGCGTTGGCAGGGCACTCCGTTCTTCGTCAAGAAGAACTACTACTCCCGAATCGCAGCCGCCGAAGCGGCCGGCAACACGGCGCTGGCCAATGAACTTCGGAGCACCGACAAGCAACCCACCGGCCGCTCCAATAACTGGGGCGCCTCGGGCGGCGGCCCCGTCGTCATCCCGAAGATCTATGACGGCAAGAACAAGCTGTTCTGGTTCTTCACCTACAACGCCTTCAAGGACGTGAAAGTGGAAGACCCCTCCACGTTCAACCGCACCGTGCCGACCTTGAAAGCACGGGAGGGCGACTTTAGCGACATGCTGCAAATCGCCAATTCGCAGCGCTACATCGTCTACGACCCCAATACGGTGGTGCCCGATCCGTCGCGCCCAACTCACTACCTGCGTACCCCCTTCGCCGGCAATATCATTCCGAGGAGCCGGTTTGTCAATCCCACCTACGATTTCTACAAGAAGCTCTACCCGAATCCGAACGTGGCGATTCCGGTGGGCCAGGACCCGGTGAACAACTACCTGGCTTCGCAGACCCCTTACAACTGGGACTACAAAGCGTACTCGAACCGCGTCGACTACCAGTTGAACGACAAGTGGCGCATGTACGGCCGCTGGTCGTTTAACAACTTCGGCCCCGAAGATCGCGCCGACTGGGTGTATGAGACCGCCCGCGGGCTGAACCTCAATGGCCTGGTGCGCAACAACAAGGGCGGCAATGTGGATGTGGTCTATACGCAGTCGTCGTCCACCATCTGGGATTTCAACCTGGCCATGAACCAGTTCCGCGAAGGCAACATTCAGCCGATGGCGTTGAGCTACAAACCCAGCGACGTCGGCCTGCCGAAGTACATGGACGACTTCGCCGGCGACCAGCACATCATGCCCCGCATGACGGTCTCCGACACGGGCAGCACCAACACGGGCTACTCGCAGGTGAACCCTTCCGGCATCACCAACTGGACCCGCACCCGCAGCCTCACGGCCAAGGCGGAAGTCACCCACATCCGCGGCAAGCACTCGCTGAAAGCGGCCTTCGACATCCGGGAGCAGTTCCGCACCGGCGGCGGCGGCGGCAACACCAGCGGCAATTTTTCGTACAGCGACACCTGGGTCCGCAAGGACGACGACGGGAATTCGCCCCGCTCCGACCTCGGCCGCGGTTGGGCGGCGTTCATCCTCGGCATTCCCAACAACGGCTATGGTGTCACCTACAACGACACCTATGCGCTGCACAACCCTTACTACGGCTGGTACGTTCAGGACAACTGGCGCGTCACGCCCAAGCTGACTTTGAACCTCGGCTTGCGCATGGAATACGAGCTTGGAGCAACGGAACGCTACAACCGCGCGATCGGCCCCTTCGAGTCCGGCATCGCGTTGCCCATCGCCAAGGGCGCGGAAGCGAACTACGCCAAGAGCCCGGTGCCCGAACTTCCCGCTTCGCAGTTCAAGATCGCCGGCGGAAATACCTACCTGGGCTCCAACGGCTATTCGCGCCGCGGCTACAAGAACGAGTTCATGTGGCTGCCCCGCTTCGGTGCGGCCTACCAGATGAACAGCAAGACAGTGATCGGCGGTGGATATGGCATCTTCTTCGACACCATCAACGTGCTCAACTTCGGGCCCAACCAGTACGGCTACTCGCGCGGCACGAATCCGATCCTGTCCACCAACTTCGGCCAGAGCTGGCTGTCGCCTTCCGGCGTGAGCCCGGCCAACAACAAGAGCCCTCTGCTGGACCCCTTCTGGGTACGGGCCGATGGAACGCGCTTCGACACTCCGCAGCGCGACGGGCTCGGCTCCATGGCGCGCGTAGGGCGCGGGTACGACTACTCGGGCTTCAATCAACCCCATGCCCGCCAGCAGCGCTGGCAGGCCCGCATTCAGCGTCAGATCTCGGAGCTCTTTGTCATCACGGCCGCCTATGCCGGCTCCTATTCGGACCGGATTTCGATCCAGACGAAGCTCGACGCTCTGCCGCAGCAGTACTGGGCCGACGGACTCGTCCGCAACGACTCGTACAACACGAACATGAACTCGAACGTGACGAATCCCTACTACATCAACAACCTGAATCAGGCTGACTTCTCTCCGGTTGTGTGGGCCGACATGAAGACCAACGGTTTCTATACCTCACCCACTATCCGCAAGAACCAGATCCTGCGCCCATTCCCGCATATGACGAGCGGCAACGGACTGCGCGACACGGGCGACTACGGCTATTACACGCGCTCGGACGAACTCCAGGTGAACTTCGAAAAGCGCTTCAACCGCGGCTGGAACTTCAACATCGGCTACACCGCCATGAAGTTGCGCGAAGCCGACTTCCGCTTCTACGAGTGGGACACGACGGCCACGGAGCGCACGTCCAATGACGGCCGCCCCCATCGCGTGGTCGCCACCGGCATCTACGAATTGCCGTTCGGCAAGGGCAAGAGGTTCGGTGGATCCGTGAACAAGGGCATGAACCTGATCATCGGCGGCTGGCAGATGGCCGCCACCTACGAGTACCAGCCGGGCCCGTTGCTGAATTGGGGCAACCTGTTTTATTACGGCAATGACATCAGCAACATCAACAACGTGAACCGGACCTGGGACACGTGGTTCAACACGGCCGATTTCGAACGCTCTGCGGCCAAGGGGCCGGCGGGCTATCATCGCCGCGTTTTCCCGACTCGCGTGCCAGACCTGCGGCGCGACATGACCAACCAGTGGAACGCCAATGTGTCCAAGAACCTGCCCATCACCGAGCGCGTCAACATGCAACTCCGCTTCGACGCGCTGAATGTGCAGAACCGGTCGCAGATGGACAATCCCAATACCGACCCCTACTCCACCAATTTCGGCAAGATCACGGCGCAGACCTCGGCCACCAACCGGTGGCTCCAGGTGCAGGCGCGGATCACGTTCTAGCGTCGAGGTCCCGCAGCCTCGAACAGAAAGAAATCCGGCCGGGAGGGTAAACCTTCCGGCCGGTTTTTCGTTTTGATAGGCATGAAGCTCATCGGAATTTCAATTCTAATGATCGGCGGCCTGGCAGTACCGGCCGGCGCGGCGACGGTGGCGCGGAGACAGTGGGACCAGCAGCAGCGGATCGGGCAGGGCGTTCACAGCGGATCGCTGACCGCGGGCGAGGCGGCGAGATTGGAGCGCGAGGAGGGGCGAGCCGCCGCGCGGATTCATCGCGACCGAGTGGACGGCGGTGCGTTCAGCGCGGCTGAGCGGGCGCGGGCGCAGCGGTCGCTCGATCGCCTCTCCAGCGACATCTACAGGCTGAAGCACAACGGCCGCAGCCGGTAAAATGAAGTGTGATCCGCACCGTGATTTTTGACCTGGGACGCGTTCTGGTCCCCTTCGATTTCCAGATTGCCTACGAGCTGATGAGCCGGCGCTGCGGCCTGGAGCCCGCCGAGATCAAGCGGCGCTTCAGCAACAGCAAGCTGGCGCACGGCTTCGAATCGGGCGACTTCGACGAATTCGAGTTTCAGCGGCGGGTGGAGGAGCTGCTGGAAACCAAGGTGGAGGCGGGGGAGTTCCGCAACATCTGGTTCAGCGTCTTCCATCCGCACACGCTGATTCCGGAGAGCATGGTAGCCGGGATCCGGAAAAACTTCCGCACGGTATTGCTCTCCAACACGAACCCGATCCATTTCACGATGCTGTATGAGCGCTATCCGATTCTGCAGCACTTCGACGCCTACATCCTGAGCCACGAAGTGGGCGCGATGAAGCCGCTGCCGAGCATCTATCAGGCGGCAATCGCGGCAGCGGGGTGCCAGCCGGAAGAGTGCTTCTTCACCGACGATGTGGCGGAGTATGTCGAGGGCGCGAGGAGCGCGGGCATCGATGCCGTGCAGTTCCAGAGCTGCGAGCAGATCCAGCAGGAGTTGAAGGCGCGCGGCGTGTATTGGGAGTAGCGGCTATAGCAGAGCGGCGTCGAGGGTTTTCGGCTCTTCGGCGGCGGCTCCGGCGGGGGGCGCGGGCTGATGTCCGCTCAGATAGGCGCTGAGCAGCGCGCCGTCTCCGTCGAAGAGAGAGTCGACCAGTTCGCGAACGGCCAGGCGGCGGATCTCGTCGCGCGTGACGGTGGGGAGATAGACGAACGAGCGGCCCACTTTGCGGCGGGTGAGCACCTTTTTGCGGGTGAGCCGGTCCAGCATGGTCATGACGGTGGTGTAGGCCAGCGGCTTGGAGGGAGCCAGATGATCGCGCACGGCCTGCACGTTGGCTTCGCCGAGGGTCCAGAGGGCGCAGAGGCACTGGAGTTCGAGGGGGGGAGGGATTTCGCGGGCGGTGCGTCCTCGGCGCATCAGGATTCCTTTCCTCCGGTGTTTTCTCCACCGAGGGCGGAAAAGAGGGCCTGGCCGAAAGGCGAGGAGTTCTGCGAGGCGGGCTTAGCGGCTGTGGCTGCGGGCTTCATTGCGGACTGGGCGGGCGATTCGGCGAGGTACTTGTCCTTGTCGAGGAAACTACGCTCCAAGGCCGCATTGTATCCAGTCCAGAGGCCGGGCGTGGCGCGGTCTCTTTCGAGCGCCTGGAAGATGGCGGCCATCTTGGAATCGAGGTTGTCGAGGTGGTGGAGCAGCAGGGCTTCCGGAAAGACCGGCAGCTTGGGGCTGCCATATTCCAGCTGGCCGTGGTGGCTGAGGATCATGTGCTCGACGAGGCTGCGCAGTTTGGGCGGGAAGCCGGCGGGCAGATGCTCCGCCATGAGGCGCAGGCCGATGTGCATGTGGCCCAGCAGGCCGCCTTCGGCGGAGTAGCCGAAGCTGCGCGCGTATTCGAGTTCGGAGATCTTGCCGAGGTCGTGGAGGACGACGCCGGTGAGCAGGAGGTCCTCATCGATGCCGGGGTAGTGGCGGGCCATGAAGCGGGCCTGGGCGCAGAGGCTGAGGACGTGCTCCAGCAGGCCGCCGAGCCAGGCGTGATGGATGGCCTTGGCGGCGGGGGCGGTACGGTAGGCCGCGGCCAACTTCTCATCGGAGAAGAGGTTGTCGAGCAGCGCCTTCAGATGGGGATTGGCGATGGAGGCGACGACGGCCTGGAACTCGGCCCACATCTCTTTGGGGTCGCGCCGGGAGGCGGGCAGGAAGTCGCCGAGGTCGATTTCGGAGTCCGGCACGCGCTGCAGGGTGTGGATGGTGAACTGAAGGCGGTTCTGGTAGAGCTGGGCTTCGCCCTTGACCTTGACGAAGTCGTCGCGTTCAAACGAGTCCATGATGTTGGCGACGTTGTCCCACATCTTGGCGTCGACGTCGCCGGAGCGGTCCATCAGGGTGAGGGAGAGGTAGGGTTCGCCGGAGCGTTTCTGGCGCACGTCTTTGGACTGGACCAGGAAGATGCCCTGCACGTTTTGGCCGGGCGCCAGGTCCTTGCACATGGGGCTCTTCATGCGGCGCTACTGTTTACTGGAGGACTTGCGCTGATCGGTGATGGAAGTGCCGGGGATGGGCAGCATGTAGAGGAGGCGCTTGTTGCGGGCGGTGGCGGCGACCTCTTCCTTGGTGGTGGTTTCCGCGCGGAGCATGGCGGGATCGTTCCAGGTGGTGCGCTGGCCGGCGACGGCGCCGGAGTCGATGTAAGGCTCGCGGATTTCGAGAAAGGCGTTGGTGCGCAGTTCGGAGAGGTACTCGCGCATCTTGGGCCCGACGATCTGCTGGGCGAGGCGTTCGCGGATTTCGTTTTCGACGTCGGAAAGCTCGGCCTGGCCTTCTTTCTGGTGGTCTTCGACGCGCAGGATGAGCCAGCCGTTATCGAGCTTGATGGGATCGGTGACAAAGCCGCGGGCCTTGTCCCAGATCATATCTTCGAGGATCTTGCTGAGGCCGCCCTTTTCGTAGGGATCCAGCATGCCGCCCTGCTTGGCGGTGGCGCCGTCGGAGTTGTCGCGGACGAGGTCAGTGAAGCGTTCGCCGCGGCGGGCGCGGGTGACGAGATCCTTGGCCTTCTTCTCGGCGGCGGCCTTGCCGGCGGCATCCTTATCCACGGTGCTGATGAGGATCTCGCGCAGGAAGACGCGTTCCTTGCGCTGGAAGGCGGCTTTGTTCTTTTCGTAGAACGCCTCGATGTCCTTGCGGGGGACGGTGACCTTGCTGTAAACCTCCTGGCCGATGACGCGGTTGGTGAGCATGCTGTTGCGGGCTTCGGCCTTGAAGTCTTCAAAGGTCATGCCGGTCTGTTCGCGGATCCAGGCCTGGAACTTTTCGGGGTCGGCGATCTTGTTTTCGAGCTGAATGCCGCCGAGGTACTTGGTGACTTCCGAGTCGACGTTGATGTTCAGCTCCTTGCCGCGCTGAACGAGCAGGAGGCTGTCAATCTTGTCGCGAAGGACGTCCTTTTCGGACTCCTTCATGGCGGTTTCGACCTGGTTGGCGGGCACGCCGCGCTGGCGCAGGCCGGCCTCCATGTCGCGCCGGGCGCGAACGATGTCGCTGCGCGTGATGATGTCGCCGTTGACCTTGGCGATGATCTGCTCGACGGTCACGGTGTCGGCCGCCGGCAGCGACGCCGGCAGAAGAACGGCCACACAGAGGGCCAGGACACAAAACCTCATATCCCGATTATCGCACCTTCCACTTGGAGGAGAGGGCGGCGAGGCGGTCGTCCAGGTTGGCCTGGGGCGGCTGGGTGCGTTGAGGACGGTGGCCAGGCGGGGCAGGGGCAGGCCCCATGAGCGCTTTCATGGAGAGGGCGATGCGTTTGGTTTTGGCGTCGGCGTTGATCACCTGGACTTTGACGATCTGGCCCACCTTGACGACGTCGGAAGGGTCCTGGACGTAGCGGTTGGAGAGTTCGCTGACGTGCACCAGGCCGTCCTGATGGACGCCGACATCGACAAAGGCGCCGAACTTGGTGACGTTGGTGACGACGCCTTCGAGCTTCATGCCGGGCTGGAGATCGGAGATTTCGCGCACGTCGTCCTTGAAGGCGGGGGCGACAAACTGGTCGCGCGGGTCGCGGCCGGGTTTGCGGAGCTCTTCGAGGATGTCGTTGAGGGTATAGACGCCGGCGGCGATCCTGTCCTTCTCGATCTTTTCGAGCAGCTGGGGCTCGCGGATGATCTGTTCGACGGCGACACCGAGCAGCGAGGCGATCTGCTCGACGACGGGGTAGGACTCGGGGTGGACGGCGGTCATGTCCAAGGGGTTCTGCGCGCCGCGGATGCGCAGAAAGCCGGCGGCCTGCTCAAAGGTTTTGGGGCCGATGCCGGAAACGTCGGTGAGTTGCCTGCGCGAGGTGAAGCGGCCGTTCAGATTGCGGTGTTCGACGATTTTCTGAGCGGTGCGTTCCGTGATGCCGGCGACATAGCGGAGCAGCGCCCAGGAGGCGGTGTTCAGCTCCACGCCGACGCGATTGACGCAGCTTTCGATGACGGTTTCGAGCGAGCCCTGAAGCTGCTTCTGATCGACGTCGTGCTGATACTGGCCGACGCCGATGGACTTGGGATCGAGCTTGACCAGTTCGGCGAGGGGGTCCTGCAGGCGGCGGGCGATGGAGATGGCGCCGCGGACGGTGAGGTCGAGGTCAGGAAACTCGGCGCGGGCGATGTCGGAGGCGGAGTAGATGGACGCGCCGCTTTCATTGACGACGACGCTGAAGACGGAGTCGAGCTTTTCGGCGCGGAGGAAGTCGCGCACGAAGCTCTCGGTTTCGCGGGAGGCGGTTCCGTTGCCGATGGCGATGGCCTTGACGTTGTGACGTTCGATGAGGGTCTTGAGGGTGCGGGCGGCGCCGGCCGTGTCGCCCTTCTGCGGATAGATGACGGAGTGTTCGAGGAACGTGCCGGTCTGATCGACGACGGCGAGCTTGCAGCCGGTGCGGATGCCGGGATCGACGCCGAGGACGCCGATCTGGCCGGCGGGGGCGGCCAGCAACAGGTTCTGCAGGTTCTCGCGGAAGACCTTGATGGCGTCGAGGTCGGCGCGCTTTTTGAGTTCGAGGCGGATTTCGGTTTGGATGGACGAGTTCAGCAGGCGGGTCCAGCAGTCTTCGACGGCGAGGTCGAGTTGCGGAGCCCAATCGCCGGGCTCGCGCAGCACCTGACTCTTGAGCCAGGCGATGGCGCGGGCGGGTTCGAGTTCGATGAGGAAGTAGAGGATGTTCTCGCTCTCACCGCGGCGGATGGCCAGCATGCGGTGCGAAGGGATCTTCGCAGCGGGCTCGCGGTAGTCGTAGTACATCTTGAACTTTTCCTGCTCGTCGACGGCGTCCATGACTTTGCGGCTGGTGACCACGCCTTCGTCGTGCATCATCTGGCGGAGGGCCTTGCGGAACTCGGCCGTCTCGCTGATCATTTCGGCGAGGATGTGGCGGGCGCCCTCGAGCGCCTCGTCGACGGTATTGACGCCCTTTTCGGGATCGACGAAGGTAGCGGCGAGTTCGTTCAGCGCCAGCTCGGCGGGCACCTGGGCCCAGAGGTACTGGGCGAGGGGATCGAGGCCTTTTTCGCGGGCGATGGTGGCCTTGGTGCGGCGCTTGGGCTTGTAGGGCAGGTAGAGGTCTTCGAGTTCGCTCTTTTCGAGCGTGGCTTCGATGCGGGCCTTGAGTTCAGGCGTGAGTTTGCCTTGTTCTTCGATGGAGGCGAGCACCGACTTGCGGCGGTCTTCGAGTTCGCGGAAGTAGGCCAGCTTCTCTTCGATGGCGCGAATCTGGACCTCGTCGAGGTTACCGGTGGCTTCCTTGCGGTAGCGGGCGATGAAGGGCACGGTGCCGCCCTCATCGAGCAGCGCGATGGTGGCGGCGAGGCCGTGGAGTGGGACGCCAAGGGTCTTGGCGACGTGGAGGAGGATTTCCGGAGACAGGGCGGTGAGTTCAGGCATGGATCAGAGACAAACTCATATGGTACGCAGATGAGGTGGGCGCCAGTCCAGTAGGAAGAGAGTGCGATAGACTCTGACTGCCTGCACAGGCGGGCAAGGAGTTTACATTGAAGAAGTTATTTGCACTCATCATGGCAGCGGCGGCACTGGCGGCGGGCGCCGATCCGGCCAAGAGCAGCCCGGAGTTCCGCAAGGATTTCCTTGAGAAGTTTACGCGCACGGGACTGAGCACGGCGCCGGGAGACGCGATGATGCTGCGGATTCTGATTGAAGCGCGCGGGGCCAAGCGGGGCATTGAAGTGGGTGTGGCGGCGGGCTTCGGCGCCATCAACATGGGGATCGGGTTCGAGCGCACGGGCGGCAAGCTGACGAGCGTGGAGATCGATGCGAAGCGCGCCGAGGAAGCTCGAGCGAACATCGCGAAGGTCGGCCTGGAGAACACCTGTACGGTGGTGACGGGCGACGCGCTGCAGGTGCTGCCGAAGCTCGAAGGCGAGTACGACTTCGTCTTCATCGACGCGGCCAAGCCGGACTACCTGAAGTACCTGAAGGCCGTAGAAGGAAAGCTGAAGAAAGGCGCGGTGGTGGTGGCCGACAACGTGATCGTCTCAGCCAAGGCGATGGCGGATTACCTGGAACACGTGGAAAAGAACCCGGACTATGAGACTGTGACCATCCGCTCGTCGATGGAGAAGAACGACGGGATGAGCATCAGCTACAAGTTGAAATAGCGGTCAGTAGGATTCGAGCTGGGCGATGTGGCGGCGAAGCGCATCGAGCAGGTCGCCCGGCGCGAGCGGCGGAACGGGAACGCGCAGGACGCCGGCGGGGGTGAACTGCGCGCCGGCGGTCTCCGAGACCAACTGCATGAGGCGGTGCGGATCGATGGCGGCGCCGGGGTGGAACTTGATGTTGACGCCGCCGCCGCGGCGGTCGATGGTTTCGATGCCGCAGCGGGCGGCCAGAGACTTGAGCTGAGAGAAGCTGACCAGGTGGCGGACGCTTTCGGGCGCCTGGCCGTAGCGGTCTTCGAGCTCGGCCAAGAGGGTGGCGGCCTTCTTGGGGTCTCCGGAGTCCGCGATGCGTTTGTAGGCGCGGAGGCGCTGCTGCTCATCGGCGATGTAGGCGGGCGGGATGCGGATGTCGAGGCCGAGGTTGAGGGAGGAATGGACCTCGGGGGCGACGGTTTCGCCGCGCAGCTCGCGGGCGGTTTCGTCGAGGAGTTTGACGTAGGTTTCGTAGCCGACGGTGGAGATGTGGCCGTGCTGCTCGCCGCCGAGGAGGTTGCCGGCGCCGCGCAGCTCAAGGTCGAGGGCGGCGATTTTGAAGCCGGCGCCGAGGTCGGAAAACTCCTTGAGGGCGGCCAGGCGTTTGCGGGCGATCTCGGTGAGTTCGCCGTCGTTGGGCACGAGCAGGTAGGCATAGGCGCGGCGGTTGGAGCGGCCGACGCGGCCGCGGAGCTGGTAGAGCTCGCTGAGGCCGTAGTTCTGGGCGTTCTCGATGATGATGGTATTGGCCAGCGAGATATCGAGGCCGTTTTCGACGATGGTGGTGCAGACGAAGACGTCGGCCTCGCGGTGCATGAAGCCGAGCAGAACCTTTTCAAGCTCGTCTTCTCCCATCTGGCCGTGGCCGACGGTGACGCGCGCGTTGGGCAGCATCTCCTGGATGGAGGCGGCGCGGCTCCAGATGGACTCGACGCGGTTGTGGACGAAGTAGACCTGGCCGCCGCGCTGGAGTTCCTGCTCGATGGCGGTCCTGATGAGATCGGGATTGAACTTGGCGACGACGGTCTGGACGGCGAGGCGGTCTTTGGGCGGCGTCTCGATGACGCTCATGTCGCGCAGGCCCAGCAGGGACATGTGGAGGGTGCGGGGGATGGGCGTGGCGGACATGGTGAGCACGTCGACGCTCTTGCGCATCTGCTTGAGGCGCTCCTTGTGGCGCACGCCGAAGCGCTGTTCTTCGTCGACGATGAGCAGGCCGAGGTCTGAGAACTCGACGTCCTTGGAGAGGAGGCGATGGGTGCCGATGAGGACGTCGACCTTGCCCTGCGCGAGATCGGCAAGCACGGCTTTGATCTCCTTGGCCGAGCGGAAGCGGCTGACCATTTCCACGCGCACGGGGAAGGCCTGGAAGCGTTTCTTGAAGGTTTCAAAGTGCTGCAGAGTGAGCACGGTGGTGGGGGCGAGGACGGCCACCTGCTTGCCGTCGCCGAGGGCCTTGAAGGCGGCGCGCATGGCGACCTCGGTTTTGCCGAAGCCGACGTCGCCGCACAGCAGGCGGTCCATGGGGTGGGGGCTTTCGAGGTCGCGCTTGATTTCGGTGACGGCCTGGAGCTGATCGCGGGTGGCGGAGTATTCGAAGGCGTCTTCGAACTCGCGCTGCCAGTTGGAGTCCTGAGAGAAGGGGAAGCCCTCCGCCATTTTGCGTTCCGCGTAGAGCTTGAGCAGCTCTTCGGCCATGTCGCGCATTTTGGCTTTGACGCGGGACTTGGTCTTGGCCCAAGTGACGCCGCCGAGCTTATCGAGAGAAGGGGCGCCTTCGGCCGAGCCGCGGTATTTCTGGATGAGATCGAGGCGGGTGAGGGGGACGTAGAGCTTGGCGTCGTTGGAGTACTCCACGACCATGAAGTCCTCCATCGAATCGCCGGAGGCGATCTGGCGGAGTCCGGTGAAGCGGCCGATGCCGTGCTGCGCGTGGACGATGTAATCGCCGAGCTTGAGGTCGAGGCTTTCGGGGGTGAAGAGGGCGACGTGAGAGCGGGCGCGGGCCGGCTCCGCCGCATAGTCGTTGGCCTCAAAGAGGTCTTCGCTGCCGATGATGACGAACTTAGCGGCGGGGAAATGCGCGCCGCGGCGGACCTGGCCCTGGACGAGATAGACGCTGGCCATCTGCATGGCGAGGTAGGCGCGGTCGGCCAGGTAATCCGGCGTAGTGCCCTTGAGGTCCATGCCGAGCTGGAAGGGCAGGGAGTATTCGCTGAAGATGTCGGCCAGGCGTTCCACTTCACCCTGGGCGGGTGCGAAGAAGGCGATGCGGTTGCCTTCGGCGGCCAGCGTGCGCGCCTCATCCACGGCGGCTTTGATGTTATTGCGGAAGGCCATGCAGGGCCGAGAGGAGATTTCGAGCGGCGGCAGGGCGGTATGGGTGTCGCCTTCCAGGCCGAGCTCGCGGATTTC
The DNA here is from genome assembly GCA_016213725.1 of Acidobacteriota bacterium. GTDB lineage: Bacteria > Acidobacteriota > Terriglobia > Bryobacterales > Bryobacteraceae > Paludibaculum. The sequence continues at coordinate 7,000 of JACQZS010000225.1, read as the reverse complement.
GATTTCGCGGCGGTTGGACTGCCGGGCCTGGAGTTCGCCCCACTGGAAGAAGATCTGCTCCGGCGGGCAGGCGGCCTGGGGGCTGAGGCCGTCGAGGCGCTTCCACAGGCGCTCGGCGGAGACCTTCAACGACTCGGGCTCATCCCAGACGATGACGGGATGGGCGATGAGGCTTTCCAAAGAGAACTCGCGCGGGCGCAGCAGGGGCAGGGCGAACTCCCACCCGGGGAAGGCCTCGCCGGGCACGATGTCTTCGCGCTGGAGCCGTTCGGCGAGTTCGAGCAGCAGCGTGCGCGTGCGCGGCGTCTCTTCGAGGGGCAGGAGCGTACACTCTTCCACGTTGAGCACGGAGCGCTGCGTTTCAGGATCGAAGCGGCGCATGCTTTCGACGGCATCGCCGAAGAACTCGAGGCGGATGGGGCGGTGGGCCTCGGCGGGATAGATGTCGAAGATGCCGCCTCGGGTGGAGTACTCGCCTTCCATCTCCACGGGCTCGCGGCGCTCATAGCCGATGCTGTCGAGGTGGGCGGCGAGATCTTCCATGGCGATTTCGTCGCCGTGGCGGAGGGTGAGAGCCAACTGGCGGTAAGCGTCGCGGCTTTCAGTGCGCAGCAGCGCGCTGGCCACGGGCGTGACGGCGATGGAGCACTTGCCGGAGGCGAGGCGGAAGAGGCCGACGGCGCGCTGCGCCTTGATTTCGGTGTGCGGGGAGAGGCCCTGGCCAGGCAAGGCGTCGTGCGCCGGGATGAGCAGCGGCGGCGGCGCGCCGCGGCCGGAGGCGAGCAGTTCAAAGAACGTCCCGAGCAGTTCGATGAGGACTTCGGCGGAGCGGTTGGTGTCGGTGACGACCAAGATGGGCTGCTCCAGAGCCTGCCAGAGCAGGGTGAGGTAGAGCGCCTTGGCGGTGGGCGTGAGTCCGCTGAGCTGCGAGCGGCCGGGCGCATCGAGGCTGAGGCGGTGAAGGAGTTCCTGGAAAGCAGGATGGCGGGCGAGGGCGTGGAACTGATCGCGGACGCCGGGATTGATCATCGGCGATCCCTGCGGGCGAGCACCTCTTCGACCGTGGCGGTGGTGGAGTATCCGGGCTCAAGGGGCAGCAGGACCACCTGGCCTCCGGCGGCCTCGACCTCCTCGCGGCCGGCGACGAAGTGGCTCCAATCGCTGCCTTTGACGAGGATGTCGGGCAGCAATCGGGCAATGAGCTCGCGCGGGGTTTCTTCGTCGAAGAGCGTGACGGCATCGACGGCTTCCAGGGCGCAGGCGAGGGCGGCGCGGCCGGTTTCGCAGACGATGGGGCGCTTTGGCCCTTTGATGCGGGCGACGCTGGAGTCGCTGTTGAGGGCGAGAACCAGGATGTCGCCGAGGGCGCGGCAGCGCTCGAGCGTGCGGACATGGCCGGGGTGCAGGATGTCGTAACAGCCGTTGGTGAAGACGACGGTTTTGCCGGCGGCGCGCCACTGGCGGCGGACTTCGAGCAGTTCCTCGCGTTGGTAGAAGACGCCCATGGGGAGATCAGCCAGCTACCAGTTTAGCTGCCGCGCTCTAGTGGACGTGCTGCGTCTCGGCTTCGGCGCAGAGCTTGTCGTTGTAGGCGTCGTCGAGGGCGAGGAGGTAGCGCATCAGCGGCTCCATGCGCTGCTGAGTTTCGGCGCGGAGGCACATGGCCTGCCACTGCTGCTGGGGGAGGTCGCGGCGGACATAGAGGGCGTGGAGCGCGCGGCGGTGGCGCGCGGTGTGGTTGGAGGTGGCGCTGTGCCAGAGGTGCGCGTTGTAGACGAGCACGGAACCGGCGGGAGCGGTGACGACGACTTCGTTGGGATAGGGCGCCTTGGCGTCCGGCATGCACTTCTGGGGCAGGCGGCCCCAGAGATGGGAGCCAGGGACGACGCGGGTGGCGCCGTTGTCGGAGGTGAAGTCGTCGAGGAGCCAGATGGCGTTGAAGACGCGGGCGCCCTGCTCGTCCGGCAGCACGTCCATGTCGCAGTGCAGGGGCTGGGCGATGGGGGCGTGCGGATTCGTGGAGCGGGCGTTGAGGCTGCCCAGCTTGAAGCTGCCGCCGAGGACATGATTGACGAACACGAGCATCTGCGGATCGCTGACCACGCGCTCGAAAACCTGGCCCTTGTCCACCAGGTTGGAGAGGTGGCGGGCAAAGGGTTCGCGGCGGAAAAGATGGCCGGCGTTTTCGCCTTCTTCCTCGAACAATTCTTCGAGGCGCAGGCGCAATTCGCGGAGCCAATCCGCGTCGATGAAGCCTTCCAGGACCAGGTAGCCTTGCTCGTCTAGGAGCCGCTTTTCAGTTTCAGTCATCCGGCTCTTATTCTAGCTCGAAACGGCAAGTTTCACCGGCGATGGGGGCGGGTTACCAGACTTTCAGGCGCAGCTCGCCGCTGCCGGGTTTCTCAAACGGGCCGGGGGTGGGGCTGGGGCCGCGGGTGGCGCCGGTAAAGTCGGCGTTGATGGCGAGGGATGAGCCGTCGGCGTTCTCGAAGGGCAGGCCGGCGATCTTCGTCTGGCCGAGGAGGGCGGTGGTGACGAGGCGCGTGGCGGCCTGGTCGAGGCCGGAGGGGAGAGAGAGGCGGAGATAGACGCGCTCGCCCTCTTCCACGATGAGGGGATTGGGATTAGCGGAGGGGAGATTTTGCGCGGGCGACTCTTTGGCATAGGGGCGCGCGCCGTTCAGATAGACGTTTCCGCCGGTGAAGAGCGGGTATTCGCGGTGGTTGTAAACCCAGAGGCCGTAGCCGCCGTAGCGCAGCGGGTTCTGATCTTCGCGGGTACCGGACTGGGGGGCAGGGCCGTTGCCGGCGAAGAGGTTGTTGTAGAAGCGGTCGTCGCCGCCGGCGATGGAGAAGAGGCCGGCGGTGGTGGTGGAGTGGGGCTTGTGATAGGGCGTGGAGCGGGTGGGCTCAGGCCGGGAGAGGACGCGGCCGGCCATGAGGTTGTGGGCGTAGGCGCCGCCCTGAGACATGTCGTTGAGGTTGAGGGGAGAGAGCATGACGTTGTTGGCGACGACGAAGGGGCCGTGATCGACTTCGACGAAGAGGTCTTCGGTGTCGTTGTCGTAGAGGAGATTGGAGTCGATGCGGGTGCCCTGGGCCATCCAGTCCATCCACAGGCCGCGGCCGGTGTTGTGGATGCGGTTGCGGGAGATGGTGACGTCGATGGCGCCGTGCAGCTTGATGCCGGCCATCTCCGCGCCGGTGAACTGGCGTTTGAACCAGAAGTGGTGGATATGGTTGCCGGTGATGGTGGAGAAGACGGCGCCGAGGCTGCCGACGATGCCGCCCTGTTCGCAGTGGGAGATCTCGTTGTTGCGGACGAGGTGGCCGCCGGTGTTTTCCTTCGACCAGCCGTTGGCCAGTGCGCGGAGGATCACCTCGTTGTAGTGGGTGGCGCCGTCCTTGCGGGGGTCGTTGTTCCAGACGTTGTGGCCGGTTTTGCGATCCTTGCCGAGGCTGATGCAGGCGCAGCGCGAGTCGCTGATGGTGTTGTTCTCAATGATCCAGCCCTTACCCATATGGGTGCCGATGAGGCCGATCTGCTCGGCGGTGGGGGCGGCCCACTGGGTGGCGGCGTGGCGGAGGATGAGGCCGCGGATAGTGATGTAGTCGATGCCGGGGGCGGCGGGATAGAAGATGGCGTCGCGGACGTTGATCTCAACGAGTTCGCGGTTGGGGACCTTGTCGTGGAAGTTGGCGTAGATGTAGGTGTTGGCGTCGTCCGCCTCGGCGAACCAGGTCCAGGTGGAGCCTTCGGGGTCGCGGCCGACGGTGTCGGGTTTGGGGTGGAGCACGTTTTCGAGGAGGTGCGTTTCCCAGAGAGATTTGCCGTTGAGGTAGACGTCGCCGGTGTGGTGCGGGCGGCCTTTGGAGGTGAACCAGTCGCCGTTGATGAGGTCCTTGTAAGGGTTGTAGGCGCCGAACACGGAGTTGGGGACGGTGGCTTTCCAGCCCTGCGGGGCGAAGGGTTTCCAGCCTTGGACGAGTTCCGAACCTTTGATGACAGGCCTCTCGCCGGGCGCGGCCTGGTAGGTGATGCGGGCCGCATCCGACGTGCCGCCGCGGGGCGGGGTGATGCGTTCGCGGTAGGTGCCTGCGTGGATGGTGATGGCGTCGCCGGGCTGGGCGAGCTGGGCGGCGGCGGAGATGGTCTTCAAGGGCTGAGAGGCGGAACCGGAGTTCGAATCGTTGCCGTTGGGAGAGACATGGAACTCGCGGGCGGCGAGCGGGAGGGCGAGGGCCAGGAAGAGAGCGATGCGGCGCGGCATGACTTCACCAGTTCTATCAGAGATTGGCGTTTTTCGGGTGGCATTATCCGGGGTTTGATACCCTTTTGTGCAGAAGGGAAAACAGCGGTGAGCAGCACAACCGAGAACCTGAAAGAGGCGTTTGCCGGAGAGAGCCAGGCGAATCAGAAGTACCGGGCCTTTGCCAAGAAGGCGGACCAGGACGGATTTCCGAACGTGGCGAAACTATTCCGGGCGACGGCGGAGGCGGAGCGAATCCACGCCGAAGGGCATTTGCGGAGCCTGGATGGGGTGGGGTCGACCGCGGAGAACCTGCGGGCGGCGATTGGCGGGGAGACCTACGAGTTTTCCGAGATGTACCCGCCGATGTATGAGCAGGCGGTGGCGGAAGGGCACCGGGCGAGGACGATGTTCGGCTATGCGTTGAAGGCGGAAGCGGTGCATGCGCGGCTGTACCAACTGGCGCTGGAAGCGGTGGCCGCGGGCAAGGATTTGACGGAGGTGGAGTTCTACCTCTGTCCGGTGTGCGGGCACATTGAGTTGGGCAAGGCGCCGGAGAGCTGCCCGGTGTGCGGCGCGAAGGCGGCGCGGTTTGTGGTGAACGCCGAGTAGTCAGGCGGCTGGAGGGCGAGGTGAAACCGGCGCTTCGCGGGCGGGCACTTTTTGCCGGGGATGGTGTCATCTGATGGCATGAAGATTCCGCAGGTGGTGACAGTTGCGCTCACCATTGTCCTGATGCTGGTGGGGATCCGGCTGGGGTGGATGTACTATGAGCGGTGGCGGCCGCTGCCGCAGCGGGCGGAGCAGGTGGCGCGGCTGCCGCAGGAACTGGACACGCTGGAGCTGAAGATCCTGAATTTCTACGCGGCGGAGCGTCCGGTGCGGGGCCAGCCGTTTCAGCTCTGCTATGGGGTGATCAACGCGGCGAAGGTGGTGCTGGAGCCGCCGCTGGCGGAGGTGCGGCCGGTATTGAGCCGCTGCGCGGAGGTGACGCTGCGGAAGGAGACGGAGCTGACGCTGCGGGCCTACGGGAAGAATGGGGAGGAGGCGTCGGCGTCATTCGTGGTGGGGGTACAGGAGCCGCGGCCGGAGATCGTCTTTGTGAACGTGAGCAGCCGCGAGCTGAAGCTGGGTGCGAATTGGGTGCTCTGCTACGGGGTGAAGAACGCGACGAGGGTGTGGCTGGAGCCGGGTCCGAGGTTGGAGCTGAGCGAAAAGACCTGCACGCGGCTGGCTCCGGTGGCGTTGCCGCGGAAGCTGGTGGCGGAGTCCGCGGGCGGGCGCGAGGAGGTGGTTCTGCCGCTGAAGTTGGCGCGCTGAGGCACGCGCTACGATAGCAACTGATGACCGCGAGAACTGGCGTGAAGGGTTGGGTGGTATTGCTGATGGCCACGGGAGGAGCGATGGGGCAGGAGCGGTATGCGCGGCTGGCATTGGAGTGCGTGCACAAGGAGTATCCGAACAAGATCGCGCACGCGATGGCGTCCGATGCCGATGCAAAGCCGCCGCGGGAGTTAACACCCGCCTTCTATGGATGCTACGACTGGCATTCGGCCGTGCACGGCCACTGGCTGCTGGCGCGGCTGGCGCGGACGGCTCCGCAGGCGTCCTACGCGGCTGAAGCGCGCGCGGCGCTGCGGCGCAGCCTGACGGTTGAGAACATCGCCGGCGAGGTGCGTTACTACACTGCCGCCGGGCGGCAGACGTTTGAGCGGCCTTACGGGCTGGCCTGGCTGCTGATGCTGGGGTTGGAGTTGCGCCGCTGGGACGACGCGGAGGCGCGGCAGTGGTCGGCGGCGCTGAGGCCGCTGGAAGAGGCGATTGTGGGGCGGGTCTCGGGCTGGCTGCCCAAGCTGCAGTTTCCCATCCGCACGGGCGAGCACAACAATACGGCGTTCGGCCTGGGGCTGATGCTCGACTATGCGCGCGGGGTGCAGGACGCGAAATTCGCGGGGCTGCTAGAAGAGCGGGTGCGCTCCTATTACCTGAAAGACAAAGCGTGTCCGCTGGCGTACGAGCCTTCCGGCGAGGACTTCCTCTCGCCGTGCCTGGCCGAGGCGGATGCCGTGCGGCGAGTGTTGGGCAAAGACGAGTTCAGCCGCTGGCTCACGGCGTTTCTGCCCTCCATCGAACTGGAGCCGACGAGGGTTTCCGACGTGACGGACGGCAAGCTGTATCACCTGGCGGGGCTGAACCTGAGCCGGGCGTGGATGTTGAAAGGGATTGCGGCGGGGCTGCCGTCGAATGACGCGCGGCGCGGGGGGCTGCTGAAGAACGCGGAGAGGCTGCGGACGGCGGGCCTGGCGGCGATTGAAGCCTCGCACTACGAGGGGGGCCACTGGTTGGGGACGTTCGCGGTGTACCTGGAGACGGAACCGCGCTAAGGCAGGGTTCCTGAAGGGACGGGCAGCTTGCGGAACAGCGGCGGAGGGGCAAGCCCGGGGCCGCCATCGCACTGCGGTCTTATGGGCGCAGCGGGATTTCGAGAGGGCGCCGCTTACTGATAAAACTGCCGGCGGTGTTCTTCTGCATATGCCTGCAGACGGCTGGCGACGTCGGGATAAGTTTGCAGCACATTGGTGTTTTCGAATGGATCTTTTTCCATATCGAAGAGGCTGAGCTCGATTTTGGCCTGGCCGTATTTGCCGGCTGATCCGTCGTGGCCGGCCTGGAGCAAGATCCGGTAGGAGTGCGGGACGTGGAGCTTCCACTTGCCGTCGGCAGTGATGACCCCTTCGAAGTTCGGGCCGG
>JACQZS010000227.1 GCA_016213725.1 Acidobacteriota bacterium | reverse complement strand
TTGGCGCCGGAGGGATCTGGGGCCGGGGAGTAACCCAAGGCTCTCAGACTCAACTTAGGTTCCTGCCGGTGGCACACACGGATTTCTTGATTTCGGCTTTTGCCGAGGAGCATGGCTTCGTCGGCATCCTGGTCGTGCTGGGGTTGTACTTCCTGCTGATGATGCAGATCGTGCAGAATGCGCAGACCGCTCCAGACCGGGCAGGCATGTTTATTTGCATGGGAGTTTGTTCGCTGCTGCTATTCCACCTTCTGGTGAATGTGGGTATGGCGGTAGGGCGGATGCCGGTAACGGGAATTCCGCTGCCCCTGATGAGCTATGGGGGGTCGAGCATGTTGTCGGTATTTATGATGCTGGGGCTGGTCAACAACGTGAGGCTCCGGCGATTTGTAGCGTGACGGAACGGTAGAGAGAGCGCCAGGCTGTAAGCAGGCCACTGCGGCGCAGGTATAGATTCAGCAGGACGAGACAGCGGCCGACGAAAACAAGCCGCCGCCGCCCGGGAGAGCTAACTTTAAGAACCTGCCTTTGGCGGGGACCATCAGCGCCCGGCGGACGAACCGATTTTGAATGGGAATCGGCCCAGGGATACCGCCTCGGACTCCAGGTGCCATTTCCAGCCTGAGCCTGCCGGACAGACTGAAGCCAGCCTCTCTCCACAACCGCTTGCCGCGCGCTGTGGAGGCTAGAAATGAATTCATCCAAGGAACTGGTGGTCAGCCAGTCCAGGCATCAGACTAAGGTCGGGATCCTCGAGGACGGCCAACTCGTCGAGTTGTTCTTCCAGCGGGCCAACGAGTATTCGCTGGCCGGCAGCATCCACAAAGGGCGCGTTACCCGAGTACTGCCCGGCATGCAATCCGCCTTCGTCGACCTCGGTCTCGAACGGGATTGTTTCCTCTACGTTTCGGACTTCTTCGAAGAGAATTCGGACGAGATCGATCGCGTGGACGACCGCCGCGGCCGGGACCGCGATCAGGATCGGGACCGCGACCGTGACCGGGATCGCGATCGCGGCAGAGGCCGCGGCCGCGGCCGGGACCGCGACCCGGATCGTGAACGCGACACCCAAGTGCAGGCGGCGCCCCTTGCCGTTACCGCAGAAGAACCGCAGGAGGCCGTGGCCGAGCAAAACGCTCCCGCCGTGCTCGCGGCCGAGCCCGCCGCTGCCGCCGTGGCGGCCGTGGTTTGCCCGAGTCGAAATACGCCAGTGTCGCCGACGGCGAATCCGAAGCCGTCGAGGCTGCCGATTCCGCCGCGGAAGAGACGATGGCCGAGGAGCCCGAGGCCGCGGTGGAAGACTCTTTCGCGGAAGAGGTGATCGTTCTTCCCGGCGAGTCCCTCGCCAAGTACCGCAAGCCGTCGCACCAGCGCTCTGAATCCGAGACGCCAGAGGCTGCGGACGCCGCGGAGCAACCCGAGTCCGAAGAGGCCTATGAAGCCGCGGCCGCCGACGCCGCCGAAGAGATTCTGGACCGCGTCGAGGAGATCGAACACCGCGGCGAGCTCCATCTGGTGACGCCGGAGACGGCCGCAGAAGAAGAGGCCGAGGAAGACGAGGAAGGCGCCGCCGACGCCCTTTCCCCGGAAGTGGACGAAGACGAAATCGAAGCCATTCAGGCTGTCGCTGAAGCGGAAAACGCCGCGGCCGAGCAAGCAGAGGCTGCCAGCGTCGAAGCCGGCGATGCCGAGGATGTGGAAATCGACGCCGCCTCCGAAGCCTCCGCCGAAGACGCAGTGGAAGCCGGCGACGAAGCCGCTCTCTCCGACGCGGCTGAAGCCGAAGACGACGGCGTGGAGCCCGCCCGCATGCCGCAGAGCCTCACCGCCACCCTGCGTGCCAAGGGCGACCGCGCTCCGCACCGCATCTCCCGCCGCATGCGGCGCCGCGGCCGTGGACGCGGAGAGAACGCGGAAACTCCCACCCCCGAACTCCGGGTGGAAGAATCCGCCGAGCGGATCGAAGCCCGCCCGGTGGATCGTCCCGAGCGTCCGGAACGCCCCGAACGCCCGGAGCGTCCTGAGCGGCGCGACCGGCCGGAACGCAACGACCGCAACGACCGCGACGACCGCGAACGCCCCGAGCGCGATCGCACTCCCCTGCCCTCCATTGCGGACCTCCTCAAGGAAGGCCAGGAGATCATCGTCCAAATCGCCAAGGAGCCGCTGGGCCAGAAGGGCGCCCGCATCACCTCCCACATCGCCCTGCCGGGCCGCTACGTGGTCTATATGCCCACGGTGGAGCACCTGGGCGTCTCCCGCAAAATCTCCACCGACGAGGAACGCCAGCGCCTCCGCCGCATCCTGCAGAAGCACCGCGAAGGAATCGCCGGCGGCTACATCATGCGCACCGCCGGGGAAGGCCGCACGGAAGAGGAAATCGAATCCGATATGAAGTTCCTCGCCGGCCTGTGGCTCGATATCAAGGCCAAGGCCGAGAAGCGGCGCGCCCCGGCTCTGCTCCATCACGACGTAGAAGTGGTTCAGCGCCTGATTCGCGATCAGCTCACCGACGGCTTCAAGGCCATCTGGGTGGATAACGAAGACCTCTACGAGCAGGTCCTCCACAATGTTGAGCGCGTGCAGCCCAACCTGCTCAGCCGCGTGAAGCTGTACACCCGGCCGGAGCCCATCTTCGATGCCTTCGGCATCACGCAGGAACTGGAAAAGGCCCTGCGCCCCAAGGTGTGGCTCAAGTCCGGCGGCTTCATCGTCATCAACCAGACCGAAGCCCTGGTGGCCATCGACGTCAACACCGGCAAGTACGTCGGCAAGACCAACCGGCTGGAAGACACCATCGTCAAGACCAACCTCGAAGCGGTGCGTGAGATCGTCCGCCAGATGAGGTTGCGCGACCTCGGCGGCATCATCGTGGTCGATTTCATCGACATGGATGAGCGCAAGAACCGCCAGAAGGTGATGCAGGCTCTGGAGGAGACCATGCGCCAGGACAAGGCGCCTTACAAAATCCTCCAGTTCAACGACTTCGGCCTCGTCGCCATCACCCGCAAGCGCGTCAAGCAGTCGCTGGAGCGCTCGCTCTGCTCTCCGTGCCCGAATTGCGAGGGCGCAGGATATGTCAAGAGCGTGGATACCATCATCGGAGAAGTCCTCACCCAGGCCCAGAAGTACGCCAAGGTCGTGGACACCAAGGATGTTGTCCTCCGGGTGAATCCCGAGGTCGCCAAAGAGCTGAACTCCGTGGATAACGAGTACCTGGAAGAGATCGAGGAGGTGCTGGGACGGCCTGTTCTGGTCGTTTCCGATCCCCTGCTCCACCAGGAGAAGTTCGACCTGGCGTAAGCTGGAGGGCGTGACCCGCCCGAGCGCAATTCTGTTCATTCTGGCCGCTGCGAGCATGACTCTCAGCGGCCAGCGTGTTTTGGTGTACAGCGAATTCCAGAGGGTGGGTCCGGATGGTAACGTAATCCAGACCGACCGCGTGGAGAGCCGCCGCGAGATTCTCTCGCCCGCGGTCGCGCGGAACGCCTTTACGACGTTCCGCGTCGCCGTGGAGGTGCCTAACGGTTCCCCGTACACCATCCATATCGCCCAGAATCCCGAAGATTCAGTGAAAGTCGCTTTCTACCAGGAAGAGTATTCGCGGCTGGGAGCGGAGTGGGTGCCGGATCGGGTCAAGCCGATTGCGTTGCCTGTCTCAGCGCAACTCAGCCAAGGCCAGAAGGTGCAGAGTTACCTTCTCGACGTCTTCGTCCCTGCGGAAGCCAAGGTTGGCCGGTTCCGCCTGGAGGTCCAGATGAATGTTCTGGACCAGTGGGTGATCTACCCCCTGGAGGTGCGTGTTCAGTGGGAAAGCGCGCCTTCCGGAGCGGAACCGCGCGGCCCCCTGCCGGACCCCTCCGCCCGCGCGGATGCGGTGGCTTCGGCCGCCGTCCGCAGCGCCCTCTGCGGGCGCAAGACGGCACCGGGGGAATCCGCCGTTCCGCTGGATCGCGCCGCCGCCTTCTCCGCGCGTAACGTATTGCAGGATCTAGGACTTTGGCGCGAGCGCCGCAAATCCGGAGAGCCTGCCATGGCAGACTGGCAGCTCATCAAATCCGGCGGCTGGGCATCCAAAGACGAACTCTGCAAGACCAACGCCAACGCCCCCGCCGGCGCCGAGTGGTGGCTGCGTGCGCGGGGCTATCTCTATCAGGGAATAGCGGTGAAGTGAGCCGCAATGCTAAACTGTCTATTGCATCCACGCGACCCGCGATTCTCGCGGTTCGTTCACCCCAGGAGAGGTGGCCGAGTGGTTGAAGGCGCACGCTTGGAAAGCGTGTATACGGGAAACTGTATCGAGGGTTCGAATCCCTCCCTCTCCGCCAGACTCTCCCCCTTTCCCTCATGATTCCCTGGGACACGCTCAATCCCGAGCAGCGCCAGGCTGTCGAATCCTGGGACGAATCGCTCCTCGTCATGGCGCCGGTGGGAACCGGGAAGACGAACGTCCTCTCGCTGCGTGCCGCCCATGCCATAGAATCCGGCCTCGCGCCCTCCTCCATCCTCTGCCTCTCCTTCACCAACAAGGCTGCCAATGAACTCCGCGCCCGGCTCTCTATCCATCTGGGAAAGCTGGGAGGCGAGATCACCGCCCGGACGTTCCACGGGCTCTGTGCCCAGATTCTGCGCGCGGAAGCCTCCGCCGTCGGCTGGGACCGCGACTTCGTCGTCTATGACGAAGAAGATTGCCGGACGCTGTGTGGCGAAGCGGCTGCGCAGTTCGGACTCGCCGCATCCCGAGATCTCCAGAACGAACTTGAATTCTTCCTCTTCCAGGTGGCCGGCGACGCCCGGCTGAGCCCCTTCGAAGAGACCCCCGGCCGCTCTCCGCAGGAGCATTTTCATCGCCGGCTTGCCGAGTCCCGCCTCGACTTCCTCAAGCGCCGCGTCACCGACTACAAACCCATCCTCTCGGAGTATATCCACCGCCTCCGCGACCGCCACGCCGTGGACTTCGCCGACCTCATCGCCGGCGTCAACCGCCTTTGGCAGGAGCGTCCCGATGTGCTGGAGCGCTGGCAGCGCCGCTTTGCCTGGATCCAAGTGGATGAGGTGCAGGACACCAGCCGCGCCGAGTATCTCCCGCTGCGCCTGCTGGCCGAACGCAGCCGCCGCCTTTCCTTCTTCGGCGACGTGGACCAGACCATCTACGAATGGCGCGGCTCCGCGCCCGCGGAGATCCTGGCCGACTACCGCTCGCGTTTTGCTCCGGTCCGCGAAATCCAATTCACCCGCAACTACCGCTCCACCAAACGCATTCTGGAAGCCTGCGAGCAGGTCATCCGGAGTTGTCCCGGCAGCGTTACCGGCGAGATCCTTCCTCAGGCCGCCGAAGAAGGCGACGCACTTGAGTGCTACGAGGCCACGGACCTGAGCGACGAGGCCCGCTGGCTGGCCGGCCGCATCCAGACAATCGCCGCGGCGGGCGTCCCCCTCCGCGACATCGCCATCCTCACCCGTACCAACTTCACCCTGCGCGATCTCTCCACGGAGTTCACCGCGCTGGGCCTCCCTCATCTCAAAGTCGACGAGTTCAAGTTTTTCCAGCGAACCGAGGTGAAGGACGCCCTTGCCCACATCCGCCTCCTGCTCAATCCCCACGACGAAGCCAGCCTCCTGCGTTTCCTGAAGACGCCCGCAAAGGGAATCGGCGACGCCACCCTCGCCGAACTGCGCGGCGCGCCCCGCGATGCCGGGCTGAAGCTCGGCGATCTGCTGGACCCCGCCGTCTACGAGCGCGGCGATCCCTTCCTCGCCTTGCTCGAAGCCGCCCGGGCCTCGCGCGTGGTCGTTTTCGACATCGAGACCACGGGCCTCAAAATCGGCGAAGACGAAATCGTCGAACTCGCGGCCACGCGCTGTGGGGCTTCCGGCGCGGGCGAGTCCTTTCACGCATACCTGAAGCCCTCGCGACCCGTGGGCGATTCAGAGCCGATTCATCACCTCAGCGACAGTTTTCTCGCCGAGAATGGCGAAGAGCCCGCGGCCGTGCTCGAACGCTTCCGCGCGTTCTGCCGGGGCTGCGTTCTTACCGGCCACAACATCCCCCAATTCGATCTGCCCATGCTCCGCAGCGCGTGCCTGCGACTCGGATTGCCGGAGTGGGAGCGCGCGGCCGTGTTCGACACTCTCGATCTCACGCGCCGCTTCCATCGGCTGCCGCGCTACAAACTGGGCGACGTGTGCCGCAAACTCGGCCTGAAGTGTATCCCCACCCACCGCGCGGACTCCGATGTCGCTGCCACCGTTGAACTCCTCCAGGCCCTCCTGCCCAGGCTCGAGGATGGCCTCGCCGCCCGAGCCCAGGCCATCAAACGCCACGGCGCCCGCTTCCGCTCCCTGGCCTGTCAGGCCGCCGCGTGGCGCACCGAGATGGAACTGGAACGCCCTCATGAGCTGCTTGAACGCGTCCTTCAGGAGTCCGGCCTGCTCCGCCACTACGGCGAGGACGAAGAGCGCCGCGGCCATCTCGACGAACTCCTCTCCCACTTCCGCCGCCTGGATGAGCCGGATCGCCCCCCCGTGGACGCGCTGTTCCACGTTCTCAACGCCGCCGCCCTGGCCCGCGAAATCGACGGCCAGAAGTTCGACGACGACCAGGTTCTGCTCCTCACCGTCCACCAGGCCAAGGGACTTGAATTTGACACCGTCTTCCTGGCCGGCGCCGCGGACAGCCAATTCCCCAGCCGCCGCAGCCTGAAAGAGGGGCGGGAACTGGAAGAGCATCGCCTCTTTTACGTTGCCGCCAGCCGCGCGAAAAAGCGCTTGTACTTCTCCTATCCACGGATAGACAAGTGGGGCCGCGAACAACTGCGTAGCCGATATCTTCGCGCCATCTTCGGCAGCCGGTGAGAACGCCTATTCTAAAGGCATGCCGACTTTTTCCACCGCTGATTTCCAGCTTGCCCGCCGCCTGGAGTCGGCCGAGGCGGCCAACGCTTTCAGCCTGGCCGCCGGCAGTGCGGAGGCCGAAGCCTTTTTCGGAGGTTGTGCGCTGTTCGGCGGTGTGGGATCGCCCCTGACACACGCCCTGGGCATCGGCATGGAGGGGCCGGCCGGCGACGCCGAATTTGATCGCATGGAGGAGTTCTTCCGCAGCCGGGGGAGCGCCTCCCTGATTGACCTCTGCCCGCTTTCGCATCCCACTTTCCTCGAACAGATCTCCCGCCGCGGGTACAAGGTGATCGAACTCAATAACCTCATGCTGCGCCAGCCGGAAGTTCTGCCCGAAGTACCGTGTGACGGCAGAATCGCGCGCTGCGATGCCGCTCGCCATGAAGAGTGGATGCACCTCATGATGCGCGGCTTCAGCGAAGGCCACGATCCCTCGCCTGAGATGCTCACGCTGGCGGGCACTATGCCCGCCGTCGATTACGAGTTCATCGTCGAGTTGAATGGCCGCCCCGCCGGCGGCGCCGCCCTGGCCATTCTCGGCGACATTGCCATGCTCTTTGGAGACTCCACTCTGCCCGAAGCCCGCGGCCACGGCATTCAGCAGGCCCTCATTCAGCACCGCCTGGCCATCGCCGCGCGGGAAGGCTGCGAGTGGGCGATGGCCACCGTCATCCCTGGCAGCGGCTCGCACCGGAACTATGAACGGCAGGGTTTCGGCTTCTTCTATATGCGGGTGAACGTGATGCGAGAGTGGTAAGGTTCACTTGTTCTTCGGGACCATTGGCACGAACATCACCGGATACTCGCTTCGCTGGCTCACTTCCCCGCCGCGGTCCTTGTCCACCACCACCAGTTCCTGCCACTCGCGTCCGATGGGCGCCACCAGCCGGCCGCCGGGCTTGAGTTGCTTCACCAGTGCGGCGGGCAGTTCCGGCGGCGCGGCAGTGAGGATGATCCGGTCGAAGGGAGCCTCCTCCGGCCAGCCTTCGTAGCCGTCGCCGGCGCGTGGAACGATGTTCGTGTACCCCATGTTGCGCAGCCGCGTGGCCGCCTCGCGCGCCAGCGGCTCCACGATCTCGATCGTGTACACCCGCGCGCTGAGCCGCGCCAGCACGGCCGTCTGATAGCCCGACCCCGTGCCGATTTCCAGCACCTTGTCATCCCGCCGCGGACCGAGCAGTTCCGTCATCGAGGCCACGATATAGGGTTGCGAAATCGTCTGTCCGTGGCCGATCGGCAGAGGCCGGTCTTCATAGGCCGACCGCCGCAGCGCGTCCGGCACGAACTCGTGCCGCGGAATGTCGCGCAGGATGTTCAGCAGCGACTCGTTTCGCACGCCGCGGCGCTGGATCTGGTTCCGCACCATCGCCTCGCGCAACGCCGCCCAGTCCTGTGCCTCCACGCACGCCGTCAGGCAGATGGCGGCCGCCGCCGCCTTGGGGGGCCACAGCCTCATGGCACCCTCATCTTACGCCCGAATCCGGTTCGATGATAGGAATCTGCGGCGCTGCTTCGCGCGGCAACTCGCCGCTCAGCCGTGGGTCTTCGGAGATTTCCACCGCGCGCCTGTAGGGGACAAAGCCGAACCGCTGGTAGAAGCCCAGGGCGCCCGGATGGTCCAGCGTGCAAGTGTGCAGCCACAGCCGCCGGGGGCCGCGTCGCCACGCCTCATCGATGGCGAACCGCATCAGATACCCGCCCGCTCCGCGCCCCACCATCTGCGGCGCCACGCCCAGAAACACGATCTCCACTTCCGGCTGCTCGCGCCAGTCCATCTCCAGCATGCCCAGCGGCTCGCTGCCGGCCAGGAGGTAGAACAGTTCCACGCCTTCCGCTGCCAGCGTTGCCCGCAACTGCTCATCGCTCATCCGCAGCCGGCTGAACCAGAGCCACGGCTCGCCCACCTTCCGAAAGACGCTCCGGTACTCTTCCACGACCACGGTTTTGACCCGCTCCATCCGCAGTCCCTCCGGGACCGCTGCCGGCGGGAGTGCGGGCCTCGCTGTTTGCTCCAGATAGGTGACCACCGCCGCCAGCCGCCCGGGCGTCACATCCAGATATCCGTCAGGCAACACCATGGCAACCAAAGTAGCTGATCCCGCCGCCGTTCAGGAAAGCTGAGTACCATCTCCGAATATCCCGGCCGCTCGCCATCTTCGTGATATGCTGTCGGCCACACGGAGGAAATGTGCACATTCGCGGGTTGCCTGTCTTCCTCTTGGCCTTGCTCGCCAGCCTGGCAGCTTGCCGCCGCTCTGCTCCGCCGCCGGCAGCAGACGAGCCGCGCACCAGTCTCTTTATCCGTGATGACCCGGCCATCCGCGCGCGGCTTCTGCGCGGCTTTGAGTTCGCCCCGGATGTCACCTGGTCCCAGCGCCTTTTTGCCGTCCGTCTGGACCGGCCCAGCCCTGTCCCCGATTCTCCGCTCTACGTTGAACTCGATTTCGCCATCCCCGACGAGTTGCGCCTCGGCGAACTCGCTCCGGATCTCACCCTCGCCGCGCGAGTGAACGGCGCCGACGCCTGCCGTGAGACCTATCGCCGGCATGGCCGCGCGAACCTCACTTGCCTGGTGCCCGCGGCGGCTCTCGACCAGCCTTCACTCACCGTCGAGTTCGAAACCGACCGCTCCTTCCGCGACTTGATGTCCGGAACAAACCGCTCGCTGGTGATCGCCCAGGTGCGCATCATTCCCTACGAAGCCACTGCCGCCTTTCATGCCTTTCAGGGCCGCCGCGCCCGCCAGGCTGAGGCCCTCGCCGTTCAGGAGTGGGACAAGTATCCACAGGCCCGCCGCGAGCGCCTGCGCCAGATCATGGCGCCGCTTCCCGCCTGGAACTCCACTCGCTTCCTGGGGATCCCCGTCGGCCGTAATCCGCTCGACCTGTGGATGCTGCAACAGCTCATCTATGAAGTCCGCCCCGAGTATGTCATTGCGGCCGACTCCGGTGAAGGAGGGGAAGCGCTCTACCTCGCGCAGGCGCTGCGCGGCGTGCAGCCCGGCGGCAAGGTGCTGGCAGTTGGAGCGGGCGCTCCTCCGGCGGCGGCTTCGGCTCTTGCTCTTTGGAAGGAGATGGTCGAGTTCATTCGCGACTCCCCCGCGCAACCCGCAGCGGCTACCCTGGCGGCGCGCGCCGGCGGCGCCAGGACGCTTGTCGTGCTTTCCGCCGGCCCCGCGCTCGGTGATCTTGCCGGCGCCCTCGCACGGTACTCCCCGCTGGTCAGCCCCGGCAGCTATCTCATCGTTGAAGACACCGCCCGCAACGCCGTTTTCGGGGCGGTGGTTCGATCCTTCCTCGCATCGGCCGCCGCCGCGGAGTTTCAGCCGGACCGCCGCCGCGACGCCTTCCTGCTCAGCTTCAATTCGGGGGGCTGGCTGAGGAGGAACACAGCGGTCGAAAAGGAGTTGGAGCCGTGATCACTCCCTCCCGGCTGCTCATCGCCGCGCTCGCTGCCCTGTCCCTCCTCTCATGTGGCCGCCCTCCTGCCACCGCTCCTGCGGACACAGCGTCGCGCTTCCGCGCATTGAAGCTCGAAGTCAGCAGTTTTCCCGTCGGAGACGACGAGTTCCGGCCGCGTCTGCTGCAGGGCGTACTCGACGGCACGCCTTCGTGGCGCTGGGTGGAGCCTTCATTTGCACTCCTGGTCGACCGCCCTCCTGCGCAGACCAAGGAGTTGTTCGTCGAGCTGCAATTCGGCGTGCCCGGCGAACTGGATCTCACCAAAGGCCCGCTCACTCTCACCTGCAGGGTGAATGGCCAGCAGGCCTGCCGGGAACAGTACGCCGCGGCTGGCGACTACTGGATGGCATGCCGCGTTCCCGATGCCGTTCAGTCCGCGCCACAGTGGCGCGTGGAGTTTTCCGCTGACCGCAGTTTTCGGCACCCATCGCTCGGCCGCACCGTTTCGCTGCCCGTCATCGGCATCGGAGCATCCGAACTGGAAGGCACACACCGATTTCAGGAGCAGCAACTCCAGCGCGCCCGCGATTCCTATGCCCGCCAGGCCCGCCGCTGGCAGGGTGTTTCCCTCGAAGATGCCCGCGAAGCCCTTAGCGTCTTTCACAAGCTCCCTACCTGGCGCAGCGCCTTCTTTGAAGGTGTTCCCATCCTCAAGAATCCGCTCGACCTTTGGGAGATGCAGGAGATCATTGCCGAAACGAAGCCCGAGTTCATTATTGAAACCGGCACTCTGGAAGGCGGCTCAGCGCTGTTGCTCGCGTCCATCCTTGACGCCGCCGGACTTCGGGGCTCGAAGGTCATTACCATCGATGTCGCCACGGGCCATCGGGCCGCAGAAGCCAATCCACTATGGAATCAGTATGTTGAGTTCATCCACGCAAGCTCCTCCGACGCGGCCATGGTCCAACGCCTGGCGGCCCGCGTCAAAGGCCATCGCACCTTCGTCACTCTCGATAGCGATCACAGCATGGTCCACGTCCTGAGGGAACTCAAGCTCTACTCTCCGCTCATCCATTCCGGCGGTTATCTGATTGTGGAGGACACCCACCTTGACGGCGTGCCGAGCTACGAGGGAAAGTACGTCGGACCCATGTCCGCCGTCGAACGGTTCCTGGTATTGGATGAGGGGAAGGAGTTCTCGCGCGACTTGGGCCGCGAACCGTTCCTCATGACCTTCAATCCAGGTGGCTGGCTGCGGCGCAGGTAAATTTCTGGCGGGCCCGGAGGGACTCGAACCCCCGACCTGCTGGTTCGAAGCCAGACGCTCTATCCAACTGAGCTACGGGCCCGCGCCTCCGACATTCTACCAATGTTCGTTACAAGCGTGAGGAGACCATTGACATTACAGTTATTCTGAGAAATCATATATCAGCTGTGAGAATGCTTGAGGAGATAACCATGTCCGTGTCCCGTCGACTTACTTCTACCTTCCTAGTTTTGCTTGCAATGGCGGGCTTGGCGTATGGCCAGGCCGTCAGCGGAAGCTTGCTCGGTACTGTTACAGATGCTTCTGGCGCCACTGTGCCCGGGGCAAAAGTTACTTTGACTGCGGTTCAAACCAACATCAGCCGCAGCATGAATTCCAATGAAAGCGGGAACTTCGTCTTCCCCAACGTGGAGCCGGGAACCTATAAAGTTGCCGTTGAATTGAAGGGATTTCGCACTGCAATTAAAGATGGCATCGACGTCCTGGTGAACACCACCGTCCGCGCAGACCTTACCCTGCAGCCCGGTGCCGTCAACGAGTCCGTGACGGTCACCGCCGAAGTTGCTCTGCTTCAGACTGATCGGTCCGACACAGGCCGCAGGCGTGGACGCGG
>JACQZS010000226.1 GCA_016213725.1 Acidobacteriota bacterium | reverse complement strand
GCCGTTCAGCGCCGATACCGCGATGCAGGCCAGTTCGAACGCCTTCTCGTCGCCGCCGTGCGTGCGCCTCCCGGAGAGGTTCAGCCGGGCGGGGAGCTGCGCATACTCGTCCTTGCCGATGAGATCGCGGAAGCGGAAGAGGATGTTTGTCATTGACATCATCTTGGCGGCCGTGCGCGCCGAGTGCATCTGCTCGTGCGACAACACGCGGGCGGCTTCGCTCAGCACGGAATGCTGGGGACGGGCCACGGAGCAGGCCGCGGCGATGGTCCAGGTTTCCAGCTGCGTCAGTTCGGGTTGGGAGAGGGCTTGGTCGAGAGTCATGGTTCAAGAAAAAAGGGGCCGGCGGAACCGGCCCCTGGTTATGGAGTGTTTCGGGCGTTAGAGCTTGATGGCGGGCTGGCCGGGCTGCCAGTCGCAGGGCATCAGGCCGCCGGCCTGCAGGGCGTCCAGCACGCGCAGCACTTCGTTGCTGTTGCGGCCGACGGAAAGGTCGGTCACCATCACGAAGCGGATGACGTTCTCCGGATCGACGATGTAGACGGCACGCTGGCTCACGCCGGCCTTGGCGTCGATGATGCCCAGAGCGGCGCTGAGTTCGCGCTTGATGTCGGCCAGCATCGGGAAGGGTAGTTCCTTCAGGCCGGGGTGCGCGTTGCGCCAGGCCAGGTGGACGAATTCGGAATCGACGCTGGCGCCCAGCACCTGCGTGTTGCGCTTCACGAAATCTTCATTGAGGGCGCCGAAGGCCGTGATTTCGGTCGGGCAGACGAAGGTGAAGTCCTTCGGCCAGAAGAAGATAACCTTCCACTTGCCGGCGTAGTCGGCCAGCGAGAGGGCGGGGAAATCCATGGAAAGGCCGACTGAGGCGGCGAGTTTGAATTCGGGGAACTTCTGTCCAACTCCAAGCATGATGCGTTTACTCCTTAGTTCAGTCTCTTGTATGGTTTGAGATTGCGGAACAAGTCCTCCCTAACCGATGCGGCCGGGCAGGGATTGGATGCGCCGAAAAGCAAAATCTTGGACGCGCGGCCCGCCGTTGCCGGCCTCCGGGACGATACGATGTTGCAGAGTGGAGCGCCGCCAGGAATCTATGTTGCCGCGCGAGCGGGTACAGGCAGCCATCGGGTTTCGCCCCGTGGATTGTGTGCCCGTGGAATACCATCCCTCGCCGGCCGGCATCTTTGAGCACGGTGCGGGCCTGCGGACGCTGTGGCAGCGCTACCCGCACGACTTCGGCGCCGCCTGCGATTTCCCCGACCGCCGCCCGGAGCCGCGCTTTGTCGACGCGGCCGGCCGCTACGAGGAGCTGCGCCGCGACGAATGGGGCGTCCTCTGGCGCCACCTGATCTTCGGCATGCACGGCCATCCGGTGGAACGGCCCCTGGACGACTGGGGCAACCTGCCGCGCTTTCAGGCGCCGCCCGTACCCCCCTCCGCCGGACCGGAGTTTGAACGGGAGCGCGCCCGGGCCCTGTCGCACATGGAGCGCTACTACCTCAAGAGCGGCTGGATCAGCATCTTCGAGGTGATGCACGCCGTCCGCCGGTTTGAAGACGTGCTGATGGATCTCACCGTGGACGTGCCCGAAATCCACGCGCTTGCCGATCTCATCCTCGACTACCAGCTCCGCACCATCCGCTATCTGCTGGCGCGCGGCGCCGACGCCATCCAGTTCGGCGACGATTTCGGCACCAGCACCGGGCTCATGATCTCCCCGCAGGTCTGGCGCCGGTTTTTCCGGCCGCGGTACGAGGTTCTGTTTCAGGCCGTGCGCGCGGCCGGCAAGGCCATCTTCTTTCACACCTGCGGCAATAACACGCGGATTCTGGAGGATCTGGCGGATCTTGGGATCGACGTCATCTGGCCGCAGCTGCCGTCCTACCGTGTGGGCCAGATCGCCGAGTTCTGCCGCCGGCGCAGGGTCGCCATCCAGATCCATCCCGACCGCGGCGATCTCATGCTGCACGGGCGGCCGGAGCAGGTCGCGTCCGAGGTCCGGCGGCTGGCCGGCGAATTCTCCGTGGCCTCCGGCGGCGCCTGGTTCTACGTGGAAATCGACGCCGGCTTTCCGTTGGAGAACGTGACGGCGCTCATCGAGAGTGTCGGTGCCCTGCGCGCGGAATAGGGGCTCTGAAGAGGTGGCTTAGGCGCTGGGTTTCGATTCGGGCTTTGGCAGCGAAGCGGGTTTCAACAGCGGGTAGATCCGTTCCGGCAGCGGGATGTTGGATTCCACGTACTCCATCCCCTCAGCCGTGATCTGGAGGCTGCTCTTGTCGTCGGAGACGACATGGCCGCGCTGCTTCAGGTACCACAGCGAGAACTGGACTTC
The DNA here is from genome assembly GCA_016213725.1 of Acidobacteriota bacterium. GTDB lineage: Bacteria > Acidobacteriota > Terriglobia > Bryobacterales > Bryobacteraceae > Paludibaculum. The sequence continues at coordinate 3,677 of JACQZS010000226.1, read as the reverse complement.
GCCGGGAGAAAACGCCACCATGGCTTCCAGTTCGCGGAGAACGATGGCCGGCGAGCTGGGGCTGAGGCGGCGCCGGTCGTAAAGGAGGCACAGCACGCACATGCGCCGGAAGTGCTCGTTCTGGATCGATCCAAAGAACTCCTCGCCGCTGAAAGTGGCCGTCTCCCGTTTGGCGGAACTCTGCGGCAGCAGGGAATCGAACGCGCGGCGGGCCTCCGGATCGGACAGCACCTCGTAGGCCAGAGTGACGGCTTCGTATTTCTCCTGATTCCGGGTATCGGAGTTGCGCGGGTGGTAGCGCTCGGCCAGGGTGGTGTAGGCCTTGTGGATCTTGTCGGAATCGGCAGTCGTCTCCACGCCAAGGATGGAATAGTGGTCCTGGAACTTGCCGTTGGAAGGAGATGCGCTCATTGGTGCCTACAAGTACCTGATCGGCAATGTCCGCGGAACGCAACAGGGCGATCTGCCCGATCACTGCAGAAGAATCCCCGGCCGTCCGATAGGACAGGTGTGAGGGCTCTCCTCTCAGCATTGCTCTTATCCATACCCGCGTGGTGTATCCAGGTGCGCGAGGCGCAAATCGGCACGGAAGCGCGCGAGGGCGCCTGCGCACTCGCTCGCACTGCGGCAAAGGTGGATGCCGGCGCGGCCCAGGTCTTCTTCCGGCTGGTGGCCCGCGGCGTGCGGCCGGGCGACCGCCTGCGCATCGAATGGCTGGATCCTTCCGGCCGGGTCTCCACTTACGCCGAGTACGACGAAATGCCCCGGGCCTCCGAACTCTGCTTCCTCAGCGCGCTGCCGGTGGGCGGCTTCGCCCCATCCACGCAGCCGGGCCTGTGGCGCGTCCGCGTCAGCCTGAACGGGGCCGCCGTGCACGAGCAAAGCTTCGAACTGGAGGGCTCGGCCAGCGGGCTGACGGCGCGCGTCACCGAGGTGAATGAATCGTCGCTGGCTATCGATACCACCGGTTTCGTCTCGGAAACCACCATCAACATCGCCCACTACACGCCCGCGGGAGGCTGGGCTTATATCGCCACGGCGCTGGCGGACCGCCAGTCCGGCAGCCGGGTGTGGGTGCAGGCGCCCAAGCTGGAACCCGGCGAGTACCTGGTCATCCTCCGCAACCCGGACGGGGCACAGAGCCTGCCGGCCCGTTTCGTGATCTCCGCCGGCGGCGGTTACCGCATGCCCGCCCTCGATGGCGAGCGCTGGCGCGTGTCGCAAGGCCCTTACGGATCCTATTCCCATTGGGGCCGCGCCGTGCACGCCTATGACCTGGCGCCCGTCGACGCCCGCTGGGTTGCGGCCATGCGCGGCGGCATCGCCCACGTCTACGACCTGGGCCTCGGGCAGACGCCCGGCCGCCGCATCTTCGGCAACTATCTCACTATTGATCATGGAGATGGCGAGTATTCGCACTACGCCCACCTGCGCACGCGTACCTTCCAGGTCCGGACGGGCCAGCGTGTGGAGGCCGGCGACATCCTGTCCGAGGTCGGCAACAGCGGCTATAGCTTTGGCCGCCATGTCCTTGTGCACGTCACCCGCGCGCCGTCCGTGTCGGCCCAGAGCGTGCCGTTTCGTTTCGAGGAACGGTCCGGCGTGATCTCAAGCGCACTAAGACCGGCTCAGACCGCGGCCAAGGCGTCGAAGCCCGCCCTCCGCTGGCAAGGCGAAGCCGCCTTCGCCCAATGGTGGACGCGCCTGCTCAGCGTCCCCTCGGGCGCCCGCAGCCTGGCCGTGAAGCTGGGCTGGGAGGATCGCTCCAACGAATTCGACCTCTATCTGGTGAGCCCCAGCGGGCGAACCTATCGTCCGGAGGGCCCCGAAGGCGCCCTGCGCGTCCCGCAGCCGGAGGCCGGCCAGTGGCGCGTCTCCGTGCAGGCCGTCAGGAGCGGCGGGGAGAGTTCCGTATTCTGGGTGGAACCGGAAGTTACACCAGCCCGTCAATAATCTCGCAGGGGCTATACTGGAAGCAAAGGTGACGCATGAAAACTTACCTCCGATTCGGCCTACTGGTGGTAGCGATTGTCGGGACGCTGGCGTGGTTGGCGGCCAGCGGTATCAATGAATCGAAGACATATTACAAAACAATTTCCGAGCTGAAGCAGATGCCGGCGGGCGAGGCGACCAAGCGCGTCCGCGTAACCGGCGATGTCGTGCCAGGCAGCATTAAGCGCGAAGGCGAGCACGTCCACTTCCAGATCCACGAGAAAGAGAGCGACCAGCTGCTCAGCGTGGTCTACATGGGGAAGGATCCGCTGCCCGACACCTTCCGGGATAGCGCCCAGGCCATGGCCGACGGCAAGTTGCAGAGCGATGGAACCTTCCACGCCAACTCCATCGCCGCCAAGTGCCCCTCGAAGTATGAAGCCGCGCCGGGCGGCAAGCCCGCCGCGCAGCCGTTGAACACCGGCAAGCCGGCTGCCATCTAGCCCTTTCTGCGGAGCCAAGTTTCATGGAAACACTTGCGTCTTTTGCTGTCCTCCTGTCCTTCTGCCTGGCGATCTATGCGTTTCTGGGATCGCTCGTCGGCGCCCTGGCAAAGAAGCCCTTCCTGCTGGCCAGCGGCCGGCGCGCGGTCTACGCCGTGTTCGTTCTCCTTTCCGTGGCTTCCGGCATCCTGGTCTACGCCCTGATGACCAGCGATTTCCGCTTCGCCTACGTCGCCGCGCGCTCCAACCGGGCGATGCCGGACGTCTACAAGTTCGCCGCCTGGTGGGGCGGGCAGGAAGGCTCGCTCCTGTTGTGGTCGTGGCTGCTCTCCGCTTACTCCGCCGTCGTGCTCTGGACGAACCGCAGGAAGCACCGCGAACTGCTCCCCTGGGTGGTCGTCGTCCTGAGCTTCACCCAAATCTTCTTCTGCACGCTGAACGCCTTTGTTGAGCCGCCCTTCCAGATGCTCGCCGTGGGCAAGGGCGTCACCGCCGTCAACGACGGCAACGGCCTCAATCCCCTGCTGCAGTACTGGCTGATGGCCATCCACCCGCCGGCGCTGTACCTCGGCTACGTCGGCTTCATCGTGCCGTTCGCCTTTGCGTTTGCCTCGCTGGTCACCAAGCAGCCCGGCGAAGCGTGGATCGCCACTACGCGCCGCTGGTCCCTGATCACCTGGGGCTTCCAGTCCATGGGCATCATGCTGGGCCAGGGCTGGGCTTATGCAGTGCTCGGCTGGGGCGGCTACTGGGGTTGGGACCCGGTGGAAAACGCTTCGCTGCTGCCCTGGATCACCGCCACCGCCTTCCTCCACTCCGTCATGATGCAGGAGAAGAAGGGCATGATGAAGGTGTGGAACATGGTGCTGGTCTCAGCCACCTACTTCCTCTGCATCTTCGGCACCTTCCTCACGCGCAGCGGCGTGGTCTCCAGCGTCCACGCCTTTGCCCAGTCCTCGCTCGGCACGTGGTTCCTCGGCTTCCTGCTCATCGGCATGACGGTGACTACGTTCCTCATCTTCCGCCGCCTGGATTACCTCAAGAGCGAAGCCCAACTGGAGAGCGTGCTCTCGCGCGAGTCTACCTTCCTGTTCAATAACCTCATCCTGCTCGCCTCCTGCTTCGCCGTGCTGTGGGGCACGCTGTTCCCCGTCATCACTGAAGCCGTGATGGGCGAAAAGATCACCGTGGGCGCGCCGTTCTTCAACAAGGTGAACGTCCCCATCGGCCTCTTCCTGCTGC
>JACQZS010000224.1 GCA_016213725.1 Acidobacteriota bacterium | reverse complement strand
GTCGCACATGCGGGGGCCGCACACGCTGAAGGCGGGATTTGAGTCGCGGGGCCAGTTTTACACCAATGGGGCGCCGGGCAACAATGCGGGTTCGTTCAACTACACGAGCACATACACGCAGCGGACCGACGACGGGCAAGGTTCGGCAGGCACTGGCAACTACGGCGGAAGCTGGGCGTCGTTCATGATGGGGCTTCCAGCCTCGGCCTCGGCCGACGTGAACGCCACGGCGCTGGCGGGCAACCCATACTATGCGGCGTATTTCCACGACACCTGGCGCGTGAACTCCCGGCTGACGGTCAATCTGGGGCTGCGCATGGAGTACGAATTGGGTCCGTCGGAACGCTATAACCGGATCATCGGACCTTTCGATGGGACGCTCAAGTTGCCCATCACGGACGCGGCGATCCTGGCGTATGCCAAGAACCCGATCCCGGAAGTGCCGGTGTCGCAGTTTACTGTGCGGGGCGGCGCGACGAACCCTGGAGTGGGTGACTACTCGCGAAGACTGTGGAGCAACTATCTGGTGTGGCTGCCCCGCATTGCGGCCGCCTATCAGATCACGCCCAAGACGGTGATCCGGACAGGCACCGGCATCTTTGCCGATACCCTGAACGTCGAAAACGAGTCCATCAATCAGCTGGGCTACTCATGGGCGACTTCTGCGGTGTATACGAGCAACTTCGGCCAGAACTGGCTGGTGGGCAATCCGGCCGCCGGCGTTTCGCCGATGACGGACCCGTTTCCCAAACGCGCGGACGGGACGAGATTCGACACGCCGCCGGGCGCATCGCTGGGGCCGATGGCGCCAGTGGGACGTGGTTTCACTTTCGCCGCTTTTGAACGGCCGCACGCTCTGCAATACCGGTGGCGGCTGGACGTACAGCATCAGCTGAGCAACACGATGTTGCTGAATATCGGCTATGCGGGCAGCTATTCGGGCAACGTGCCGTTGAATCAGTCGCAGTCTGCCTTGCCGCCGCAGTATTGGTGGTACGGCAACACGCGCAACGACGCGGTGGCGAACAACCTGAACACGAACCTCACCAACCCATACAACCTCAACAATTTCGGCGATATCAAGATATCGAACCCGATGCTCTATCAGTTCATGAGCACGAGCAGCTTCTTCACCAGCAGCACGATCCGCAAGTCCGCGATTCTGTCGCCGTACAACCAGATGAACGGATTGACGCAAACTACGGCATTGGGCAAGGTAAAGACGCAGGAACTGGACGTCAGCTTTCAGCGGCGCTATTCCAACGGCTCGAACTTCGTGGTGAATTACACGAAGCTCTATAACTACACGGCCGACTACTTCCCCAATCCATTCGACGCGTCTCCGGCATGGGAGCCGTCCAACCAGGGCCGGCCGCACCGGCTGACCGGAGCGGCGGTAGCGGAGCTGCCGTTCGGCAAGGGCCGCAAGTGGCTGCAGGAAGGAGTGCTGATGTGGATACTGGGAGGTTACCAGCTGACTGCGCTGGGCGAGTATCAGCACGGGCAGCTGCTCACCTGGTCCTCCACGATCTTCTACAGCGGCAACGTGAGTGACGTCTGCTCCACCGGTCCGCATACCATCGCGCAATGGTTCAACACCAATGGGTTTGTGAGGGTCGCCTCGCAGACCGCAAACACAGGCCAGGCGCGCGTGTTCCCAAACATCATCAATGGTTACGGCGGATGCCGAGGCGACACGGCGAAGCGCATCAACGGAAGCCTGCAGCGGCGTTTCTCCATCAAGGAACGCACGAAGCTTGAATTCCGCTGGGACGTCTACAATGTGGCCAACCACGGCCAACTGGCCACGCCGAACGTGACGCCTACTTCGACGGACTTCGGCAAGATCACTGCGTCGTATAACGGCGGCGGCGGTTCCCCGACCATGAACCGCTCCATGCGATTCCAACTACGAGTGCTCTTCTAGGAGCCAACCGCAATGAAGCAGAAAACCGAAGTGACCCGCCGCGGCCTAATGGCTGCGGCGGGGGCTATTTCCCTGCCCTTATTGGGCTGGGCGAAGCGTACCAGCAGGCTGAAGTTCGGCTTCACCTCGTATCAATGGGGCAAGCAATGGGACATCGCTGCGCTGATCAAGGTCTGCACCGAGATTCAAGCCACGGGCCTGGAGTTGAGAGTGGAGATGCAGTCGGCGCACGGCGTGGAACTGGCGTTGGACGCGGCGCAGCGGCGGGCAGTGAAGAGACAATTCTCCGGCAGCCCGGTGCGATTACTCGGACTGGCGACAGGTGAGCGATTCGACTACGTGGACCCGGCGAAGAATCGCGCGTCGATCGAGAAGGCAAAGCAGTACTTGCAGCTCTGCCATGACATCGGCGGCCTGGGGATCCGCGTCTTTCCGAACGACTTTCACAAGGAAGTGCCGCGCGAGCAAACCATCGACCAGATTGCCGGCGGCGTGCGGGAAGTAGCCCGGACGGCAAAGGGACTGGGCTTGAAAGTGCGGCTGGAAAATCACGGCTCGGCCGGCGAGCTGGTTTCCTTGGCACAGGTGCTGAAGCAGGTGCCGGACAAGAACGTTGTGGTGAAGCTGAACTGCGACGCGCGCGACGCCGCGGGCGGCGAGTTCGAGGAGCACTTCAACCTGGTGAAGGACCGGCTGGGCGACACGATGCACATGAAGGACCTGCACGCCCAGGACTTTCCATTCCAACTTCAAACGGACCTGCTCATCGACGCGGGGTGGTCCGGGTGGTGCATGCCGGAATTGGAAAGGCCGCCTGCGATGGAAGCGCGAGTCGAAGGACTCAAAGAGCAGCGGCGCATTTGGGCGCAATTGATCGAGAACTCATTGAAGCGCACCTGAAGGAGAAGATCCATGACGCACCTGTCTCGCCGCGGCTTCATGGCCACAGGCATTACGGCAGCCTCATATTCGCGAGTGTTAGGAGCCAACGATGCGATCCGGCTGGGGGTGGTCGGTGTCGGATCCACAGTGAAGATCGGGGGCAAGGGCAAGGGCGACGCGCGGGATTTCGCGAAGATTGCCGGCGTGAAAGTAGCTGCGTTCTGCGACGTGGATCACGCGAACCTCGATCCGGAGGTGCAGAAGTGGCGCGACCGAGGCGAAGCCGTGGAAGCCTACACCGACGTGCGAAAGCTGCTGGACAACAAGGAGATCGACATTGTCAGCGTAACGACTCCGAACCACTGGCACGCGCTGGTGACGGTGTGGGCGTGCCAGGCGGGCAAGGACGTGTTCGTTCAGAAGCCGGCGTCGCACAATTTGTTCGAAGGCCGCAAGATGGTGGAGGCGGCCAGGCAATATAAGCGAATCGTTCAATGCCCCAGCAACTCGCGCTCGCCAAATGGCTTCATGGAAGCGGCGGCCTGGGCCAGGAAAGGCAACCTCGGCAAGATTCGTTACGTACACGGAATCAACTGGGCGGCGCGGACGAGCATCGGGAAGGTGACTGCGGCGCTGCCGCTGCCCTCGTCGATCAATTACGACATGTGGTGCGGGCCCGGGCCCGTGCTGCCGGTGATGCGCGAGAACCTGCACTACGACTGGCATTGGCAATGGCCGTACGGTGATGGCGAACTGGGCAACTGGGGTCCGCATATTCTGGACGGATGCCGGATCGCGATCGACTCCAAGGCGATGCCCAAGCACGTCATCTGCTTGGGTGGACGCTTCGGTTACGACGACGACGGGCAGACGCCAAACAGCCAGTTGATGTTTTATGACTACCAGCCGGCGCCGATCCTGTTCGAGATCCGGGGGCTGCCGAAAGAGAAGTCGCTCATGCAGACCGCATGGGACAAGAACCAGCAGCAGACGATGGACTCGCTTTGCGGAATCCGGCAGGGGACCATCATCTACTGCGAAGGCGGCTACGTGGCGCAGAACAAGGCGTACGACAAGGACGGAAAGCTCATCCAGCAGTTCCGTCCGGAGTCTCCGAATCTGAACGTGAACTTCATCGAAGCCGTGCGGAGCCGGAAGCAAGAGACGCTTGTCGCCGATATCGAGGAAGGCCACCAGACAGTGGCGCTGATCCACATGGCGAACATCTCTTACCGCGTGGGCAAGACGGCAAGTGCCGGCGAGGCACAGGAACGGATTCGCGGAAACAAGGAGTTCAGCGCGGCGTTCGGACGATTTGACGAGCATCTCAAAGCGAACGGCGTGGAACGCAGCCCGCTGACCATGGGGCCGATGCTGGCGATGGACCCGGCGGCGGAGAAGTTCCACGGCGACTTCGCAACGCAGGCCAACGAACTGGCGCGGGGCAAATACCGCAAGCCGTATGTGGTGCCGGAGAAGGTGTAGGAGGAGCTTCCTTGAACGATCAACAGTTTGTTTCGCGGCGGGAGTTGCTGGCGGGGACAGCGATGGGCCTGGCCGGGATGAGCGCACTGGCAGCGCCAGCCAAGAAGGCACAGTTCCGCTTTGGACTGGCAACGTACGAGTGGGGCAAGGATTGGGACATCCCGGCCATTCTGAAGAACCTGACGACGGCGAAGGTGCACGCGGTGGAGCTGAAGACGGTGATCACGCAGCGGGACGGGAGCCCGCTGCGCTACCCGCACGGCGTGGAGCTGGACCTTTCGAAGAGCGGCCGGGCGGAGGTAAATAAGCGATTCAAGGACAGCCCGGTGGAACTGGTGTCTCTGGCGACGAGCGAGCACTTCCCGTATTCCGACGGCGCTAAGGGCTGGGGTGCGATGGCCACGGTGGACGGTGTGCGGCTGTTCACGGAGAAGTATGGCAAGGCCCCGAATAACGGCGAGACGCGGACGCAGGCGACGATCGAAGCGGTAAAAGCGTTTCTGCAATTGAGCCACGACGTGGGGTCGAAGTTCATCCGCGTGCTGCCGAACGACGGGCTGCCGGAGTTCCCGCACGAGCAGACGCTGGACAAGATCGCCGAGGATCTGAATGCCGTGGCCCAAACAGCGCGCGACTTGGGTCAACAGATCGCACTTGAGGCGCACACGGCGCCCGGCACTCTGCCGAACATGAAGTACGTGATGGACCGTGTGAAGGACAAGCAGGCAGTCGGAATCCGGTTGAACTCGGAGCAGCGGAACACGGTGGATCCGGGCTTTGAGGAGCAGTGGGACATGGTGAAGGATGTGGCGTCGCCGACGATGCACATTCACAACCTGAAGACGCCGGGCTATCCGTACCAGCATGTGGTGCAGGCGATGGCAAAGGCGGGCTGGAACGGCTGGGCGTTTCTGGAAGTGAGCGACAAGGTGGAAGACCGTGTGGCGGCTCTGGCCGAGCAGCGGGAGATCTGGGAGAAACTGGTGGCGGCGTTATAGAGGCTACGGCAGGTCGTCACGCGACGGTGAGATGAACTGAAACGCGCGGGTGGGACCGAAGCGGCCAACACTCGCCGAGGAACTACAACTGCTTCGGGAGAATTGAGCGTGCCCACACTGGCGCAGCGGTTCATTCAGATCTCGGGCCAGTCCAAACCACGCCAGAGGGGAGCGACTCGGGGGAGAATCGGCGGGAGCCTCGGCGGATCGGAGAAACGCAAGAGAATATATAATATCGGCATACTGGGAGCCAAGGTGCGGAATCCGATCGATCCGTCGATGATGACCCTCCACCCTCCCGCGTGAATGGACTCAGCATGCGCCATCAGAAGATCGCAGTGAGAGTTTGTGTTCTTCTGGCGTTGACCCTGCCGTTGCTGCCTGCCACCCTGCACGCCGGGCTGTTGGCGGACCAGTTTTGGCCTGAGGCGAAGGTGTACATCAAGTTGAGTCCAACGAGCCGGATCTATCTCCAAGCGGCGGGAACCCGGACCAGGGAAGAGGGCTACACCGACGGCCAACTGGGCGCGCACATGGATTTCTATTTCGAGCCCCTAGTGAAAGGCAGGGAGATGAGGCATCCAGATGTAGCCCGGAACAAGATGCTGATGATCCGGGCCGGTTATGTTTACGGGAAGACGCCTACGAACAGCAAGGATCCGTGGACAGAACAAACGGCTCTGATAGAGGTGACGCCCCGGTTCTTTCTGCCGAAGTTGATCCTGGTGGAGAACAGGCTCAGAGGGGACCTGCGATTTCTGGACGGTGTGTTCACTCCGCGCTTCCGCGAAAGGTTGCGTGTGGAGAGAACGTTCAAGGTGAAGGCGAAGTCGTTGACGCCGTATGTCGAAGTTGAGACCTTTTACGACTGGCGCTACAACTCCTTTCACCGTCAGCGGTACGACGTAGGCGTGGAATGGGTTCTCCGGAAGTGGCTTGTGCTGGAAGGCTACTATCTGCGGCAGCAGGACTCAAGATCGTCGGTGAAAGGGATGAACGTGGGGGGATTAGTGTTGCAGTTCTACTTCCCATAGGCAGAACAAGCTTCCCGACCGGACGGGGTGGAGCAGCCTGAGTAGCCCTCGTGCACTGTCTCGGGGCTGGGCGCGAAGCCGCATCAGAGGATCCGGGGCAGGTGAAAGTGGACGGTGCTACTCGTAGCGGAGTGCCTCGATGGGGTCGATGCGCGCGGCTTTGAGTGCCGGATAGATTCCGAAGACCACGCCAACCAGCACGGAGACGCCGAAGGCAATGACGATGGAGGAACTGGTCACCACCGTCTCCCACTCGGCCCAGGTCGCAATGGCGTGAGAAATACCGAATCCGAAGGTGATTCCGAGGAGGCCGCCGCCGACGGAGATGAGGATGGACTCAAGGAGGAATTGGCGAAGAATATCGCGGCGGCGGGCGCCCGTAGCCCGCCGGATGCCTATTTCACGCGTGCGCTCAAGCACGGTGGCGAGAACGATGTTCATGATGCCGATGCCACCGACGAGGAGGGAGATGGCGGCGATGGCGACCATGACATAAGTGAAAATCTTCTGGGTCTGCTGCTGCTGGGCGAGGAGAGCGGCGGGGATGGTGACAGTGAAGTCTTCGGTGTTGTGGTGGGTGGAGTTCAGAATGGCGGTGACGATCTTGGCGGCGTCTATGCTGTCGGCGGAAGGCTTGAGGCGGACATCGACGCCATCGATGTCGTCGCGCATTTCCCGGGAGCGGTCGAAGTAGCGGTATTCAAACGTCGAGTAGGGGACGTAAATCACATTGTTGATGTCGTGAGAGCCGGCACCGCCGGCAGTGGGACTGGCGATGCGGGAAGAGAGGACACCTACGACTTCCAGCCAGGTGTCGTTGACCTTGACGTGCTGGCCGACCCCGCCGCCATAGCCAAGCAAGCTGATCTTTGCCTTCTCGCCAAGCACGCAGACTGCAGTACTCTGCTGTTCATCCTGAGGCGTGAAAAACGTTCCTTCGGTGAGCTTGAGGCTGTGAATGGAGGCGTAGTCGGGACTGACGCCGTAGAGTTCGGGCACAGCGGCTGCCGGCTTGGGAATGACGCGCTGAGGGTGCATGCTCTTGCGCGGAGAGAGCACTTCGAGCGCCTCGAGGTTGGCTCGAATGACGCGGATGTCGCGTTCGGTGAGCCCAGGAGAGTTCCGCCGCCGCTGCTGTAGTTCTTCCGCACTCATCGCAGGGCGGGACTCAATGAGCACATTGCGCACGCCAAGCTGCTCAATGAAGCGCAGAGACTCAACCTTGGCGCCTTCACCGATCGCCAGCATCCCGATGACGGAGCCGACGCCAAAGACGATGCCCAGGGCGGTGAGGAAGGTGCGCGTCTTTTGCGCGCGGAGATTGCCGAGGCTCACGGCGATGTCGGACAGGATGCGGGGAGTCCTCATGATCCTTTCAGCGCCTTCATGGCCCCGCTGGACTGCGAGCCATCTTTCTTTCGGGAGATCAGATCGGGACTGGCGAGCGAGACGACCTGGCCGTCGGAGAGCCCTTCCACAACCACCTGGCTTTCGCTGCGGCGGACGAGCTTAACGTCCTTTGGAGAAAACGAGCCGTTGGAATTGAGGTAGACGAAGGCGCGTCCATCGCTTTCAAACAGCGCCTGGGAGGGAATCCAGAGGGCACTCTTCAGCACCTGCGTGGTGACCAGGATGCGGGCGCTCATCCCGGGCCGGAGTTCAGAAACGGGCTGGTTCAAGTTGAACACGCATTCAAACTTGCGTTCCCAGGGGGGGCCGTTGGTGCCGCCGATGTTCTTGATGATGCCGGGGAATGAGCGGCCGGGAAGCGCGATGAGAGAGATCTCGGCGGATTGACCTTCGGCCAGGTGACCGCGATCGAGCTCCGCAATTTTAGCTCTGACTTCCCAGGAGTGCAAGTCGGGGATTTGGGCGACAGCCATGCCGGCACGGGTCGTGTCCCCGGTCTTAAAGACGGGCAGTTGCATGCCCCAGAACATGAAATTGCCGTTGGTGTTCTGCTGGATGTTGACGTATCCGCCGGACTTGGCTTTGAGGGTCATGGAGTCGATATTCTTGCGCGCGGTTTCGGCCTTGACCTGGGCCTTGTTGCGCGCGGCTTCCTGGATGCGGATGGCGGCGAGAGAGGTGGCCTGGCGGTTGGATAAATCCTGTTCGAGCTGGTGGAGGCGGTCTCGCGCGGCTTCGACGGCGAGAGTGTTCTGGCGGGCGACGATGGAGGCGAGCAGCGGGTTCTTGCGTGCCTCCAATTCAGCCAGCTTCAGATCAGAACGGGCACCCAGGAGCAGGGCTTTGGTCTCCTCCTCTTTGGCGGAAGCATCGGCTTCGGCCTGGCGGACCTGTTGTTCGGATTCGGCGACATCGGCTTCGGCCTCGGCGAGGGCGAACTCCTGATCCGTAGTGTCGAAGCGCACGACTTCGGCGCCGGGCTCGACCAGTTCTCCGGGCTGGCGCAGAAAAGTGATGATCAGCTCGCGGGCGCCAGTCATGGGCGCGACCAGCATTTCGGAGTTGCTTCCTTGGAGTTCGCCGCGGGCGGAAACCGTGAAGCGGACATCGCCGCGCTTGACCGTCGTGGTGGGGAGATCTGAAGCGGAGGCAACTGGCGCCCCCTTGGCGCCGGCCTGAGCGGTGACGTCATGACAGCCTGCCAGGGCAAAAGCGAAGGCAAGGACAATGGCGGACGAGAGAATCATGGTCACTGCTTTCCTCCCCTCGCCGCCGAAGGGCTCTGGCTGTCGGGTTCGACGAGGGCAACCGTTGCGCCCGCGTTGAGGCCTTTCACCGCAACCTCGTCGGGATTGCGGGCGACGACCTCCACGAAGTGCGCTTGGTAGCTGCCCGATGAAGCGAGGTAGACCATGGGCTTGCCCTGGCGGGTGAAGAGGGCCTTCGCCGGGACGCTGATGGCATCGGAGAGGCGATCGATGACGATGTCCATGGAGGCATTCATCTCAGGACGCAGGCGGCCATCAGGCTGCGGGATGGCGGCGTAGGCGCGAAAACTGTAGGAGGGAGGCCAATCAAAGGAGACCTGAGTCATCACGGAAAGGTCGGTTAGTTTTGCAGGGACGCTCAGCTCGGGCAGGGCATCCACGCGAATTCGGACGTCGTTGCCAAGCGCGATGCGGCCGCGATCGATCTCTTCGACCTTGCCTTCCATCTCAAGCGACAGCAGGTCCGGGATCGTGGCGATGGAGCCGCCCGGCCAGACCTGGTCACCCACTTTGAACGGTTTGGCGTTCATCCAGCCCTGGGAGTAGTTCGGCATGAAGACGATGACCCCGGACAAAGGCGAGCGGACCTCCATCTTGCTGAGGCGCTCGCGCGTGAGATTGACCTCGTAAACGGCCTGGTCGCGGAGGCGGGTCAGGGAGGCGGTCTTGGAGCGGGAAGAGGCCTCATGGAGTTGAACGGTGGCCTGTTGGACTTTCAACTTGCGGTCAGCGAGCCCCAAATTGATGCGGGCTTCCTCGCCCTGGATGGCGGAGAGGATTTCTACACGGGAGACCTCGAGGCGAGCGCGCTCCACTTCGTAGGTGGCGGTGGCGAGATCGCGCCGGTCGGATTCGGCGGTGATGCGCGCTTCCGCGATCGCCTGGTTGAGGGTCTCCTCGGCCTGCTTCAGCGCCGCCTCCTTTTCCTGCAGGATCTGTTTGGCACTGGATTGATCGAAGCGGACGACCACATCGCCCTCTTTCACTGCGGAGTTGGGCGGTGCAAGCCAGACGATACGCAGGTCCGGCACATTCATGGGAGCAGTGACCTGGACGGAACGGCGTGCGCGAAGTTCACCGCGGCACTTGACGATGACGAGGAATTCGCCGCGGCGGGCCGGAGCGGAGGGGAGCGCGGAGGTGGCGTTCGTACCGCGGTACTTAATAAAGGCAGCTGCACCGGCAGCGGCGAGGCCCAGCAGGACCAACGCAACGACGATGGATCGGGGCTTCATGGGTGAGCCTTTGGCGGCGGAGGTTGTATGACGACGGCAGCCGAGAGATCGGGCAGGAGGCGGGGATCGATTTTCTCAATCAGGAAGCGGGCGGCGAATCGCTTGATGGGACTGCCCAGGTCCGAAGCAGCGACGGGACTGGAGGTGAGGAACCGGGCGGGAAACGTCAAACTGGGATAGGCGTCCAGGACAACAGTGGCGCTGGAACCGGCCTGGAGGACAGCTCCGTCAGGCTCTCCGACAGAGGTGTGGACCTCCATCTCCTGGGGATCAAACAGCCGCAGGAGAGACTGGCCGGGCCACACCTGATCGCCCTCCTGAGCCGGGCCGCGCGAATCTCCCCGCCAGATCGACTCCACAGCAACCATGCCGCCATGGGGCGCTTTGGCGATGAGCCGTGAAACGTTGGTGCCGGCACGTTTTAGGGCGACGGCCTGGCGATCCCGTTTCAATTCCAGGATGCGGAGAGCGGCTTCGTCGGACTTGAGCCGAAAGGCGTGAGACTTCTTCAAGGATTCGAGACGTAGAGTGGCAGTTGCGGCGCGTTCCTCATTCTTCGCGCGCTCAATTTCGCTCAGGGTCTCATTGCGGCGGAGTTGGAGGCGGGCCTTGGCCAGATCGGCCTCGGCAATCTGGTACTCGCTGGAGCGAGCTTCGGCGTTGGCGCGGTTCTCGGCACGGCGCTGGTCGATCTGGTGGTTGAGGTCGTCCAGCTTCGCTTGAGAATCGCGGGCGTTGTCTTCCTGCTGCGTTCGATCGAACTCGGCCAGGGTATCGCCGGGTTCGACGCGGGTTCCACTGCTCAGAATCTTCGTGATGGTGAGTCGGCCGGACTGGCCCGAAATCTGCGGCACCTGGACGGTGAACTCACGGACCGCTTTGATGGTACCGGTGGCTCGGACAGAGGAGGCGGAGATGCGGCCAGGAGCGCTTTGGCGAGCTGGGACAACGCTAGTCTCCCGCGGGCGACAGGCGCAGAGCAGGAGGAACAGGCCGAGAGCGGAACAAGCGCGGCGCATCGGATAGAGCGACCTGTTAAACAGACGAATAGACGCCGGAAATCGTTGGAAGGTTCCAGTCGAGTATTCTGTGCAAATCTCCGTTTTAATCAATGTAAACGAATCGGCCGTCCTGGGCGCGGGCGGAGCTGTGCGGCCGAAATTGAGGAGACCCGCACGGATCGAATCTGTCAGTGTGATGGAAGAGAATCAGGATAGAGACCCGGTTCGGGGCAATCTGCTTAAGGCCCGAGCGGGAAGCGCGATGTGGATGGAGTTGGGCGGGAGTGAGATGGTTGGACGGAAGCCGATGAGTCGACTTAGCTGGTGGGGAGAGATAGGGCTGCGGTTCATTGTTGAGCGAACAACGGCTGGACCGGAATCCGGAAACGCACGGCCCGCTGCCGGTGCCGGAAAATCCGAACCGAGGCAGCGGGCCGAAGTGAGTTCAGCGGAGTGAATTCAGCAGCGCAACGGCGTTGGAAAGCACCTGCCAGCGCTGTTCTTCGCCATGCACTCCGGATTCGACGCAGATCGGGCCGACGTAGCCTTCCTCCCGGAGAGCCGCAACAAACTTGGGGATGTTGACGGAACCTTCGCCCAGGAGGCGTTCGGTGCCGAGGGAGCCCGGCTGGTCGGAACTCGGCCAATCGCCATCCTTGCCATGGACGCTGACGACATGTTTGGCGAGCAGATGGAAGGCGGCGATGGGCTCTCCGGATCCGTAGAGAATCATGTTGGCGGGATCGAAGTTGATGCGGAGATTTGGGCGGGCGGCCACTTGGAAGAACTCGAGCAGTTGTGCGGCGGGTTCTTGACCGGTCTCCAGGCAGAACGTCATGCCGAAAGAGGCGGCGTAGTCGGCAATGCGGCGGACGAGGCCCAGAACCGGAGCGTAGTCGGGGTGCGCGGTGTCGTGGGGAATGCAGCCGACATGGCAGCCGAAGCTCTTCACGCCAAGAGCGGCGGCGAAATCGATCACCTGGCGAGTGCGCAATTCGCGCGCATCGCGAGTGGCGGCGGGGATAAAGCCGACCGTGCGCTCCACTGTGGGGATGTCGGCATAACTCTCACCTTCATAGGCGGCAAAGACGGTGCAGAGATGGAAGTCCTCGGCCGCGAGGGCAGCCTTCCAGGCCGCGGCGGTTTCGTCGTTCAGGACGACGGAGCCATCGACCCCGAGCTGGCCGGAGACGACGCCGCACGACTTGACGGTGCGGATGGTGGCGAGAGCGTCGGGTTCAGCCCAGAAGAAGATCCCGACTTCACGGTCTTTTAGAGTTGGCATGGCAGAATTTCTCCCTGACGGGCCCGTGCTTCATTGAGCAGCAGGGCGAGTTTCACGGCTGCGGCGGAAGACTCCGGCCGGCAGCGTTCCGGCTGGAGCGTGGAGCGGCAGCATTCCACAAAGTAGTCGATTTCGGCTTGGTACCCGTCGGTTTCGGCGAGCGGAAGCGGGTAACTTTCACCGCGGGCATACCACTGCGGTGGACGTCCGGCTGAGCTGTACTCGATGGCGGCCTGGTCGCCGACAGCGGTGTACTCCATCGAGAATGGGTAAGCAGAGGGCAGGTGCCAGCCGCCGGTGATGGTGACATTCAATCCGGAGGCGTATTGAAGCTGGGCGGTCATCAGGTCGATGCCGCCTGAGAGGTCTTCGTGGCCGTAGGCGGAGACAGATTGGGGGACGCCGAAGCAGACCAGCGCCATGTCGATGTCATGGATGAGAAGGTCAAAGACGCCTCCACCCGAAAGCGACTTATTCGTGAGCCAAGCGCCCCAGGTGGGGGCGGCGCAGCGGCGGCGGAACAGCGCGTGGCGCGGCGCGCCGAGCGTGCCGGAGTGCACGGCTTCGATGAGGGGGAGATAGGCCGGGAAGAAGCGTAGGACCTGGGCGCTCATCAGCACGCGGCCCGTGGCTCGGGCGCACTCGATCATCTGGTCGCATTCGGCGCCTGAGAGCGCCATGGGCTTCTCGACCAGGACATGCTTGCCGGCCTGCATGGCGGCAACGGAGGCGGCGGCATGCATGTTGGTGGGCAGACAGAGGTCCACGGCATCAGCCTGGCAGTTCCGGACGCACTCGAGGGCGTCGGCGAACTTCTCGGCGGAGGAGAAGTCCACGGCTTCGCCTTCAAGGCTGAAATTGCCCTGGACTCCGGAGAGGTCACCAGCCAGCACCTTGGGGTCGTTCGAGCTGACGGCGGTGATTTCCACGCCGGGAATTCTCTTGTAGGCCTTCAGATGAGTGAGGCCCATGAAACCGAGTCCAACGACGGCGATCTTCATAAGACAACAGCCATCGTAGCAGGACAGAGGGAGCAAAGAATCCGGCGTGGAACTCAGCCTGAAGTCATGCTTCCGCTGCAACGGGAGCGGAGGCAGGCAACACGGCGGAAGCCGCTCCGCCGGGGAGGCCGCGGGGGTAGCGGCGGCCATTGAGGATCACGCCGATCCAGGTGTCGCGGACCAGAAGGTCATACGAGTAGAGCAGGACGGGCGTGGCGAGGAGGATTCCGATGAGGAATTTCACGGCGACCGGCCAGGCGAGCCCGAGCATCGGAATCTGGATGGCGACCAGGACAGGCGGGTGGAAGAGGTACAGCCAGTAGGCGGAGTCAGAAAGATAGCGCGTGCGCGGGGAGGGGTCCGAACAGCGCCGGAGGAAAAGTCCAATCAAAGCGAAGATCATCAGCCACGCCACGGCGGAAGTGAGGGTAGCCGTGGCGAGAAAGGCCGGCCAGTGGCGGAGAGGGCGGGCGGCGAATTGAGGAGCGATGGCCATCGAAGTGGGGATGATCAGAATGGCGGCGAGAGCGAAGAGCGCGGCGGGCGCGGCCTTGAGACGGTCCAGCATCTCTCTATGGCAATAAAGCCCCCAGCCGAAAGCGAAGAAGACAGAGTAGGCAAGGACAATGCGGAAATAGGGCGCGAAGTTGTCCGGCGTGTCCAGGATGCCGAACTCCATGGGGAGCAGGGTGAGAAAGGTCAGAAAGGAGCAGGCTGGTATGCCCACCCAAGGGGACAGGAAGGAAGCGAACCAAGGCCGGGAAAGCACCCTGGACAGCCAAGGTCCGAGCAGCGCGGCTGCCAGGGAAACGAGCATCAGCGTCTCCAGGAACCACAAGTGCATGGGTTCGATGTCGCTTTCCAGGCGGCCCTGGCCCAGCCAACTCAGGGTGCGCTGCCAGGGGCGGGGATCTCGGGTAAGAAAGTAGCAGTAAACGCTGGAGATCTTGAGAAACGGGAACATTGCCAGGCTCCCCAGCAGAAAGGGTAGGCCGAGACGCGCGGCACGGTTCTCCAGGAACCCTTGCCAGCCGCGGCGAGAGAAGAGCAGCGCGGCGAAGAAGCCGCTCATGACGAAAAAGGCGGGCAGGCGAAAGGAGTGCACGAACAGCATCAAGAGATCGATGAAGCGGGAAGTACTGGGGTCCTTCAGCCACCAGACATCAGGGAAGGTGCAATAGGCGGCTGCGCTATGGATCACGATGCCGAGGAGCATCATCGAACCGCGGAGAGCGTCGAAAGCGTGGTAGCGGGGAGCGAGTTGCATGGCTTCAGGTTGCAGCCCGAAGCGTCATAGAAACGAGTAGCGGGAGGTAGGATTTACGGTATAGTGGTCGTGTAACTCACTGAAATCATGGAACAACGTCCCAGCCACGAGCAAGTGCGGGCGGTCTTGTCAAAGATCGTGTCGAGTGCGGGATTCGCCGATGCCGGCCGGCTGCCGGGCTTCCTGACGCATCTGGTGGAGCGGACGCTGGCGGGGGAGACCGACCGCTTGAAAGAATCCGTTCTGGGGATGGAGGCATTTCAGCGGGATGCGGGCTTCGACCCGCGGATCGATCCGATTGTGCGAGTGGAGGCAAGGCGGCTGAGGAGCCGCTTGGAGGAGTATTATGCAGGGCCCGGGGCAGAGGACCAGGTGGTGATCGGGCTGCCGAAGGGCGGCTATATTCCTGTGTTTGAATTGCGGGCGGGAGCAGAAGCGAAAGAGGAGGAGGGCGCCGGTTCCCTGCCCCGGGGCTGGAAACTGGCGGGCATTCTGGCCGGACTGGCGGCTGTAGGCATCGGATTGGGTTTCTGGCAGGCGAACTACATGCGGCGGGTGACGCAGGCTCCCGCGGCGACGGTTGCGGTGTTGCCGTTTGAGAACGTAGGAGCGGAACCGGAAAACGAGTACTTCAGCTTGGGCTTGACCGAGGAGATCATCGACCGGTTGTCCCGGGTGCCGGGCTTGAAGGTGGTAGCGAGGAGCCTGATGGCGCAGTTCCAAAAGCGGCCGGCGTCGCTGGACGAGGTCAGGCAGAAGGTGGGCGCTTCGGTGGTGGTGGAGGGGAGCGTGCGCAGGCAGGGTGACCGCCTGAGAGTGGTGGCGCGGCTGGCAAAGGTCTCTGACGGGGCCTCGCTGTGGTCGCAGATCTATGAGCGCAAGGCAAAGGACGTGTTCGCGATCCAGGACGAGATCGCGCAGTCGGTGGCGAATGCGCTGCGAGTCCAGGTGAGAAGCGGGAGGGAGCCAGCGTCGAAAGCGCGGGCAACAGAAAATCTCGAAGCGTACAACCTCTACTTGCGCGGACGGCAGCAGTTGAATCTGGCGTCGGAAGAGGGCTTGAGGCGGGCAATCTTCTACTTTGAAGATGCGCTGAAGTTGGAACCGGGCTACGCGCCGGCCTTGGCATCGCAATCGATGGCGTATTCGCTGGCAGGATATTACGCGCTGAAATTGGATATGGAGCCCTGGACCAAGGCGCGGAATCTGGCCGAGCAAGCCATCCGCCTGGATGCCGGGCTGGCCGAGGCACATACGTCTTTGGGGCTGAGCCTGGCGTTTCACTACTGGAAATGGGCGGACTCGGAGGCGGCGTTCCGCAAGGCGTTGGAAGTGGACCAGTCATCTGCTTTGGCGCACGGTTTATATGCGATCGCACTGCTTGCTCCGGAGAACCGGATGGCGGAAGCAGAGCGGGAGTTCCAACTGGCGCTGGAGCTGGATCCGAATCTGAACATGGCCAGCTATGGGTACGGATATTGCCTGCTGGCGTCGGGCCGCTATGAGGAGGCGGCCCAGCAGTACCGGCGCGCGCTGGAATTGAAAGCCGTGCATCAGGACGTGTACTGGGATTATGGGATGGCACTCGGGATGGCCGGCAAGAACGCGGAGGCCCGGCAGGCCATGATGCAGGCCCGCAAGGTGCGGGGAGAACGAGAGTTGGAGCCGAGAGCGCTGGAAGCGTTTTACTCCGGAGACAGGGCGCGGGCTGAAGCTGACGCACCGCTGCTCGAAAATGAGGCGCGCGAGGGCAAGGAAGATTACATGGACGCTGCACGGCTGTGGGCGGCACTCGGACAAAAGGAGCGTGCAATCGACTGCTTGCAGTTGGCGCTGCAGCGGCGAGAGCCGCAGATGATCTGGGTGAAGAGCGATCCGCGGCTGAAACCACTGGCGGGCGATCCACGAATGGCGGCACTGGTAGCCGCCGTCGGATTGCCGCCAGGGAACTGAGCAGACTGGAAAAGGATTCGGCCCGGTGATGGAGGAGTTTCACCGGGCCGATTCGCGTGAAGTGATGACCGGAGGAGGGGACTCAGTCATCAAATCCGGGGCAACCGTCTACCAATATCCGGCTGCGCCATCTTCACTTTTTCAGAGCTGATTCTATTCAATATTGCTTTGCCCGAAATAGCAAGCTACTGATGCCGCAGTTTCTCCCCAATCTGGCTATCTTTCGGATATCGGCGGCGCTTGATGGAAACTCGAATTCGATAGTGGTGGAAACAGGGATTTCCGCGCATTGCAGATAGGGGAGAAGGCAAGCCGAACAGCTCCCAAAGACTGTGTGACGCAGCAGGGGACGCGGTGGATTTAGTGCATGTGGTGTTGAGCCGCTGACCACATTAACCGCGCATCCTCCTGGAGTGCGGACTGGCGGCATCCTGGGCGGCGGTCGAATAGGGCAGCTCGGTATAATGGCGCTCAATGTCGCCGCGGCGCCTGATCCTGGTTTTTCTAGCTCTAACCGTGCTCTTCCTGGCCGCCAACAGGGCAGCGTATAAGGGTTACTTCAGTGACGACGATCTCGACAACCTGGTGCAGACGCGCGGCGCGGAAGTGTCGTACTTCGCTAAAGAACTCGTCTCTCCGAAGTTCTCGACGTGGAACTTCCGGCCCGTAGGCCACGCTTACTACCGCCTGCTGGGCGATACGGAGGGGCTGCGGTTTCCGGTGTACATCGGCGTCTTGCACGCGCTGCATCTGCTCAATGTCGTGCTGGTGTTTCTGGTTTTGCGAAGGCTGGGCGCGACCCAGGTGAACGCATGCGCAGGCGCGCTTCTTTTCGCATTCCACATGGCGTGTTTCGACGCCTATTGGAAGCCCATGTATGTTTTCGACGTGGGCTGCGCGTTCTTCGTGCTGTTGGCGCTGCTGGCGTACCTGAATGGGCGCTGGCTCCTGGCCCTGATTCCCTTCTGGCTGGCATACAAAACCAAGGAGACTGCGGTGGCACTGCCGATGTTCCTCCTGCTCTATGAGTGGCTGCTGGGAGAGCGGAAGTTCAAGCGTTTGCTGCCGTTCTTTGCAGTGAGCGTGAACTTCGGATTGCAGGCCATGTTGGCGCCAAAGACGGTTGAGTCGCCTTACACCTTCCGCTTCACCGGGGCGGCGCTTTGGACGACCATCTCCTACTATTCGGCGAAAGTCCTGTTAGCTCCGTACTCGGGTCTGCTGCTGATTCCGGCGGCCTGGTGGTTGAAAGACCGCCGGATTTGGCTGGGAGTGGCGGGGATTGCCGTGCTCCTGGGACCACTGTGGTTTCTGCCGGAGCGGACGTATGCGGTGTACCTCTACCTTCCGCTGATCGGACTGGCGATCGCGGCGGCGTTTGCCGCCGAGAGAATCAGCCCGGTGTGCATTGGGATCTTCTTCCTGCTCTGGATCCCTTCGAACTACTTGATCCTGCGCAAACAACGCGGTGTAGCGCTGGAGGCGGCGCAGCAGGTACGCGGGTATGTGCAGCAGGTTGGAGGCGCGCTGGCCGCCCACCCGGATTGGAAATCGATTGTGTATGACCGCGCACCGCTTTCGCTGCATCCCTGGGGCGTCAGTGCGGCGTACAGGTGGTTTCAGCCGGCGCGGGACTTCCGCGTGGATCCGATCGACAGCGCCGAGGGCCGGAGATTGCTGCAGGAGGCGACGGTTCAAACGGCGTCTTGGAATCCGGCAAGGCGTGTGCTGAGCTTCCAGCAGCGTGTGCCGGGAGCCCCAAATCCGTCGTTTGTGGACATGGCGGAGGGCAATCCGGCGTGGCTCTTTCTGGACGGCTGGCATGCAATAGAAGCAGGTTTCCGGTGGATGAAGCCGCAGGCGTCGCTTGCGCTGCAAAGACCGGCGGACGCCAGGAGTTTTGCGGTGCGGATCAACTTTGGACCCGTGCAGTTTCAAGACATGGGCAGGGTGGATCTGGAATTGCTGTTAGACGGGCAGAGCCTGGGGATTCGTTCCTACACGGCACAGGGCTGGCACGAGCAGCAGTGGGCTCTGCCCGCGGGCCCGGCAGGACCGGTACAGGTGACTTTGCGCGTTGGAAAGCCGTACAAGCCCTCGAACGGCGATCCTCGGCCGCTCGGCGCAGCCATCGTGGCATTGGGATTCAAGCCGTAAGCGGCTGCGTTATCCTGGGGGTTCCGACAGATATCCATGCTCAGTCAAACTCTGCGTGAAATGGGAGTGGTCGGCGCAGGCGGCGCCGGATTCCCCACCGAAGTCAAGGCCAGGAGCCAGGCGGAGTTCGTGCTCGCCAACGGGGCGGAGTGCGAACCGCTGCTGCACAAGGACTTCGAGCTGATGAAGCGCTATCCGGCGCAGATGGTATCCGGCATGCGGCGCATGATGGATGCGGTGACCGCGAAGCAGGGCCGCTTCTGCATCAAGGAGAAGAACAAAGAGGCCGTGGTGGCGGTGGAGCCGCTGGCCGCGAAGGCGGGCATCGAGATGACGCTGCTGGGGGATTTCTATCCTTCCGGCGATGAGTATGAAATCGTCTACGCGGCCACGGGGCGGTTGATTCCCGCAGCGGGCATTCCGCTGCAGGTAGGATGCGTGGTGAACAACGTGGAGACGCTCTACAACGTCGAGATGGCGATGCAAGGCCAGCCGGTGACGAAGAAGTTTCTCTCCGTCAGCGGCTGCGTGCGCAAGCCGTGCTCGTTCTGGGCGCCACTCGGGTGCACCTACGCCGACCTGTTGGAAGTGGCGGGCGGCGTAACGCGGGACGAGGTGGGCATCTTCGTCAGCGGGCTGATGATGGGCCAGCTCACGTTCGATCTGACCGGAGTGGTGACCAAGACGACCTGCGGCCTGATCGTCCTGCCGCTGGACCATTCGCTGGTGCAGCGCAAGAGCCGGCCGAAAGAGGCCATGGCGCACATCGGGAAATCGGCCTGCGACCAGTGCAGCTACTGTACCGAGTTCTGCCCTCGCTACCTGCTGGGCTACGACGTGCAGCCGCACCGCGTGATGCGCACGCTGGGCTTCACGCTGGCAGGCAAGGAGAACTGGAGCCAGTGGGGTGAGCTTTGCTGCAGCTGCGGGTTGTGCACGCTATATGCCTGCCCCGAGGACCTGTATCCGAAAGAGGCCTGCGACCAGGCTAAGGTCGACCTGCGCACGGCGGGCATCAAGTTCACCCAACAGAAGCCGGTGCGCGTCCACCCGATGAAGGAGTACCGGCGCGTGCCGCAAACGCAGTTGCGCCAGCGGCTGCAGGTGGAGCAGTGGGAAGGGCACACGCCGTTCGTCAGCGCCGAGCCGCAGCCCAAACGGGTATGCATTCTGACCAAACAGCACGCCGGCAAGCCGGCGGCGCCGTGCGTGGCCGTGGGAGCAGGGGTGAAGGTGGGCGAGGCGATTGCCAAACCGAACGACGGCGACCAGGGCGCCTACATCCACTCGAGCATCGCGGGACGCGTGACACGCGTCGCAGCCGACGTCATCGAAATTGAAGCCTGAGCAGAAAAGGACACGCACAGTGGCTCGCAACTCTATTGGATTGATCGAACTCTCCAGCATCGCCGCCGGATTCCTGGTTTGCGATGCAATGCTGAAAGCGGCGGACGTCGAGCTTGTATTGAGCCGCACGATTTGCAGCGGCAAGTACATGGTGCTGGTACGCGGCGATGTGGCAGACGTGCGCGCGGCCGTGGAAAGCGGCATGCAGGCGGGTGACTTCTCGGTGATCGATACATTCGTGATCCCGAACGTGCACGAGGATATCTTCCCGGCGCTCAGCGGCTCTGCCAACGTGACGCAACTGGAAGCGCTGGGCATTATCGAGAGCTTCTCGGTGGCGAGTCTCATTGAAGGCGCGGACGCGATGGCGAAGACGGCCAACGTGCAACTGGTGGAAGTCCGGCTGGCGATGGCTCTGGGGGGCAAGGCTTTTGCGTCCTGCACGGGCAGCGTCGCCGCGGTGAAGAGCGCAGTGGAGGCAGGCGCACAGTCGATTGCTCGCAAGGGACTGCTGGTGAACAAGGTGGTCATCCCCCAGCCTCGCCAGGAACTGTTGCGGGAGATGATTTAACGAAATATCTGCCTCCTGCGCATCGTTAGTCCAGGTGATGCACGATGCAATCATCGCCACCCGCGGGCTGACGCGTTTCTTCGACTCGCGCGCGGCAGTGGATTCCCTGGACGTGGTCGTGCCCGCCGGTTCGGTGTACGGCTTTTTGGGTCCAAATGGCGCGGGCAAAACCACCACAATTCGCATGTTGTTGGGCTTGCTGCGGCCCTCCGCCGGCAGCTTGTCTTTATTCGGCAAAGAAGGTAGCACCTTGGAGAGCCGGCGGCGCATTGGAGCCCTGGTGGAAGCGCCTTCGCTCTACCCGCATCTGACGGCGGAAGAGAACCTGCGGCACACGTGCCTGTTGAAGGACCTGCCGGAGCGGGAGATCGGGAGGGTGCTGGGCATCGCAGACCTGCGCGGAGATGCCACCCGGCTAGTGAAGGGCTTTTCTCTGGGCATGAAACAGCGGCTTGGACTCGCCAATTCGCTATTGGGCAATCCGGAACTGGTGATTCTCGACGAGCCGACAAACGGGTTGGACCCGGCGGGCATCCAGGAAGTGCGGCATCTTTTGAGAGACATGCCGGCGCAGCACGGGGTGACTGTGTTTCTGTCGTCGCACCTGCTGGCCGAAGTGGAACAGATCGCCGGGCGGATCGGCATCATCGCCGAGGGCCGGCTCCAGTTTGAGGGCACCCCGGCGGAGTTGCGGGCGCGGCGCGGCGGCGTACTGCGCATCGGTGTGGAACGGCCATCCGTGGCCGCGCATATGCTGCGGCAGCAGGGATTCGAGGCGGAAACCGTGGAACCGGAGGCAATCAACCTGCCCGCATGTGACACCCAACAGTCCGCCGCCATCAACCGCTTGCTGGTGGAGCGCGGATTCTCGGTCTACGCCATCGAACGATTGGAACCAACACTCGAAGAGCTTTTCCTGGATATGACGAGGAATGCATGATGCTGAGAAGAGTACTCCGGGCTGAACTCCTTAAGCTGCGCAGAACATTGGCATTTTGGATGGTGCCGGCTGCCCCGTTTGTCGTTCTGTTGCTTTCGTTCTTGATGTTCCACCAGAGGTCTGAGTACTTCGCCAAGAGCGGCAAACCGCTGTGGGAGAACCTGCAGCGCAACTCCTTCGTGCTGTGGGCGGTGCTGATGATGCCCCTCTACATCACACTGCAAACCGCGCTGCTGGCCGGACTCGAGCATTCCGGAGAGCGGTGGCGGAACCTGCTGGCGTTGCCTGTGCGGCGGTGGACTCTGTACGTGGTGAAACTGGCTATTCCGTGTGCGATGGTCTTCGCCAGTTCGGCGATCCTCAATTTCGGCGTCCTGCTGAGCGGCGTGCTGTTGACCAACCTGAAGCCCGAGTTGCGCTTCCCCTCCCCGTTGCCCTGGGCCCAGGCGTGGGATTACACCTTTCTTTCTTTCACCGCGTCCCTCCTGGTGATTGCGATTCAGCAGTGGGTGAGCCTGCGGTTCGCCACGTTTGCTGCTTCGGCGGGTTTTGGCATTTGCTGCACGGTGGCCGGCTCGATTCTGGCCAACTCACAGAAGTACGGGCCATGGTGGCCGTGGTGCCTGCCCGTGCAACTGATGACGGGAAAGCCGGAACCGATCGCCCATGCGCTGTGGTACTCCTGCCTGGGCGGCCTGATAGCGGCCGTGCTCGGCGGTGTGGAGTTTTGCCGGCGTGAGATTCGCGGGTAGCGGCGGCGGATATACTGACAGCATGCTTCGCAGCACCGCCGCCCTCTGTCTCATCGCATTCTCTTCCCTTGCGCAAAACGCGCCGGCTCCGGCCGGGCCGCAACCTTCGGATTGGATCCAACTCTTCAATGGTAAGGACCTCGAAGGCTGGACGCCGAAGATCACCGGCTACGAGGTGGGGGAGAACTTCGGGAACACATTCCGCGTGGAAAACGGCACCTTGAAGGTCTCCTACGAT
This sequence comes from Acidobacteriota bacterium, assembly GCA_016213725.1. Taxonomy (GTDB): domain Bacteria; phylum Acidobacteriota; class Terriglobia; order Bryobacterales; family Bryobacteraceae; genus Paludibaculum. The sequence continues at coordinate 25,407 of JACQZS010000224.1, read as the reverse complement.
CAGTACGGCGGACAGTTTAACAACCGCTTCGGGCATCTCTTCTACAAAGACGCGTTCTCCTACTATCGCCTGGTGGTGGAATACCGTTTCGTCGGCGAACAGTGTGGCGGCGGCCCGGCCTGGGCTCTGCGCAACAGCGGCGCGATGCTCCACGGCCAGCCCGCCCGGAGCATGAAAAAGGACCAGGACTTCCCTATCTCCATTGAGGTGCAGTTGCTGGGCGGCAACGGGAAAGATCCGCGAACCACGGCGAACCTCTGCACTCCCGGCACAAATGTTGTGATGAACGACAAGCTCTTCACTCCGCACTGCATCAACTCAAAGTCGAAGACCTATCACGGCGAGCAATGGGTGCGGGTGGAGGTTGAAGTTCACGGAGACGGAACGTTCAAGCACATCATCGACGGCGAACCGGTGCTGGCATACGAGATGCCGCAGATTGGCGGCGGCAGCGTTTCCAATCACGATCCGCAGGTGAAGCGCGACGGCACGCTGCTGCGCGGCGGCACCATTTCGCTGCAGTCTGAGAGCCACCCGGTGGAGTTTCGCAAGGTGGAGTTGCTGAATCTGGCCGGCTGCATGGATCCGAAGGCCGCCAACTACAAGCCCTGGTACATCAAGCCCGAAAACGTGAGCTGCGTCTACACCAAGTAGCGGCGGCTGCCCGGCTTGACCGGGTGGGCTTCCTTGCGTATCCTTCGAATATCGAGGTATCGATATTCTATGGGAACAGACCCAGTGACACTGGACCTCCTGCGGGGAACGCTGGACATGCTGGTATTGCGCACTCTCGCTCGCGGACCTCTCCACGGCTACGCTATCGCGCAGCGGATCAAGCAGACTTCCAGCGATGTATTGCAGGTGGGCGAGGGTTCGCTGTATCCCGCGCTGCAACGGCTATTGGTGCAGGGCTGGGTCACCGCAGACTGGGGCGTTTCGGAAACCAACCGGAAGGCTCGGTTCTATAGCCTGACCAGGGACGGCCGCAAGCAGTTGAGCCGCGAAACAGAAGAGTTCCGGCGCATGGTGGCAGCCATCGGGCAAGTGCTGGAGTCGGCCTGATGCGGCGGCTCTGGAACAAACTCCGGGCACTGCGCCGCCGCGCTGAATTCGAACGCGAGTTGGACGAGGAGATCCGCTTCCATCTGGAGATGATGGAGGCGGACGGGGCCGGGCGAGCCGAGTTCGGGAATGTGGAACTGGTGCGGGAAGCTGCCCGGGAGAGTTGGGGCTGGCCCTCACTGGAGGGCTGGGCTCGGGATCTGCATTTGGCGCTGAGGAGCCTGTGTCGCACACCGGTGGCGAGCGTGGCGGCAGTGGTTTCGCTCGGAATCGGCATTGGCGCTGCGTCGGCGGTTTATTCCGTCGCCGACGCGATCTTTTTTCGTACGCTGCGCGTGCCGGATGCGGACGCTCTGGTGAGCATATATCAGAAGAGCGACGACCGCCGGGCGACGTTCAGCAGCCACGCCTGGCCCCACTACGAGATGCTGCGGAGCCAGGCGCAGTCGTTTGAAACGCTGGCGGCGTACTCGCGCATTCCGGTAAACGCGCGGCTGGGCGAATCAACAGAGCGTTTGGTAACGGAGTTGGTGAGCAACAACTACTTCGCGATGCTTCGCGTGCAGCCGCTGCTGGGACGCACGTTCCGCCCCGAGGACGGACAAGTGGCGATTCTCGGTGAACAACTGTGGAAGGAAAGGTTCGGCGCGGATCCCGGCGTCCCGGGCCGCACGCTGGTGATCAACGCGCAGGTGTTCACTGTGATCGGCGTGATTCCAAGTTCCTTCCAGAGCGTGGTGCTCGACTGGGGCAAGCCGCCTCAGCTATGGATTCCGGCCAGCGCACGTGCAGTGTTCCCGGTGCTGCCCTTCTCCAACGCGGGCAGCCACTGGATGCTGGTAACGGGGCGGCTCCGCCCGGGTGCCACGCTCGAGCGGGCGAAGAGCGAGGCCGAGGCCGTATCGGAACGCTTCTACGCGGCGCATCCGGTGGACGTGTGGAAGTTCAGGCCCGTGGTGCTGCCGACTCAGCAGGCGCGGTTTTGGCCGGATCGCCGGGAGTCGGTCAGGAACTACCTGACGGTGCTGGCGGCGGTGGCGGGACTGACGTTCCTGATGGCGTGCTTCAACGTGGCTAATCTGCTGCTGGGGCGCGCGGTGCGCCGGCAGCGGGAGTTCGGCATCCAAGTGGCGATCGGCGCGGGGCGGGCGAGGCTGGCACGCACTCTGTTGCTGGAGTCGGGACTGCTGGCGGCTGCCGGTGCGGCGGCAGGCCTTCTGACGGCCGTGCTGATGATCACGGCCCTGCGACGCTTTGAATCTCCGTTCGGACTGCCCTTGAATCTCGACTTGAGCATGAACCTCCGCGTGGCGGGCTTCGCGGCGGCAGTGGGCATCGCGACGGCGCTGCTGGCAGGCATAGCCCCGCTGAGGCAGGCGTGGCGCTGCGATGTGCTGGCATTGATCGTGGGCGGGACGCGCACTGCCGGCGGGCGTCGGATGGGGCTGGCGGACGCGCTCGTCTCCGCCCAGGTGGCCATCTGCCTGGTGGCGCTGACTGGCGCGAGCCTGTTCCAGCGGACGATGGACCGGATTCAGGCGTCGGACCCGATGTTCCGCGCGGGCCGCACGCTGATGGCGGACGTGGATCTGCTCTCCGCCGGATACGACGAGATGCGGGGCCAGCGGATGCTCGCCGAACTGTTGCGGCGCGTGCGCGAGTTGCCCGGCGTGGAGGACGCGGCATACGTCAAGACGGTGCCGCTAGGCGGCTTTCGCGGCGCGCGAGACGTGACGGTGAACGGCGCGACAGCGAATGTGCAGGTGAATACCGTCACTTCGCGGTACTTCGCGGCCGCAGGCTTGCCCCTTCGGCAGGGGCGCGACCTGCGCGACACCGAAACGGCGTCGGTGGTCATCAACGAACAGATGGCGGAGCGCTTCTGGCCGGGCCACAGCCCTCTGGGCCGGACTCTCGTATTGCCGCGCACGAAGCAGCAGTTCACCGTGGTCGGCGTGGTGCGCGACGGACGCATGCGGAATTTCCGCGAAACGCAGATCGCGCCATGCGTGTACTTGCCGCTGGCGGCTGACTATCAGCGGCTCATCACTCTGTACGCGCGCACCGGGCCGCCGCCGGAGGCGATCCTGGGCGCCGTGCGTGGCGCGTTCCGGGACGTGGACCGGGAACTGCCGTTTGTGCCGGACACGATGGAGAAGCACTTGGACCGCGCACTCTCCCGCGAACGCCTGGTCGCGTCATCGTTGAGCGGACTGGGCAGCTTCACGGCGCTATTGGCGGCGGTAGGGCTCTACGGACTGATTTCCGTCTCGGTGAGCCGGCGGTCGCGGGAGATCGGCATTCGCATGGCACTGGGCGCACAGCCAGCCGGCGTGGTGACGGCGGTGCTGGGCAGGTTCGCCTGGCTGCTGTCGGGAGGCGTGGCGGCCGGTTTGGCCGGCTGCGCAGTGCTGTCGCGATTCGCGGAAGCGCTTGTTTTCGGCGTGAGCGCAACGGACCCCGCGGCCTTCCTCATCGCCTGCTCTCTGATGGGCGGCATCGCCGCGCTGGCGGCCGCGGCGCCGGCATGGCGCGCATCGCGCACCGATCCGTGGCTGGTGTTGCGGCAGGACTAGCTGGCGTGCAGTTCGCGCACGATGGCGCAGTTCTCGGCGATCTCGTCCTTGAACTTGGGCCACATGCCGACGATGGCCGCGTCGCCGGGCTTCATGTTTGCGTAGGCAAACTTGAAGGCCTGCGCCACCTGCGGCTTGTCGTAACCGGCGCGGCCTGCGCCGAGGAGTTTGAATGCCAGGCAGGGTTTGCGTGTTTTGCGCACGACGGCCAGCATGCGTTCAGGGTCCTTCTCGAGAAACGCCTCACCGAGTCCCCGCTCACCATTGCAAAGCGCGCGCGTCTCCTCCGGGGTACGGCTGGCGCCGTAGAGGCACGTCATGTAGTAGTCCACCGGCCAGCCCATTTCGTCGATCCACTCCACGACTTTGGGATTGTGCGTGGAGACGCCCGCCATGATTCCGGTTTCCCTGACCCGCTTGACGAACTCGAGCACGCGGTCCATGCTCTTCGTGCGGAAGGCCTCGTCCGTGCGGTTGCCATGGTGGGCCATTCCGATGAAGCCCAGCTTCGCCACCTCAGGAATCATGCTGAAATCCTTGTGCAACTCGAAATCGCTCAGCAGGAAGACCTTCATTTTGGAGCCGCGCTCACGGATGCCTTTGAGGATGTCGATGGTGTCCTTGTGGTAGTGCAGCTGCCAGGTGGTAATGCCGGCGCGCTCGGCTGCCAGCACAGTTTCGATGCGCCTATCGGGCGTCATCCACTCGCGCATGCACTGGTCGAGGATCTTGTTGTGGTGCGAATAGCCCATGAGCGGATTGGTGCCGATCAGCAGGCGGCTGATCTCGTGCTTTCCGCCGAACTGCACGGTGGGCAGCGGCGGCGCGGCGGAGGTGGCCGCGGCGGCGGCGAGAGCAGTTGAGGAGGAGAGGAACGCTCGGCGGGTATTCGTCATGGATGCCTCTTAAACGGACAAGACTGTCTGCATTTATACACCCTGCGGCCAGCAGCCGCAACAGCCGACTATGATGGCGGTATGGCACTGCATCCGCTGGCCGGCAAGCCAGCTCCGAAAGAACTGCTGATTGACGTCGAAGCGTTGGAGTCGAACTACTACTCGGGCCGGCCCGACACCTCCGATCCCAACCAGGCGGTGAGCTTTGGGACCAGCGGACATCGGGGTACTTCGTTGAACTCGACCTTCACCGAAGCGCACATCCTGGCGATCACGCAAGCTATCTGCGAATACCGCCAGGCGGAGGGCTACTCGGGGTTGTTGTACCTGGGCATGGATACGCATGCCCTCTCTGCCGCGGCGCAGCGCACAGCAGTGGAAGTGCTGGCGGCCAATGGCGTGCACGCCGTCATTCAGGCCGAGGGCGGCTTTACGCCGACACCGGTGGTCTCTCACGCCATCCTGGCGGCCAACCGCGGGAAGACGTCCGGGCTCAGCGACGGCATCATCATCACCCCGTCGCACAATCCTCCGGCCGATGGCGGCATCAAGTACAATCCGCCGAACGGCGGTCCGGCGGAGTCCGATGTCACCGCCACAATTCAGAAGCGCGCGAACGAGCTGCTGCGCGCAGGAAACGCCGGCGTGTCGCGGGTGACATTTGAGTCGGCCATGAGATCAGGGCTGATTCAGCAGATCGACTACCGCCCGGCGTATATCAAAGACCTGGGCGCAGTCATCGACCTCGAGTCCGTGGCTGCTTCCGGCCTCCAGATCGGCATCGATCCGCTGGGCGGAGCGGCGGTGCACTACTGGAGCGAGATTGCGGCGGCGTTCAACCTGGACCTGCATGTGGTGAACCCGGCCGTGGACCCGCGCTTCGCCTTCATGAGCGTGGATCATGACGGCAAGATCCGCATGGACTGTTCGAGCCCCTCGGCCATGGCTGGGCTGGTGCGCCTGAAGGATCGCTACGACATCGCCTTCGCAAACGACCCCGATGCAGACCGGCACGGCATTGTCACGCCGTCTTCCGGCCTCATGAACCCGAACCACTATCTGTGCGCTGCCATCCGCTATCTGGCCTCGAATCGCCCCGAGTGGGGCACAACCACGCCAATCGGCAAGACGCTGGTGTCGAGCGGGCTGATTGACCGCGTTTGCGCGAATCTGCAGCGGCCGGTGTGCGAGGTGCCGGTGGGTTTCAAGTGGTTCGCGCCGGGGCTATACGACGGCACCCTGTGCTTTGGCGGCGAAGAGAGCGCCGGGGCCAGTTTCCTGCGGCGCGACGGCTCGGTGTGGACCACGGACAAGGACGGCCTCATTCTCGGCCTGCTGGCCTGCGAGATCACGGCGCGCACTGGCAAGGATCCGGGAGAGCACTACTGCGAGATTGAGGCGCAGTTCGGAACGTCCTATTACACGCGCATTGATTCGCCTGCGACTCCGGAGCAGAAGTCGAAACTCGGAAAGCTGTCACCGCTGGCAGTGACGGATGCGACGCTGGCGGGCGATGATATCGCGGACAAACTCACTGCGGCGCCGGGCAACGGCGCGGCCATCGGCGGATTGAAGGTGACGACGAAAAACGGCTGGTTCGCCGCGCGGCCGTCGGGCACGGAGAACATCTACAAGCTGTACGCCGAGAGCTACGTGAGCGAGACGCATCTGAACGCCATTGTGGGTGAGGCGCGGGAACTGGTGCTGAGGGCGCTGGCGTAAGTTTAGTCGAGTGCCGCTATCTCGCCGGGCACGATCTGGCGGGTGCGCGGCAGCACGCCGCGGTAGCTGAGATAGCCTACGAAGGCGAGCACGCCGATAAAGACGCAGAGTTCGATGACATCTGAGGTGTGCGTGCGCGGCAGGGTCTTCCAGAGAATCCAAAGAATGGGCTGACCGATACACATGGCCCACACTGTGCCGTAGAAATAGCGCCTTTCGTGGCCTTCGCCGGAGGTGGAGGGCTTCACGCGGGGAAGCTTGCCCAGGGCGCCGAGAATCCAAACGGGGACGACTATTGGGAAGTAGCCGTACCAGTAGATCTGCTTCATCATCCACTTGCCCGTGAAGACGGCCACCAGGAGGCCCGTGATATTCAACAGCCCGTAGCTGATGGCGGCGCCCCAGGCGAAGGTGTAGCAGATGCGGCGATAGAGCGGGTTGGGACGGTCTTCCGTGAAGCGGATGATGTACGGGGCCGGCTCACAGCCGGGCAGGCGGCCACGCATGCCGGCAATGGCCGTTCCGATGAGCACGGCCAGCAGCCAGTACACCATGGGGCCGCCAAAACCTTCCGCGAAGAGGCGGAAGGTGAACGGCCCGGGAATTAGGAAGAAGACAAAGATCCAGATGGGCCAGTGGTTGACGCGATAGTAGCCCTTGTTGCGAGTGCGGATCTTGCGTTCGCTGGCGAGTTCGATTTTGACCTGCGGATTCATTGCAAAATACTAAGTTTGGCACAGCCCGCCCCCGCGCCGCCTCGTCATTCCCGGTACAATCGTCTCGCATGAGGATCGATTTGAGCGGGCAGAGGGCTCTGGTGACCGGCGGCAGCAACGGAATCGGCCGGGCCGCGGTGGAGGCATTGCGGGCATGCGGTGCGGAGGTGTTCTCAGCTGATCTGGAGGCAAACCCGCCAGTGGATGTGACAAACCCCGAATCCTTGCAGGCGGCCTTTGAGCGGGCCGGACCGGTGGACGTGGTGGTTGCCAATGCCGGCGGAGCGGTGTTCGCGCCCCTGGATGAGACGACCGTGCCTGACTGGGAGAAGCTGCTGGCGCTGAATCTGGGCGGGGTCTTCCACACCCTCCGCTGCGCGGCGGCCCAGATGAAGCCCCGGCGCAACGGCAGCATCGTCATCACGGCATCCACCAATTCCTACGACGGCGAACCGGGCTTGAGCGCGTACAATGCCACGAAGGCGGGCATCCTGGGATTGCTGCATACGGCCGCGGGAGAGCTCGGCCCGTATGGGATCCGGGTGAATGCGGTGTGTCCGGGCCTGATCCGCACGCGCCTGACTGAGGATCAGTTTCAGCAGCCAGTCCATCTCAAGGAGTACTTCCGTCACATCCCCTTGGGGCGCGGTGGGCAGCCGGAAGAGGTCGCCCACGCGATTGCATTCCTCGCCTCGCCGCTGGCGTCGTTCATCACCGGCGCCACATTGTTGATCGATGGCGGGCAGATGGCATCCAAGTTCGGGACGTGGAATGAAGAGAAGGCGGAATTCGTGATCGACCACTGGACGATGAAATGATCCCCACCTTCTATGCAGACTCGCTCACCCGCCGCTTTGGCAACGTCGTCGCGGTAGACCAGGTGAGCCTGCACGTGAATGCCGGTGAAGTGGTGGGCTTGCTCGGGCCCAATGGCGCGGGCAAGACAACAATTCTGCGGATGATCGCAGGCATCCTCGAACCGGACTCAGGGGCTGTCTACATCAACGGCCAGAACCTCTCCGACGATCCTTTGGCTGCAAAACAGGCTATCGGCTTTCATTCGGGCGACACGCAGCTCTATCAACGGCTGAATCCGAGAGAAGCGCTGCAGTACTTTGGGCGGCTTTACGGCATGACGGAACCGGCACTGAGCGGGCGGATTCAGAAACTGATCAGCGAGCTGGAGATGGAGGCGTATGCGGAGAGGCCATGCAGCACTCTCTCATCCGGCCAGCGGCAGCGCGCCAACATCGCCCGGGCATTCCTTCACGAACCCGATCTGCTGATTCTCGACGAACCAACCAACGCCTTGGACATCGTCAGCGGACAGTTCATCGTGGAGGCCATCCGGCGTGAGCGGGCGGCAGGCCGCGCGGTGCTGTTCTCCACGCACATTATGGGCGAGGCGGAGTATCTGTGCGACCGCATTGCGCTCCTGCACAAAGGGCGCATCGTGGATGAGGGCTCGCTCCCCGAACTCCTCCACCGCGCCGGCAGCGCGAATCTGACGGACGCGTTCTTGAAGATCATCCGCTCCGGCGATCGGGAGGACGCGGCATGAGGCTGAGGGTCCTGCTCACGATCTACCGCAAGGAGTTGATGGAAGCCCTGCGCGACCGGCGGACGCTCTTCATGATGATTGCGCTGCCCATTCTCCTTTATCCGCTGCTGATGATCGGCATGAGCCGCCTGCAGGAAGGACAGGAGGCGGCACAAACCGCCCGTACCTCAACGCTGGCCGTGTGGGGCACCTTGTCACCGGATGCCAGGCAGGCGCTGTTGGCCAGAGGCAAGATCGAACTCGTTCCCTGGGCCGGCGCGCCGGAGCGTGTGAGAGCGGAACTCGAGATGGGGCAGGTGGGTCCACCGCCGACGCCGCCGATGGAGTTGGATGCGGACGACGAACTGCAGAAGAAAAAGAAAATGCCCAATACCGAGTGGGCTCTCGCGGCGCAGAGGGCAATTCTCAATCGCAAAGCCGACGCGGTGCTGATTCCTTGGCCGGGCTTCCGGGAGAAGGTGGAGGTCTCCAAGACAGCCGTGGCGAGCATCCTGTTCGACTCCGTTCGGCCCGAATCCCGCAAGGCGCGCGACCGGGCCAGCGACGCTCTGCGCCTGCACCGGCAGCAGCTGACGGAGCAGCGCGTGAGGCAGCGCGCCTTGCCCTCCGGCTTTGCGCAGGCGATTGAACTTCAGTCCACCAATGTGGCCAGCGAACAGCGCAAGTCGGGCATGCTCGTGGGCATGCTGCTCCCCTACATGCTGATTCTCTTTTCCGCCATGAGCGGCTTCTATGCGGCTATCGACATGACTGCCGGCGAGAAGGAGCGCGGGACCATGCAGACGCTGCTGTGCGCGCCCGTGCAATCGCTGGAGATCATCGGGGGCAAGTTCGGCGCGGTCTGGACCATCGCCACCATCGCATCGGTGGTCAATCTCCTCAGCCTGGCGATGACATTCACGCGCATCAAGTTGATGCCGGGAATGGAGACGCAGATGCCGCTGTCTTCCTATTTCGTGGCGTTCGTGATGCTCTTGCCGATTTCGCTCATGATCAACGCGGTATTCCTGGCAGTCGGAGCGTTCGCAAAGGATTTTAAGGACGGGCAGAACTTCCTCACGCCCATTCTGATGAGCCTCATCGTGCCGCTGGTAGCCACCATGATGCCCGGAATCGAATTGAACGGTTACCTGGCGTTCGTGCCCGTGGTGAACATCGCGCTGCTGATCAAGGGCGTATTTCTGGGCGAGTGGGCCGTGGAAATGCTGTTCCTGGTCATGCTGAGTTCGCTCTCCTATGCGGCACTGGCACTAGTGTTCGCGGCGCACGTGTTCGAGCGGAACTCGTTGCTGCTGGGCGGACGGGAATCGATTGCGGGCGTCTTCGACTTTTCACGCCGGCCTGGCTCGAAGCCAACTCCGGGCCTGGCGCTGTTGCTCTTCGCCGTCGTTTTGGTAATCGCCTTTTACGGCAGCCTCAGCCTCATCCGCTACGGGCTGCCGGTGACTCTGGTGGCAACGCAGTACGGCATGTTCCTGCTCCCCTGCCTCCTGCTGGTCTGGGCTAAAGGCTTCGACTTCACCGATACTCTGGCACTGCGCCGCCCCACACGCCCCGCTGTTTGGGGCGCGGTGCTGATTGGCCTCTCCGCCTGGACCGTGGCCGGCGGCTTGCTGGTGCGACTGCTCCCTCCGCCAGACTCGCTGATGAAAGCGATGGAGCGGCTCCTGCTTCTGGACGACAAACCGGTGCCGCTCTGGCAGGCCTTTCTGCTGATTGCCGTGACGCCCGCGATCTGCGAAGAGCTCCTGTTCCGCGGATTTATCATGAGCGGATTCCGCAGATTCGGGCACTGGCGCTCCATCTTCGCCGCGGCATTGCTGTTCGGCTTGGCACACACCTCCATCTACCGGCTGCTGCCCACCATGGCCCTGGGAATTCTTTTCGGATTTGCTGTTTGGAAAACGCGTTCCATCGTACCGGCGATCATCTGCCACGCGTTGAACAATGGCCTGATGGCGGCCCTGGCCCGTGACAAATCCCTGGTGGCGTCACTTGGCTTGAGCGGCGCAAAATTCCTGCCGTGGCCCATCATCGTGGTGGGGTCTTTCGTATGCGCGGCCGGGGTCTACATGATCTGGAAAGAAGGCCGGCCTCAGGATGAGACCACGGCGGAAATCGTCTGAGGGGCATTGCCCTCCAGACGGTTGTTCACGAACAGAAAAGTGGTCTGCTTCTTCGGCCGCGATTTTTCGATCAACTCCCGCAGCCCCTCCCGGGCGCCGGGATTCACCTCCTGCACCCGCTCGTAGGGTTGAAAGGTGGCGACGGCGTCCTCATAGGTCCGCCCGTGCCGCAGCAGGGCACGAGCCACGGTGAAATTCGCGGTGTGCGCCGACGCCAGCCGCACCTGCTCTTCCAGCGGAGGCATGCGCGTCCAGGAACTGAAAACATGAGCTGCATTCACGTTTCGCAGAGCTTCGAAGTAGGGCTCGTCCAGGTATTCCTTGTTGCGGACTTCGACGGCGAATCGCCATCCCGCCGGAAGCCGGCTGAGAAATCGGCCTAGATCGCCGGCGAACTCGGACGCGCCGGCATAGTGGCGTTTGCCCATTGTTCCAAACTCGAAAATCACGACGCCCACCTGCGAGGCATACCGCTCCAGCGGCCGCAGGAAGGCGCTCACAAAGAGATCTGCGTCCAAGTAGCTCTCGTTTTCGCCGCCGGCCCGCCGGCCATACCGGGGATGTTTGGGCCACTCCCGCACGGTGATCTCCTCGGGCACCTTGAAGGCGAACTGAAGCTGTGGAGGCGCTACGGAGAACAGGCGCTGCCAGTAACTCTGCGAAGGAAACTGGTAGAAGGAGAAGTCGCCGCAGACCGCCGGAAAAGTCTCGGCGTATTCCGCCAGACACTGCTCCTCGAATTTCTTCTGCGAGAACCGGCCGCGGGTATTGTAACGCTCGGTGGTGTAGATCTGCCCAAGCCAGCCGGGATACTTCCAGGAGCTCGTCCCCAGGTAGATCCCTTCCTCCGCCAGTGTCCGCAAGCGCGCGGCCAGCAGCTCGCGAAAGCCCGGCTCGGATTGGAAGAGCTGCAAGTTCTCCATGATCGTCCCCTCCCTTCAGTTATACTGTTTGCCAATTGGCTGTCATCTGGGAATCCAAGTGCGCTTATTCTTTCTGGCCCTCTTCGTTCTGCCGTCGTCAGCCGGAACGCTGTCGTTCAATCGCGATATCCGCCCCATCCTCTCTGACCGTTGCTTCGCCTGCCACGGCCCCGACGCCGCCTCGCGCAAGTCCAAGTTAAGGTTGGACCAGGAGGGCGCTTCACGGCAGGCCATCGTGCCGGGCGACGCGGAGCAGAGCGAACTGTACAAGCGGATCACCTCCCCCAGCCAGATCAAACGCATGCCGCCGGCTTACCTCGGCCACAAGGCGCTCTCGCCGGAGGAGATCGCCAAGCTCAAGCAGTGGATCGCGGAGGGCGCGCATTATGAATCTCACTGGGCGTTCGCGCCTCCTCAGCGTCCACAGGTGCCCGCGGGCCGCAACGCGATTGATTTCCTGGTGCGCAAGCGTCTGGAGCGCGAAGGCCTGAGTCTCTCACCGCCGGCAGCCCCGAACACCCTGCTGCGGCGCGTCACATTCGATCTCACCGGCCTCCCGCCCACGCCACAGGAAACGGCATCGTTCCTCGCGAACCCCGCCTCCTATGGGGCCACCATCGACAGGCTGCTCGCCTCGCCCCGCTATGCCGAACGCATGACCATCCGCTGGCTGGAGGCGGCGCGCTACGCCGATTCCAACGGCTATCAATCCGATGGCCCCCGCGACATGTACCGGTACCGCGACTGGGTGCTCGACGCGTTCCGCGCCAACATGCCTTTCGACCAGTTCACCATCGAACAACTCGCCGGCGATCTGCTGCCCAACCCGACTCTTTCACAACGCATCGCCACCGCCTTCCACCGCAATCACTCCACCAGCGCCGAAGGCGGCATCGTCGATGAGGAGTTCCGCGTGCAATACGTAGCCGACCGCGCCGAAACCACCTCCACCGTCTTCCTCGGCCTGACCGCCGGCTGCGCGCGCTGCCACGACCACAAGTACGATCCCATCCGGCAGAAGGACTTCTATCAGCTCTTCGCTTTTTTCAACAATGTGCCGGAGAAGGGTTTCGTCTACGACTTCGGCAACGAAGAGCCGTACATCCGCGCCCCCTATCCCGACCAGCAGGCCAAGCTCGACGAATTCGACCGGCGCCTGGCGGCGTCGCGTTCGCACCTGGCCGCTCTGACACCGGCCGCTGACCAGGCCTTTGCCCGGTGGCGCCGCCGCCTTCCCGCAGAGAACTGGACCGTCACGGACGGGCTGCAATTCCACGCGCCTCAGGCACAGAGCTTCGACGGCCGTCGCGAGGCCAGCTACGGCAACGAGACGGCGCAGTTCTCGTTCCATGACCCCTACACCTTCTCGGCCTGGATCCGGCCCGAGAGCCCCGACGGCGCCATCCTCTCGCGCGGTCAGGATTACTTCGAAGGACAGGGCCACTTCCTGCATCTGATGCAGGGCAAGTTGAGATTCCACGCTACCTATCGCTGGTCGGATCTGGCCATGCGGCTGGAAACCGTGGATCCGCTTCCGCTGGGCCGGTGGCAACACGTCGCTGTGAGCTATGACGGATCGATGCACGCGTCGAATGTCTCGATCTATGTGAACGGCATCAAACAGAAGGTCAGGATCCTGTTTGACCAGCCCATCTGGCCCTTCGACACCAAGGAGCCGTTCCGGATTGGCGCCGGCGGCGGCCGCCGCTTCCAGGGAGAGATCCGGGACGTGCGCGTCTACACCCGTGTCTTGAGCGGCGCGGAGACGGCCGTGCTGGCCGGACAGAACGAAGATGGCCGGCTGCGGATGTGGTTCGATGAACTCTACGCTCCGCCGGCATGGCGGCAGGCGCGGTCCGCTCTGAACGCGCTGGCGGCCGAGCGCGCAGCTTACTTCGCCAAAATCCCAACCGTCATGGTGATGGTGGAGAGCGACACGCCGCGCCAGGCCTACATCCTCCGGCGCGGCGCCTACGACGCCCACGGCGAGGAGGTGCAGCCCAACGTGCCCGCGTTCCTGCCCCCGCTGCCGGCAGGCGCGCCTCGCAACCGCCTGGCCCTGGCGCGTTGGCTGGTATCGAAAGACAATCCGCTCACCGCTCGTGTCACGGTAAACCGGCTGTGGCAGATGCTCTTCGGCACCGGGCTGGTGAAAACTGTGGAGGACTTCGGCGCGCAGGGCGAGCCGCCCATCCACGTGGAGCTGCTGGACTGGCTGGCGGTGGAGTTCATGGAATCCGGCTGGGACATCCATCACATCCTGAAGACCATTGTGACCAGCGAAACGTACCGGCAATCCTCCGCCGTCTCACCCTCCCTGCAGCAGCGGGACCCGGAAAACCGCCTCCTGGCTCGCGGCCCGCGCGTCCGGCTGGCCCCTGAGATGATCCGCGATCAGGCGTTGGCCGTCTCCGGTCTGCTGGTGGAGAAGCTCGGCGGGCCGTCGGTGAAACCCTATCAACCCGCCGGGCTGTGGCAGGAACTGAGCAGCAGCAAAGGCTATGTACAGGACTCCGGCGAGGGCCTGTACCGCCGCACCTTGTATTCCTACTGGAAGCGCACGGTAGCGCCGCCCTCCATGATTACCTTCGATTCGCCCACGCGGGAAACCTGCGTCGTGCGCGAATCACGCACCAACACTCCACTGCAGGCGCTGGCCTTGATGAACGACGTCACCTACCTCGAAGCCTCGCGAAAGCTGGCCGAGCGGCTCCTGCGGCAGGAGAGCCAGCGCGACAGCGCCCGCCTGGAACTGGCCTTCGGCATCGTCCTGGCGCGCAAGCCCACGCCCGCCGAAGCGAAACTATTCAGCGCGGCGCTCGCCCGCTTTGCCGCTTACTACCAGCAGCACCCGGAGGACGCCGTGCAATATCTCTCCGCCGGAGAATCCCCTCGAGATACGTCCGTCCCCACCGCGGATCTTGCCGCCTGGACCGCTGTCTCCAGCCTGCTGCTGAACCTCGACGAAGCCATCACCAAGGAGTGACCATGACGCGACGCCAACTCCTTCAACGCCTCCCCGCCGGCCTCGGCATCGCCTCGCTTTCCCATCTGCTCAAAGCAGGCACCGGCCTGCCCGGGCTGCCGCATCACGCGCCCAAGGCTAAGCGCATCATCTGCCTCTTCCAATCCGGCGGCCCCTCGCAAATGGAGACTTTCGACTACAAACCGCGGTTGAAGGACTTTCAGGGCACTGACCTGCCGGAGTCCGTGCGGCAGGGCCAGCGCCTCACCACCATGTCGGCCTCGCAGTCGTCTTTCCCCATCGTTCCGGGCGGCTACGCGTTCCGGCAGCACGGTCAATCCGGCGCCTGGGTGAGCGAGCTGCTTCCGCATACGGCGAAAATCGCAGACCGCCTGACGTTCGTCAAGAGCCTCTTCACAGAGCAGATCAACCACGACCCGGCTGTGACCTACTTCCAGACGGGCTTCCAAATCGCAGGCCGGCCCAGCATGGGCTCCTGGATCACCTACGGCCTGGGTTCGTCCTCTGAAAACCTGCCGGCGTTTGTCGTACTCATCTCGCCTGGCGCGGGCGGCGGCGGCCAGCCCCTGTACGATCGCCTGTGGGGCAGCGGCTTCCTGCCCACGCGGTACCAGGGCGTGAAGTTCCGCTCAGTCGGCGATCCGGTGTTGTACCTCTCCTCGCCGAAAGGTTTCCCGGAAGGCAATCGTGAGCTCTTCCTCGACACGCTGCGCCAAGCCAATCAGCAGAAGCTCGAAGAGACCGGAGACCCGGAGATCTCCACGCGCATCGCACAGTACGAAATGGCATTCCGCATGCAGTCTTCCGTGCCGGAATTGACAGACCTCTCCAAGGAATCTCCCGCCACGCTGGCCAGCTACGGACCGGATGTGCAGAAGCCCGGCACCTATGCCTACAACTGCCTGCTGGCGCGGCGGCTGGCCGAGCGCGGCGTGCGCTTCATCCAGCTCTACCACCGCGATTGGGATCACCACGGCAACCTGCCCAAAGGACTGCCCCGGATGTGCCAGCAGACTGACCAGCCCTCCGCCGCGCTAGTGGCGGATCTGGCCCAGCGCGGCATGCTCGACGATACGCTCGTCTTCTGGGGCGGCGAGTTTGGCCGCACCGTCTACTGCCAGGGCCGGCTGACGAAAGACGACTACGGCCGGGACCACCATCCCCGCTGCTTCAGCGTCTGGCTGGCCGGCGGCGGCGTGAAGCCGGGGCTGAGCTATGGCTCCACGGACGACTACTGCTACAACATCACCGAGAACCCCGTACACATCCACGACCTGCAGGCCACCTTCCTGCACCTGCTCGGCATCGACCACAAGCGGCTCACCTACCAGTTTCAGGGACGCCATTTCCGCCTCACCGACGTCGGCGGCGAAGTGGTCCGCGACATCCTTGCGTGAGCGCCGGCCCTGCGAATTCCTGAGTGGCCGGCAACACTTTCGCCTCGCCTTTTCTGAAATGCCGTGCTCCCGCAGACACCCCAGCCACGGGTCCGCAGTGAAACGAAGCGGTCGCCCCACCCTGTCGCCCTGAGTTCTATCCCGGAGTCCACGCGCCAAACGGGGTCGAATCACGAAGCTAGGCGGTGAAAAGCGCCAGGACTAGCCGCCGGAGAGAATCAAGGGCACGCCATCCGGCGTGTTGGACATCAGAACCATGGCCACCAAGGCCAGCAGTGCCGCCAGCGTCACGACGACAATGCCTGCCAGCCGCAGCCATTCCATCAAGTGCGGATCGTAGTGCAGGCCGCGCATGGGGCACCTCCGATTCGAAAATAGCCCCGATTCAGATTGGGCGCAAGCCTATCTGCTGCGCCATTTCTTCCACATGGCTCTATCCTTGAGCGCCGGTAGATAGACGCCGCCCACCACGCTGCGCGCCTGGAATCCCCGCTGCTTGCCGTCGAGCGTCCAATACCAGTCGCTCATCGGCACGCGGCTGGGGCTTTCATTCAGGAACGCCCACACCGGCTCCACCAGAGCTTCGAAGTCAGCCTTGCGCTCGGCCAGCGTCGCCGTCCAGATGATCCAATCGAGCTTCGTGTAGGTCTGCCGGTTATCCAGAGGCAACCCGTACTTGTTCTGCTTCGTGAGATAGTAGGCCACTTCGGTGCGAGCAATCTCGGGCTCGAAGAGATTCAGGCCGAGCAGGTGGTCCCAAACCAGGTTGTATTTCTGGCTCCAGGTGCCGGGCTTGTCGAAGGCCAGGCGGTAATGGTCGCCATCCTTCGCCATCTCGGGCCAGCGCCGGGCCATCTGCCGGGCGGCGTCGCGGTACTGCGCGGCCACGCCGGAGTAGCCAAGTTTCTCCGCCAGTTGCGCATAGGAGCCCAGCGCCACAATGGCCTTAATGGAGAGATTCGTGTTGTGCGCCAGGTGGCCGGCGAAGTCGTCCGTGGAAAGCTGGTTATCGGGGTCCATGCCTTTCTCGCGCAGGTACTCGGCCCACTTCCCCAGCACGGGCCAGTATTTGCGGGCGAAATCGGCATTGCCTTCGGCCTCGGCCAGTGCGGCGGTGAGGATGAGAAGATTGCCGCTCTCCTCCACAGGCATCTGATTCTCTTCGGTCTTCTCTCCGCCGCCGTACACCTGCCCATTGGCCAGCGGATACTGGCCCAGGTCATGCGGCGCGAAGGGGAACCGCCAGCGTGGCAGCGAGGCGTACTCCATCATGGGCTGCAGCATCCCTTTGAGCAGCTTTGGATTCAACAGCAGAAACATCGGCGCGGACGGATAGGTGACGTCCACCGTGGCGATGCAGCCGTTGGAGAAGTTCTCCTTGGAGAAGTAGAGCGGAGTGCCATCGAGATCCGCCACCAGCTTGTGGGCGGCCAGCGCCTGGCGGTAGGCGAGCACGGCGATATCGGCAAACTTCGCTCCTCCGGCCTGAACCAGGTCGGCGGTCAATTCCTTGTCGAAAGCGGCGGTCTTCTGGGCCAGAGCCGGATACTCCCGTGCGGCGGCCTGCAGCATTTCGGCCACGCCCATCCCGTTCCGGCGCCAGTACGGGCGGAGGTTGCGCTGCAGGTACTGGATGGAAAACTGGTCGTCGTAGGCGAGCATGGCCCACTTCACCACCGGGTTCTTCCCTACCCCGGTGAGCCGCCATGCCGCGGCCAGTTGTGGCTGCTCCCGGCCAACCCGCGCCGGCGGCTCCAGCTCATCGGCCTCCGGCAACTGACCCGTCCGGACAAACTCCGCTCGTGCCCGCGGGTGCACGGCCAGCTCCCCGCCGGACTGCGGAGGCAGCGCCAGATAAACGTGGCCCCACTCGATGCGGAGGTTGTCCCCCGACCGCGACAGCATCTCAGGCCGCTCCATCCCGGCCCGCACAGCCTCCACGCCGCCGCCCACCTTCACGTGCGACCACACCGTCTTCTGCTCCGCAGTGTTGGTGGCAAGCACGGCGGAGGCGTCGAAATACAGCGACACATCATGCGTAGCGCCATCGGTGGAGAGCGCCTCCAGCGTGACATAGGTCACCGGGCGCGAGAGGATT
The DNA here is from genome assembly GCA_016213725.1 of Acidobacteriota bacterium. Taxonomy (GTDB): domain Bacteria; phylum Acidobacteriota; class Terriglobia; order Bryobacterales; family Bryobacteraceae; genus Paludibaculum. Next base: position 7,344 of record JACQZS010000224.1, on the reverse strand, counting down.
TCCAGGTCGTGCGGTAGCGCGGGGGTCAGGAAGACTAGGCACACCTGCACGCCTCCGGCTTCGAAATGATAATGCGTGCGCGTGGGCGTCACTTCCCTGCGGATCTGCTTCATCGCTTCGGCCGACCTCGGTTGATCGCCCAGGTACCGGTACGTCTTGCCGTCGATTCTGGCCAGTCCGCTCAGCGGCTGATCCGTTCCCGTCCAATGCCGGGTGGCCGAGCCAGTCAGCGCATCGCTGCCCGACCACACACTGAAATACGGGTCATGCGTGACCAAAGGCACGGCTGGCGGCCTCAGGCTGCTTTGCGCGAAAGACAGGGCGGCAAAGCTCAACAGGGGGAACAACAGTCTCATGGCCCATCCATCATTTCACACCGTTCCTGCATGCGGAAACCTTCGTACCAGGACTATCCCGCCCGCGATAACTATCCCATCGCACCCGCTTGCCATGACAATAAGAGCAGGGACCAACCGGCCATGAGAATCTCCGCCGTCTTCGCCACTTTCTGCGTCATCAGCGCACTCACCGCCTCCGCCGGCTCGGCAGCTACCCGCCGGCCACAGCGCGATCCCCAGGCCCCCGCCGCTCCCCGCATCTCGGTGCAGGCGCGGGACGCCGCCGCGTCGACTTTCCTCCCTACGCTGGACGCGGTGTTCGCCGGCTCCGGTCTCGAGATCGTTACGGAACCGGATGCGGCCGCCTCGGCCCTGCTGGTGCTCTCGGGCGATTCTTCCAGCGCGCCGCAGATCACCTACGCCGGACAGGATTCGGAGAGCCTGGGGCGCGCCATTCAACTCGGCTTGCCCGGAAGCCGCATGGCGTCCTGCGGCGGCTGCCGCGCTGCCCGCATCCCTACGGTGTACCTGGAGCTGGGTAGCGCCTCAGCCTCCCCCGCTTCGCTGATGGATGCCGCCCTCGCCCTGCGCGCCGCCCTATCGCCTCTGGCGGCAGGTAATCAGCGGACCGCCCCCAAGGCGGAGATGATCTCGCCCACCCCCGGCTCCACCCTCTCCAGGTCCGCGGTGACTTTCCAATGGAACCCCGGCGACAGCGCCACCCAGTACTGGCTCATGATCGGCACCTGGCTCGGCGGCGACACCCTTTTCTCCGCGGATCAGGGCCTGCTGACCTCAGCCCCAGTAACCGGCTTGCCCACCGACGGCCGCATGATCTACGTCCGCCTCTGGTCCTACGTCAACGGCCAGTGGATCTCCAATGACTACCAGTACAAGGCCTATGCTCCCGCGGGTACGTCGCCGGCCAAAGCCGAGCTGACCTCGCCTGCGCCCGGCTCCACCCTGCCGGGCGCCAGTGCCAACTTCCAGTGGACCGCCGGAACGGCCGTGGCTCGTTACTACCTCTTCGTCGGGCTCTGGCAGGGCGGCAACACTCTGGCCAATATCGATGCCGCCACGAACCTTCAGGCCAGCGTCACCGGCCTGCCCACCGACGGCACTACGTTGTACGTCCGGCTCTGGTCGTTCATCGACACCGCCTGGCAGTACAACGACTACACCGTCAAGGCCAACGGCAGCTTCGTCCCGGCCAAGGCCGCCATGAGCAGCCCCGCTCCCGGCTCCACCCTGGCCGGCACCACCACCACCTTCCAATGGTCCGCCGGCTCCGGCGTCCTGCGCTACCACCTCTTCGTCGGCAAGTGGCAGGGCGGCAACACCCTCTATGACCAGAGCGCCGACACCAACCTCAGCGCGGTGGTCTCCGGCCTGCCCAACGATGGCTCCACCCTGTACGTCCGCCTGTGGAGCTACCTCGCCGGCGAGTGGCAGTTCAACGACTATACCTACACGGCCTCCGGTTCGCCGGGCTCGCCCGTCAAAGCTGTGATCACGTCGCCAACCCCCGGCTCCACCCTAACGGGCCCCTCGGCCACCTTCGTCTGGTCGCCCGGCTCCAACGTGCAGCGCTACTGGCTCTTCGTCGGCACTTCTCAAGGCAATAACGACATCTATGGCGCCGACCAGGCCCTGAATACGACTGCCACCGTCGGCGGATTGCCCACCAACGGACAGGTTCTGCACGTTCGTCTGTGGTCCTACATCAACGGAGCGTGGCTCTCGAACGATTACTCCTACCGCGCCGCGGGCCAGTAGACTCGCCGGGCTACACGCCGCGCGGCGGGTGGCCCTTTTCGTTGGAATAGCGCCTTAGCGCGGCCCGCTTGGATTCCGGCACCAGCGGCGCCCAGTCCACCAGCGGCTTGGGCTCGGGGACCTCAGAATCCACACCCAACCGGAGCGTGATGATCTGCTGGGGCCGCACCGCAAAACCATACCGGGGTCCGCCTTCCACGGGCCGCGCGTCGCCGCCCACGAAGTTCGTCAACTCGGCGCCGCGGTGCGGCAGGTTGATCGTGATCTCCGCGCGCCCGGCTTGGCCCAGCACCTCCGACATTCGCACCTCCAGCCACTTGCCGTAACGGCGCATCGATTCCACAATCACGTTGGCGCTGGCTTCAATCATAGGAGCACCCGTTGCCGCGCCCGTCTCCATCACGTACACAGGACTGTTGTACTCCCAAGCTGCGCGCGCGATGCCGGCCTCCGCCCACGGCCCGTCGTGCGCCAGCAAAGCATACTCCAGCACGTGCTGCCCCTCGCCGGAGAGCCAGCTGTTGGGATAGCCGTAGTACTTGTTCGTCGTGTTCAGCAGGAAGATCACCGGCGTCCGGCCGGTGAGTTCGCGTCCGGAGAGCCCGCGGTCCAGAATGGCCGCGCCGCCACCTCCCCGCAGCCCATAGTGGCTCCAGCGCACGGCTGGCGTAATCCCCTGGTTTCGGCCTGGCAGCTCCTCGCTCGGCTCGGGCCAGGCGCCATGCGTAAAGCCGTACGGAATCGCCCGGCGCACTTCGCGCACGTCTTCCGCCAGCGGGAACTCGGCCACCACCACCGTGCGGTCCGGCACGTCGTTCAGGGTGGTCTCGAAATCGATCCGCGGCGACTCGTGGTAGAAGCGCATCACCCGCCGGCACGGAGTGCCGAGCAGCGTCCCTTTCGCCGTCACGGTCAACGCCACCGCCCCGCGCATCGCGGTCACCTTCACCGCCGCATCGGCCGAACTGCCCAGCCGCAGCCGCTGCGCTCGCCCCAGCATATGATCGCCCGGATCGCCCTCCTGTTTGCCGGGTCTTTCGGCCACCACCAGATTGCCGCCGCCCGACAGCATCTCCCGCCCCGAAGGCTTGAGTTTCAGGCTCTCCAGGTTGCCTGTCTTCGGATCGACCCGCGCCGCGTAGTACTTGTTCTCGATCGAAGCGGGCAGCTCTACTGCCTTCGGCTGCGCCACTGTCACACGGTTCTGCCGGATGGATGTGAGTGAAGTGGCCGGCAGGTCCGCCATCCACAGCATTCTGCCGCCTGGAAGCGCCTCCGCGGCCCCTCCGCCCGTGGCCTGTCCGGCAGCCACAACCACAGCGTCCCGGCGCCTCCAGTGCAGCGCGTTGAACAGCGACGCGCCGCGCCCGCTGCTGGCCATCGCCCGGCCCGCCTCGCCCATTACCCGCCGGGAAGCGCCTTCCACGCTCCGGAATCGGTCCGCCGCGTCCCACGACGTCTCATGCTCGAAGACCATCCCTCCCGCCGCGCCCCACAGCGTATTGCGGTCCATGTTCAGAAACATCTGCAGCCAGCTGTGGTACAGGCTCTCACTGGGATAGGGGTGCGTCTTGCGCAAACTGGCTGCCGCGGCCAGCATCTCCGCCGCCTGCAGTTGATGCTCGCAACGGCGGTAGGCCGTCTTCACGCAGGGGTTCTGGATCCAGAAGGAATGGAAGTAATAACTGCCGCCGCCGCGCATCGTGGGAATCTTCACCGCGCCGGACTTGAGCTGGGGAGCCACCTCGTCCACATACTGCGCCAGCGTGGAAAAGCGCACATCCAGCCCGGGATCCACAGAGCGCCACTCCCGGATGAACGCCGACGGAGAGTCCGGCCGCCGCGGAGCCAGGTTGTAATCGCCATACCCTCCGAATGCCAGCATCGGGGCGCCCTCCGGCGCCAGCCTGGCCTTGGCCGCCAGTTGCTTCTGCAACGCGGCGGTCTGCTCGGCGGTAAGCGGGCCCGTCGCCGCGAAGATGTCCCCCACGTCGCTGTAGTGGCCGGGCGAAACAGCCAGCGTTTTCGTGCCGTCCGGCGCCTCCAGCCAATGAATGGCCGAGCCGGTATGATTGCCGCGCGCGTAGACAAAGGCATCCAGCCCCAACCCGGCCGTGATCTGCGCCATTTGCGGATGCGTGCCGCAGATGTCGATGCACCACGCGAATCGCGGCCGCACGCCGAACACCTGCTGCTGCCACCGCAGCCCCTCCACGCCCAGCCGCACCAGCGCCTCCCCTCCGCTCAGGTTCGTCGTCGACTCCAGGAAGAACCCGTTCACCAGCTCCACCCGGCCCGACCGGATGCCGTTCTTCAATTCGGCTTCGCGTTCCGGCCGGAAGTTCAGCATCGCCATCATGTTGTTGCATTCGCTCAGCACGAAGGCGTAGTTCGGATCCGCGCGAACGCGGTCCAGGTGGTCGAAGTACGAGTTGGCGCAATAGACCCGCTCCATGGAGAAGTTCGTCAGCCAGCCGCAGCTGGCTGGGTGGAAGTTCGGCACGATGTAGATGCGCCTCTTCCCTGCACCAGGCGCCGCCAGAACCGCACAGGATGCCAGCCACCGCCGGCGAGTCATCTGGTCCTTCTTCATCGCGCGAGTCCTTCCCGTTGCGCTCCGGCCGAGGGCAACCGCTCATTCCGAAGTCACATCATATCCCCGGTGAACGCGGCGCAGGATCAGGCCGAATGCGCGATCAAGGACTTGCTCAGCCCCAGGAACCGTTCCTGAACAATCCGCCCCCCCGGAAACAGGCTTCGCATCTCCTCGGCGTGCAACAGCCGGATCTCCTCCAGGTAGTGGCGGATGTAGAACTCGCGTTCGTCGGGCGTGGCCCGGCCCAGCAGCGACCACAGCGAAAAGCGCGGCGCGAGCCGCCGCTGCAGCCCGCGCGGCAACTGGTGCAGGAAGGGCGTGTAGAGATGGGGCTCCACCGGAAAGGCGGCATCCGGCGTCTGCACGAAGTAGCGTACGCCCACTCTCCTGACTTCCGCCGCAAAGCTCCGCATCGCCGCCTCGGAACCCAGGTGCTCGATCACCGAATTGCTGAAGACCAGGTCAAACGACTGGTCCCGGAACGGCAGCCGGCAGCCATCGCCCTGCACCCAATCGGCCCCCGCGCCCTGTTCATATGCCCGCGGCTGGTTCAGCAACACCAATCTCGGCCGCACCGGGCATACCTCCCAGATCGCCGGCGTCCCACCCACGTCCAGCACTCGCCACTGGCTGTCGATGGGAAACAGCCCCAGCAGCCGCTCCATGCGCCGTCTGCGAAAACGCAGGCCGATCTCGCCAAGCAGGTGCAGTGGTTCCATTTGTTTCCGTTGTGGGGAGTTCGCAGGTCGGAATGGAGCGGGAGACGGGACTCGAACCCGCAACCAACAGCTTGGAAGGCTGTGACTCTACCCTTGAGTTACTCCCGCTCAGGAAGGCTCGTTTCTAAGTCGATTGTAAGGAACCGGCCGGTGCGCGGTCAAACCCGGATTGCGCCCTCACTGGGATCCACGGCTCAAGAGCATCACCTTTACCGTGTGGAAGATCACGTACAGATCCAGCGACGGGCCCACGTTTTTCAGGTAATACAGGTCGTATTCGAGCTTCGTGACCGTGTCTTCCAGCGTGTCGCCGTACTTGTGGTTGATCTGCGCCCAACCGGTGATGCCGGGCAGGATCGTGTGCCGCTGGCCGTAGAACGGAATCTGCTCGCTCAGCACCCTCACGAATTCCGGCCGCTCCGGCCGCGGACCCACAATCGACATCTCGCCTTTCAGCACGTTGAAAAACTGCGGCAGCTCGTCCAGGCGCAATTTCCTCAACCAGCGTCCGACGGGCGTGATCCTCGGATCGTTCTTCTGCGCCCATACGGCACCCGTCCGCGCCTCGGCGTCGATGTACATGGAACGGAATTTCATGACGTTGAATTCCTTCCCATTCAGCCCCACCCTGCGCTGGCTGTAGACGGCCGCTCCCGGCGAGGTCAGGCGCACCGCCAGCCACACGCCCAGCATCACCGGAGCGGTGATCACCACCCCCACCAATGCCACGACGAAGGAGTAAACGCGCTGCAGCGCCAGATTGCGCGGATTCGGCCCCAGTTCGTGCGAGAAGATCAGGTGCGAAGGCCGCAGCGCTTCCACCGAAACCCGCCAGGTGATCCGCTCATACATCGCCGCCGCAAATTCCACTACGCGGCCGCTCAGGCGCAGCGACAGCAGTTCGTTCACCGGCATCTGGCCGCGCCGCTCGTTGAGACCCACCACAATGCGGTCCGGCTTCTGCTGGGCGTGCACTTCAAGAATGTCGCGAGGCTTCCCCAACCACGGCCCGAGTCCTGGAAAATCCCCTTCCAGGGGCTCTTCCGCCAGGTAACCCAGACTCGTCATGGCCAGTTGAGGTTCCTTATGGAAGGTCCGCGCCAGCGTCAGCACCAGGGAATTTGCACCCACGAACAGCACCTTCTCGCGGTACCAGACCTGCAGCACCAGCATGCTGAACAGGCTCCGCCACCCCGGCAGCAGCACCAAGCCCAGTGCGCTGCCCACCATCATCTGCCAGCGGCCCACAATCAGGTCCGGGTAAACATAGCTCAGCAGCGCCTGCGTGAGGAACGCCATGCCGATCACCAGGCAGTACTGCTGCGCCAGCCGCAGCCGCGACGCCACCTTCACTTCCGAATAAAGGTCGTTGAAATAGGCCCCCAACAGGATGCTGGCCACCACCAGAAGAATCTTCTCCCCGCCGCTTTCAAACAGCAGGTAGAACTGGACATCCACATCCCCCACCAGCGCCCACGCCGCCAGGTAACAGCAAAAGGCGAGCACCGCCTCCGATACCAGCAGGCCGACAACGGAGACGGGCATCGAGATTCTGAACAGTCGAATCATCGGTTCCCTGTTTTCATATCGGCAGAAAGCCAGTTTACCATGTGGCGGGGGTTCAGGAATCCTCTCGCCGGAGCTTTGCATCCAATGATCAGCGACCAAACGAGTCTGGATTTAACGAGTTGATAAATAGACTCTTGCCCCTGTTGACGCGATCTGTACTGAATGCTATCTTGAATGTGGGACCGATTTGGTCCTAGATAGAACGGCGGAATGCTGAAGCTCACCCGAAAAGCCGACTACGGCCTCATCAGCCTCAAGCACCTGGCCCTGCATGGCCTCGAACGCCCCGCCAGCGCCAAGGAAATGGCCGAAACCTATCACATTCCGGCCCCAATCCTGTCAAAAG
>JACQZS010000221.1 GCA_016213725.1 Acidobacteriota bacterium | reverse complement strand
GAGGAAGCGGGGAGAGAGGCTGAGGAGAGAGTCGAGGCCGCGCTGCCAGTGGATGTGCTCAAGGACGAGGGCGCAGAAGGCGGCGTGGAAGGGGGCGCGGAGGGCGGTGTTTTCGAGATCGTCGGCAAGGCAGACGGCTTGAGGGTGGCGAAGGCGGAGGGCGGCGAGGAAGGCGGGGTTGATGTCGGTGAATAGCGGATTTGCGGGAGCGAGGGCGCCGGGGGAGAGGTAGTCGAAGAGCTGGCCGGTGCCGGCTCCGGCGATGAGGAGGCGGGCTTCGGGGGGCGGTTCGATGAGATGGAGGAAGTGCTGGAGGTGGGCGGCGTTGGTTTGGGCCTGGCCGATGGCGGCCATGTGGGCGTCGTAGTCGGCGGGTTGGATGAGGGCGGTCCAGACGGTGCGGAGGGATGGAGGCATGTGGTGTCATTCTAATGATATGAACGAACGGGCCGGAACATTCGCGAAGTTGGCGTGGGCGGTGCTCGGATGGAATGTCCTGGTGGTGGTGTGGGGGGCGCTGGTGCGGGCGTCGGGGTCGGGGGCGGGGTGTGGCAGCCACTGGCCGCTGTGCAATGGGGCGGTGATTCCGCCATCGCCGACGGTGCAGACGGTGATCGAGTTCACGCACAGGTTGACGAGCGGGCTGGCGCTGGTGGGCGTGGGGGCGCTGGTGGTGCTGAGCCGGAAGTGGTTTGAGAAGGGCCATGGGGCGCGGAAGTGGGCGTGGGCGTCGCTGATCTTCATCGTGGTGGAGGCGCTGCTGGGGGCGGGGCTGGTGCTGTTGTCTTATGTGGAGAAGAACGCCTCGGCCGGACGGGCGGTCTATTTGTGCATGCACCTGACGAACACGCTGCTGCTGCTGGGGACGATTCAGGGGGCGGCGTGGTCAGCGGGCGGAGGGCGGTTTGGCTGGGGCAGGGTGCCGGGGCTGATCCAGGGAGCGTTGGGGGCGGCTCTGGTGGCGAGCCTGACGGGCGCGATTGCGGCGCTGGGGGACACGATCTACCCGGCGACATCGATGCTGGAAGGGGTGAAGCAGGAGTTTGCGGAGGCGGCGCCGGCGCTGCTGCGGCTGCGGCTGGCGCATCCGCTGGTGGCGGTTCTGAGCGGCTTCTTCGTGCTGGTGGCGGCGTTCACGAAGCTGAAGGGGGGCTTGAAGATGCGCGTGGCGGCGCTGACGGTGGCGCAACTGGCGGCAGGCGCGGTGAATGTGCTGCTGCTGGCGCCGGTGTGGTTGCAGATACTCCACCTGGCCCTAGCGGTAGGGATCTGGCTGACGCTGGCCTACGGTGCGCTGCAGGAACAGGACTGAACGAAGATCCCCGCGGCGCGGGCCGCGGGGATGAGACCGAACAGAAACGCCGGGCGCTACTGGAGCAGCGGGATCTCCGAGAGGAGCTGGAGCATCATCACGTTGCCGATGGTGGTTTCAGCCTGGAGCCAGCGGGCGGCGGCCTTTGCGCCGAGGGCGGCTTTGAACTGCGCGTGGTACTTCTTCTTGAGGGCGGTGAGCTGGGCTTCGTTGTTGAGAGCGGAAGAGGCCAGTTGATCGGCGACGGCGTCGGTCATGGCCTGGTAGGTATCGGCGTACTTCTTGATGTTGGCGATGCGGGTGTCCCAGATGGCGTCGAGTTCCTTCTGGAAGCCGGCATAAACACCCCAGAACTTGGCCTTGTCGCCGGCGTCGAGCTTCATTGCCTGGTCGATCATGGCCTGCTTTTCGGTCTTGAGGTCTTTGCGGGCGGCGTCGACGAGGGCCTTGAGGTTGGCTTCGTTTGCGCCTGAGGGCGCCTGGGCGCAGAGCGCGGAGGCGGCGAGGCAAGCGAGGCCGAAGATGCGGAGAGAGTTCTTGATGCTCATGGCGATGGAGATCAGTCTAGCGTAATCTTTGCGAAACGAAAGGGCGCCGGCGGTCGTGAGACCAACCAGCGCCCTTGGGCTCGTGCTTGCGGCTCGAGATCAGCGTTCGGCCGGGAAGACCGGTGCGAACGAGTTGCCCTTGGTGCGCTGACCGAGGACGGAGACGGCGCCGGAGGCGGCGGAGAATTCGAGGACGCCGCGTTTGCCGGCGATGGCGGCGAACTCGGCGCGGTCGCGGACCAGGAACCACTGACGCTGGTAAGAGGCGAGGGTGATGGTGGCGCTGGCGATGGAGGCTCCGGCATCGTCGCGGGCGTTGATTGCGACGTCGACGCTGGAGGCGGTGGGGTTGATGAGGGAGAGCCAGGTATCGCCCTGGTTTTCGTCATAGACGAGGGCGGCGGCGGCGGAGGTGGTGGTCATCAGGGGGAGAGTGATCTCCTGGACGCCGGCGGCGTCGGTAGTGCGCTTGACGACGCCGAAGCCGGTGACGCCGTCGGGCAGCAGGGCTTTCACCCAGCCGTCGGTGAGGGAGACGCCGTCGTTGAATTCGAGATAGCCGGTGCCCTTGGAGGGGACGGAGACGGTGGCGTGATCGCCGCCGGCGGAGGCGACGGAAAGCGGCTGGCCGTCGGCGCCGAAGAAGGCAACCGGGACATCGGCCGCCTTATCCGTGGGGTTGTAGAAGTAGAGGGCGGTGGTCCAAACGCCGGCATCGGCCTGCGAACCGAAGGAGAGGCGGGAGAGGATGCGAGGGGTTCCCGTGGGTGTGGGAGTAGGGTCGGGGTTGGCGGCGGCGGGCGAGACGGTGAGGGAGGTGGTGTAGATCTTGTCGCCGGAGTCGTCGACGCCATTGTTGTTTGCGGCGTTGCCGGCGGCATAGAAGGTGACGGCGCCGGCGGAGGCGTCGGAGGGCGGGGTCCATTGGACTTCCCAGGAGGAAGATCCGGAGGTGCCGGGGCGGGTGCCGGGCGTGCGGTGGGTGATGAATTGGAGGGAGCCGGCGGTTTTGAGCTGAGTGTTGGCGGTGTCGGTGACTGCCAGGGTGCCAAGAGGTTCAGAGGGAGTGGCCGCGCTACGGGCGGTGATTTCGAATCCCCAGCGCTGGGCGGTGGGATCGCTCAGGGTGATGCGGAGAGTGACGGGGGTGCCGGGGGTCCAGGTAGTGGCATTGACGAGGCTGATCTGGAGCTTGCCGGGGCCGGCGTTAGCGGTGCTGGTGTGGCAGTCGGTACAGACGCCGTCGCCGGGGGCGCCGGTGACGGCGGGGTCGGCGCCAGCGCTTCTAGCCCAGACGGAAGCGGAGAAGAGAAGGAGGGCGCCAAGCGCCAGTTTGTTCCATTGCATCGTTGTGGTTACCTCTTTAACGGCCCAGTGTACCTATTGGAACCCTTTCGACCCGGTTCGGTTGCACGGCAATGGTAAGAAAAATGTGAATTCGGACCGGAGCTGTCTAGGCAAGGGCTTGCGCGCGCGTGATATTGTCAAAGCGATCCATCCGAATGGAGCAATCAAACATGAATCCACTGTCTCGCAGACACTTCTTCCAAGGCGCCACCATGGCGATCTCCGCCACGCGGGTGATGGGCGCCAACGACAAGATCAACATGGGCATCGTGGGCCTGGGGGGGCGGGGAAACAACCACCTGAGCGCCCAACTGGCGATTCCGGGGGCGAACGTTGCGGGGCTGTGCGACGTGAATCAGGCGGCGCGGGAGCGAGCGCAGGCTCGTGTCGCGAAGGCGGAGCGGCCGAAGGCGGCCGAATTCACGGACATGCGGGAGATGTTCGCGTCGAAGGCCGTGGACGCGATCTCGATTGCGACGCCGAACCACTGGCATGCGCTGGCGACGATCTGGGCGTGCCAGGCGGGCAAGGACGTTTACTGCGAGAAGCCGGCGAGCCACAACATCCACGAGGCGTTCCGGATGGTGGAAGTGGCGCGGCAGACGAAGAAGATGGTGCAGATCGGATCACAGAGCCGGTCCACGCCGCACAAGATCAAGGCGATCCAGATGCTGAGGGAGGGCGTGATCGGGCAGTTGTTCATGGCGAAGGGGACCTGCTACAAGCGGCGCAGGTCGATTGGGAAGACGCCGGTGGAACCGGTCCCTGCCGGGTTGAATTGGGACATGTTCCTGGGGCCGGCGCCGATGCGGGGGTACACGAAGAACCGGTTCGCCTACAACTGGCACTGGTTCTGGGATACGGGCAACGGCGACATCGGCAATCAGGGCATCCACGAGATGGACATCTGCCGTTGGGCGATGGGCGACATCGGGATGCCGAAGACGGTTTCGTCGTCGGGCGGCAAGTTTGTGTACGACGACGACCAGGAGACGCCGAACACGCAGGTCGCGACGTTCGGATACGGGTCGAAGGAGATCATGTTCGAAGTGCGCGGTTTACTGACCGGGCCGGAGGGCGGGGCGCCGGTGGGGACCTACGGGGTGGGCAACCTGTTCTATGGCGCCGACGGCTGGGCCTACCTGGATGAGGTGACCGGCTTCAAGGTGTACAAGGGCGAGAAGAGCGAACTGGTGAACGAGATCAAACCGGAGCGCGGCAAGGATACCACCGTCCTGCACTTCGAGAATTTCCTGGCGGCCTGCCGCAGCAGGAACCACAAGGAGCTGACGGCGGAGATCGAGATCGGCGCGACGAGCGTGATGCTGGTGCACATGGCCAACATCAGCTACCGCGTGGGCAAGTCTCTGGCCTGGGACGACGCGAAGAAGAACTTCGGCGATCCGGCGGCGAACAAGCTGATGACGCGGGAGTACCGCAAGCCGTACGTGGTTTAGCTTTTCAGGAGCAGTTATGATTCAGGGCATCGAACATACCGCCATTGCGTCGCCGGATCCGGCGGCGCTGGCGCAGTGGTACGTGGATACGCTGGGATTCGTGATCAACTACAAAGGGTCGACGGCGTATTTCGTCAAAGCACCTAACGGGACGATGCTTGAGATCATCCCGGCGGAAGGCGAGCAGGGTCCGAACACGATTAAGACGCCGGGGCTGCGGCACCTGGCGCTGACAGTGACGGATTTCGAGAACGCCTATGCGGCGTTGAAGCGCAGGAACGTGTCGTTCCTGGGCGAGCCTCTGGAGAGCAAGGGGAACAAAGTGGTGTTCTTTACTGATCCTGAGGGCAACATCCTGCACCTGCTGCAGCGAGCCACTCCACTGCCTTAAGGGCGAGTAGACAATTCCAACTGAGTGAGGCGGGCGAAGGCGACTTCGTCCGCCTCTCCGCACATATCGGGGGCGGGTTG
>JACQZS010000222.1 GCA_016213725.1 Acidobacteriota bacterium | reverse complement strand
GCGGATCGGGGACGATGGCGACAATCAGGTGGAGGAAGACGCAATCGAAGCTCTCGTCCGGGAAGGCGAGGCGCTGCGCGTCCATGATTTGAAGGCTGGCTCCGCACTGCGCGGCGCGGGGCGCGGCCTGGGCGAGCATGCCGGGGCTGAGATCGGCGGCGTCGATGGAGAGGCCGGGCGGGAGCAGCGGCAGGTCGAGTCCGGTGCCGCAGCCGGAGATGAGGACGCGCTCGCCGGGCTGGAGGCGGGCCAGCGTGATGGAACGTTGGCGGTGCGGCGTGAAAGCGACCCAGCGGTCGTAGTGCGGCGCGTAGAAGTTCCAGCGTGAGACGGCCCAGTTCATTGGCGGCTCAATAGACGGGATTGCCGGGGATGAGCGGTGGCTGGCGGATCTCGGCGCAGCCGCGGCCGGCGGGCAGAAGCTTGCCGGGGTTGAAGAGGCGCGAGGGGTCGAAGAGTTCGCGGATCCTGCGCATCATGTCGAGCGATTCGGGGGAGAACTGCTTGTCCATGAGGTGGATCTTCTCCATGCCGATGCCGTGCTCGCCGGTGATGGAGCCGCCGGCGTAGATGCAGTATTCGAGAATGTCGAAGCCGGCTTTTTGGGCCTTTTCGAGGTCGCCGGGGCGGCGGGCGTCGAAGAGGATGAGCGGGTGCATGTTGCCGTCGCCGGCATGGAAGATGTTGCCGATGGTGAGATCGACCTCGCGGCTGATCTCGCCGATGCGGCGGAGCGTGGGGGCGATCTGGGTGCGCGGCACGACGCCGTCGTGGACGTAGTAGAAGGGGCTGACGCGGCCGACGGCTCCGAAGGCGTTCTTGCGGCCTTTCCAGAGAAGCTGGCGCTCGGTTTCGTTGCGGGCGGTGCGGAACTCGCGGGCGCGGCAGTGGAGGCAGGCCTGGCGGACCTGCTCGGCCTGCTCCTCGACGGCTTCGCGCATGCCTTCGAGTTCGATGAGGAGGACGCCGGCGGCGTCGGTGGGGTAGCCGGCGTGGACGGCCTCTTCCACCATCTGCATGAGGCAGCCGTCGAGCATTTCGACGGCGGCGGGGGTGATGGCGCGGGCGGTGATCTCGCTGACGGTGAGGGCGCAATCGTCGACGGAGTCGTAGATGGCGAGGAAGGTCTTGACGGTTTCGGGTTTGCGGAGGATGCGGACGGTGACCTTGGTGACGAGGGCCATGGTGCCTTCGCTGCCGGTGAGGAGCCCGGTGAGGTCGTAGCCGGGCGAATCGGGCCAGAGGGCGCCGGTGTCGATGATGGAGCCGTCGGGGAGGACGACTTCGAGGCCGAGGACGTGGTTGGTGGTGACGCCGTAGGCGAGGGTGTGGGGGCCGCCGGCGTTTTCGGCGACATTGCCGCCGATGGTGCAGGCGCGCTGGCTGGAAGGATCGGGTGCGAAGAAGTAGCCGTAGGGATCGGCGGCGGCGCTGATGTCGAGATTGACGACGCCGGGCTGGACGATGGCGCGCTCGTTGGCCGGATCGATGGAGAGGATGCGGTTCATCCGCGAGAAGCCCACCATGATGCCGCCGTGGTGGGGGATGGCGCCGCCGCTGAGGCCGGTGCCGGCGCCGCGGCCGACGATGGGGACGCCGTGGCGGCGGGCGATCTGGACGATGGCGCTGACCTGTTGGGTGTCGCGGGGGAAGACGACGATATCGGGGCGGGCTTTGTCCACGCCGCCGTCGTACTCATAGAGGCGCAGATCCTCTGAGCGGTCGAGGTAGCCGCGCGGACCCAGCAGGCGGACGAGTTCGCTCTTCCAGGTGGAGGTGGACACGTGCGAATCCCAATGTAGCAGATGGGCGCTACGGGATTAGAGCAGGTCGGCGATGCTTTTGACGAGTTCGGGGTCCATCCAGTTGCGGGGGCCGATGTGCTTCTGGCGGACCTTGCCCTGCTGGTCGATGACGTAGGTTTCGGGGTACTTGAAGGTGCCGTATTCGGCGCTGATGTCGGCTTCGGGATCGCGGGCGGTGGGGAAGGAGATGCCGGCCTGCTGGAGGAAGCGCTTGTAGTTGGCCTCGTTCTTATCGACGCTGACGCCGAGGACGACGACGCCCCGGCCCTCGAACTGTTTAGCCATGGCCTGGAGGGAGGGCATCTCGTCGACGCACGGCGGGCACCAGGTGGCCCAGAAGTTGACGACGAGGATCTTGCCGCCGAAGTCGGAGGTGGAGATGTGACGGCCTGCGTCGGTGGTGACCTGGAAGCGCGGCGCGCTATCGCCGACGGAGACGAGGCGTTCGCGGAGCGAGTCCGCAACGAGGAAAGAGATGCCGACGAGCAGCAACGCGGCCGCGGCTTGGATGGACACCACCAGCTTCTCGGTTTTCATACCCAGCAACTTATAATTGTATCTATAGTTCGGGCCGGCGCATCAGCCCACCTGTACGCCCACCATGCTGCTCACCCGAAAAATCGAATTTTCCGCCTCGCATACGTGCTGGAATCCCGCCCTGAGCGAGGCGGAGAACCAGGCCGCCTACGGGGCGGACGCCAACCGGCACGGCCACGGCCACAACTATTCGCTGGAGGTGACGCTGGAAGGCGAGCCGGATGCGGTGACGGGCATGGTGGTGGACCTGAAGGCGGTAAAGGCGATTCTGGAGCGCGAAGTGATGGAGCCGATGGATCACCGGCATCTGAACCTGGAAGTGCCCCCGTTTGATCGGGTTGTGCCGACGACGGAGAATCTGGCGGTGGAGATTTGGCGGCGCCTGGAGGGGCAGTTCGGCGCGGGTCCGGCGAAGTTGAGGGCGGTGCGGTTATACGAGACCGAGGATCTTTTTGTGGAGTACGAGGGGCGCTGAGCGAGCGATGCCGACGGTTCGACTGACAAGACGCTACCGGTTTTCAGCCGCCCACCGGCTGGCGACGCCGCTGTTGAGCGCGGAAGAGAACCGGGCGGTATTTGGCAAGTGCAACAATCCGCACGGCCACGGGCACGATTTCACGGTGGAGCTGAGCCTGTTGGGCGCGCCGGACGAGCGGACGGGGCGGCTGGTGCCGCTGGCGGCGCTGGACCAGTTTGCCTCCGAAGTGGTGTTGAAGCCCTTCGACCGCAGGAACATGAACGTGGAGATCGCTGATTTTGCGGCGCTTGTGCCGACGACGGAGAATCTGGCGGTGGTGTTGGCGCGGCGCGTG
Organism: Acidobacteriota bacterium; assembly: GCA_016213725.1. Taxonomy (GTDB): domain Bacteria; phylum Acidobacteriota; class Terriglobia; order Bryobacterales; family Bryobacteraceae; genus Paludibaculum. Next base: position 5,145 of record JACQZS010000222.1, on the reverse strand, counting down.
GCGTCGGCCTGGCCGGTGTGGTTTGCGGGGAGTCCGGCGAGATTTGAAAAGCTAAGAATCTGGGAGACGAAGCGGAACATCTTTGAGATGTCCGTCCCGGCGGCGCCGGAAGGCGAGGAGGCCGGGCGAGAGAGCCATTCCGATGAAATCATCCAAAGCCGTAGTTCAACTGTTTGAAGCGAAACCGCAGGAAGGCGAGATTGCCGAGCACATGCGGGAGGTGCTGCGCGGGCTGGGCGAGAACCCATCGCGCGAGGGGCTGCTATCGACGCCGATGCGGGCGGAGAAGGCGCTGAAGTTCCTGACGAGCGGCTACGACGCGGACGTCGAGGCGATTGTGAACGGGGCGATCTTCAACGAGAAGTGCGACGAGATGGTGGTGGTGAAGGACATCGAGTTCTTCTCGCTGTGCGAGCACCACCTGCTGCCGTTTTACGGCAAGGCGCACGTGGCCTACATTCCCAAGAACAAGATCATCGGCCTGAGCAAGATTCCGCGGCTGGTGGACGTCTTTGCGCGGCGGCTGCAGGTGCAGGAGCGGATGACGCAACAGATTGCGGACTGCATCAAGGAAGTGCTGGACCCGCAGGGCGTGGCGGTGATCACCGAAGCGCGGCACTTCTGCATGATGATGCGCGGGGTGGAGAAGCAGCACTCGTCGACGACCTCATCGGCGATGATCGGTCGATTCCGGCAGAACAAGGACACGCGGGACGAGTTTCTGTCGCACGTGCGCCACAACGGGCTGATGAACTGGTAGTGGCGGCTGGTAGGATGAGAAGTCATGAGTGAGAACTCGAGAAACTTCCAGGTGAGCGACGCGTCCGGGCGGACGTGGCAGGTGGAATTCCGGTGGCAGCAGAACGGCATCTCGATCCGCCATTCCGATTCGGTGGATTGCAAGTACTACCTGTCGAGCGGGGCGGAGAAACGTGAGCTGGCGGTGGCGCTGATGCATCCGGACCTGAGCCGGGCGGCGGAGAAGTTGGGCCGGGCAGTGAGCGATGCGTGGTGTCTGCGGCTGGCGGCGGCGCACGTGCGGCGGCTGATCGAGAGCGGGCAGGACCTGGAGAACGCGCTGGTGGTGGTGGCTCCGGAGGCGCTGGCCGGGTACGCCGAGGCGCTGGACCGGGCGGACCGGGCGGAGCAGGAACGTCTGGCGGCCACGCGTTAAGAGCAGGCTTCGCATCTTGCCCGTTGCATTGCGGGCCGGAGTTTGGCGAAAATCTCACTGAACAGACTCACTGCACCGCTTCCCAATCTGAGGAGAACGAGCCATGATCGAATGCCCAGCCTGCGGCGCCGACATCGATGTAGAAGAAGACGAACTGGACGAAGGTGAAACGATCCTCTGCGAGGAGTGTGGCCGGAACTTCGTGGTGTCTTCGGTAGATCCCATCGAGCTGGAGCCTGAGGACGAAGACTACGACGAAGACGAAGACTTCGACGAGGACTTCGACGAGGACGAGGAAGAAGAGGAAGATGAGGAAGAAGAGGAGGAGGATGAGGACGACGATTGGCGTTAAGCTGATTGGCTTCGTCCTGCTGCTCCAGATGGCTTCGGCCGCCGAGGATCCGGCGGTGGTGGCCGGGACGGTTTTCCGGGACCCCGGATTCGCATTGCCTCAGGCGGAGGTGGTGTTGACGGTGAAGGCGGCTCCACAAGGCGCGAAAGTGCCCAAGTCGCAGAAGTACACCACCAACCAGCGCGGGGAGTTCATGTTTCATGTGCCGCCGGTGAAGGCGGAGTATCTGCTGACGGCGAAGTCCAAGGGATTCGCGGCGGAAGAGAAAGTAGCGGTGGTGAGCGGCGGGCCGGAGCGGGTGGATGTGTACTTCATGCTGAAGCCTTTGCAGTAAGCTGATAGGGGGAATATTCCTTATGACACGCCGAATTACATTGCTTCTGGTCCTATTTGCAGCCTGTGCGATGGCCTTCCAGTGGACGAACCAGAAGAAGAGCAAGCCGCGGGACACTTCGGTGCGGAACGTGGAAGGCGTGGTGCAGCAGCCGGACGGCTCGGCCGCGCCGCGCGCGGTGGTGCAGCTGAAGAACATGAAGAACCTGCAGATCCGTTCCTACATCGCGAATGAGGAAGGGAAGTACCAGTTTCAAGGGCTGTCGATGAGCGTCGATTACGAGCTGACTGCATCCTATAACGAGATGGCGAGCCCGAAACGATCGCTTTCCGTGTTTGACACGCGGCTTGACGCCGTCATCAACCTGAAATTGGAGGCCAAGAAGGACTCCAAGGCCGAAGACAAGAAATAGCTCCGAAGGGAAGCCTGCGCAGTGAGACTCCTGATGATTGCGGCCGCGATGGCGGCCAGTGTGTTTGCCGCGGATTTGAAGCCCGTGGATGAGGTTTCGTATCCGAAAGTAGTGGCGGCGGCGAAGGGCAAAGTGGTGCTGGTGAACTTCTGGGCCACCTACTGCGTGCCGTGCCGGAAAGAGATGCCGCAACTGGTGGCGCTGGCGGCGAAGTACAAGGCCAAAGGTCTTGAGTTCGTGACGATATCGGCCGACGAGCCCGAGCAGGCCAAGGACGCGGCGACATTCCTGGACAAGGCGGGCGTGCCGGCGCCGGCCTACATCCGCAAGGCGAAGGACGACGATAAGTTCGTGGTCGGGCTGGACGCGAAGTGGAACGGGGCGCTGCCGGCGTCGTTCCTCTACGACCGGACGGGCAAGAAGGTACGGGCGTTCTTCGGCGAGGTGAAGATCGCGGAGCTGGAAGCGGCGCTGCAGAAACTGTTGTAGGCCGGCTAGACGGCACTGGTTTTGTGGCGGGCGGCGCGGAGCTGATCGACTTCGCGGGCCAGATCGTCGATGGAGATGGTGGTGGCGGAGTCGTGGGCGGGCCTGGGGCACGATGGGGTTTCGAGGCGAGCGAGCGGCGTGGCGCATTCGCATTCGGGGTCGATGGGGTAGAGGGCGCGCTGGGTCTGAAGCTGCTGCAACTGATTGAGGGCGCGGTCGAAAGTGCGCTCCAGTTCGCGGCGGTAGCGGGCGATGCGGAGGAGGCGGACGGCATCCTCGTCACTCTGGTTTGGGTTCGTTCCGGCGAGGATTTCCGATTCCAGAGTGCGGGCGCGGCGGAGGTTCCAGCCGGCGGTGAGAAGGCGGTGGAAATATTCCTCTTCGAGCGCGCCTTCGGGGCGGGTGTCGCGAAGGAGGGAGAGGCGGTAGGCCTCGAACTCGGCGGACTGGCCGGAGGGGACGATGGGGTTGCGGGCGGTGAGCCCGTCCTTGGTGGCGTTGGCGGCCGAGCGGGCCTTGCCTTCCGGGGATTGCGGGCCGGCGGAGAGTAGGGCGTTGGCCTGGTTGGCGGTGATCTGAGCGGCGGTAGCCATGGTGGTGCGGGTCATTTCGTCGGTAGAAATGAAAAGGGCAGGCACAGAGGCCTGCCCACGAACAAAGGATCGCACGCCGCGCCAAGCGCTTCGGGGTGGCGGATGGGTGGTTTTGTTGAAAAGAAAGATAGATATTTTGCCTGGGAGAACTGTCACCGCGGTTGAGCGGGGTGCTGATTTCTAGTGGATGCCGGGGTGGCGAATCCCTTGGAGTTGGACGGCAAACGAGTGCCGCGGGCGGCGGCGACAGTGGCGGCGAGGGCCCGTTGCCTTTGGGGGGTGCTTTCGCTATGCTCTGCGCGGAGATCCTTTTCATGCAGTACTACATCAGCCGGGGCGGCCAGCAGTTGGGGCCGTATTCCATGGAAGAGTTGCGCTCCTATTTGGCCGGCGGCCAATTGGTGGCGGCGGACATGGCTTGGTGCGAAGGGATGGCCGGGTGGCAGCCCCTGGCGCAGATCCTGGGGGCGGCTGCGCCTCCGCCAGCGTATGCGCCGCCACCGGCGTACACGCCCACACCTGCCTATGCGCCACCGCCGGCGCCCTACGGGCAGCCGCAGGCGCCGGGGTATTATCCGGCAGCTCCGGCGCAGGGATATGGCGCAGCGGCGGCGGCGCGGAAGAGCGGCTCCGGATTGAAGATAGCGCTGGGCGGGGCGTTGGTATTGCTGTGCGGCGTGGGTGGGCTGTGGTTCTGGGCGACGCGCGTGCCCCAGGTGGAGACAGTGGTGGAGACCAACCTGGACCGCTACAAGGCGATGATGGGGGCGTGCGAGGTTCTGGACAAAGACGGGGTTGATCGAGATGTGCGCGTGATTTTCGATCCCTGGCCGCGGCCGACGGGGATCGGGAACGGGCCGAGTCCGAAGTGCCATACGGGTTCCAACGCCACGCGGCGGTTGGTGTCGCTGGTGTATTCCGGGCAGGGGAACCGCTACGACGTGGTGACGGACCCGGACGGGGGCGCGACGGGGGCGAAGAAGATCAACTCGATTGAGGTGGTGCCGCCCGCGGGGGCGTCGCAGCCCCTGGACACGCGGCGGCTGTGGGAGGTGACGGAGCTGAGGGGCGACGCGACGGAGCACACGATTCGGGTGAGCCGCTACGTGGATGGGATGGGGCCGTCGCAAGTGGGTGGGCTGCAGGACAAGCTGGTGCGGCTCTTTCCGGGAGGGGAGGTTGGGGATTGGACGGGAATCACGGGCGGCGCGGAGTTCGTCACGAAGGGGATTCGGGCGCTGGTGGGGGCAAAGGAGTCCGACATGGCGGACCGGCTGGGCAAGCCGGCGCACCTGATTTCGGCGAAGGAAGACGGGAAAGAGGCGCAGCTGGTTTTCTACGACGGGTTATTCGCGATGCGCGAGCTGGAGGCGGGCTCGGCGGGCGGGCGGGGGGTGTCGAAGGCGGCGGTGCGGATCTGGTCGCCGAGGTTCAAGTTGTGGAAAGGGCTGGGTGTGGGGGCGACGGTAGGGGACTACAAGGCGGCGCTGGGGCAGCCGACGAGCGAGTCTGCGGGGTTCCTGGCGTATGAGAACAAGGGGAGTCTGTTCAGCTCGTCGGGCCTGTTTGTGGTGCTGGAAGGGGGGAAGTCGACCGGGGTGGCACTGACGACGCCTTGAGGGGTGAGATTCGCGTTGGTTTGTTGAGATGGGGCTAGCGGAGGCCGAGGGGACAGGTGTGAGTGATCTGGACCCCAAAGTTGAGACAAAGCAAATGGAGACACTTTACATTGAATGGAAAGGAGTCCCAGATGAGCGATGGAGAAGGTGTACGGAGGCACACTGCGGAGTT
>JACQZS010000217.1 GCA_016213725.1 Acidobacteriota bacterium | reverse complement strand
GCAGCGGCCGCAGGGGAGTTTGGCATCGTGACCAAGAACACCGGGAGCGATGTGGAGAGAGATGAAGGGGAGGGGCTGTGCGAAGAAATAACGTGGCGCTGCGGCTGCAAAGTTCTCTGTTGGAGGAGGCGCGCAAGGTGGCAGAGCAGGAAGGGGTGGCGCTGAACCAGTTCATCAACGTTGCAGTGGCGGAGAACCCGTCGGCGTTGCGAACGGAGGATTACTTCCGAGAGAGGGCGGCGCGGGGGAGCGTGGGGCGGGCTCGGGAGACTTTGGGGAAGGCTGGGAAGGTGGCGGCGGGGGTGGGGGACGAGTGAGTGGGGGTTCGGCGACGGCGGGAGCTGCGGATGCTGGGGTAGCGCCGATGAGCGCGCGGCCTGTGCGCAGCAAAGAGTTGTAACATTAGGCTAACCATGGGAAGGGGCCCGGTTGAGTTTTCGGGCCACAGGGGATGACCGGGAAGTCTGGGTGAGCGGCCAGAGTCTCTGAAGGCGATGCAGTGGCCCGAAGCGTCGCCGGCTTTGGCTGGCTGGACTCGCAAGACCGGAACGCGAGGAGGCAGGATGATGATCGACAACCCTTTGACACGGCTGGCAGCACTCGGGCAATCGCTCTGGCTGGATTACATCCGGCGAGATCTGATTGTCAGTGGAGAGCTGCTGCGTTTGATCGAGGAGGACGGACTGCGGGGGATGACCTCGAACCCGTCCATTTTCGAAAAGGCGATTGCGGGCAGCCACGACTACGACGAGGATATTCGGGCCCTGGCGCTTGCAGGAAAGAGCGTTCAGGCAATCTACGAGGTCCTGAGTGTGCGTGACGTTCAAAGCGCCGCCGACGAGTTCCGGCCCTTGTACGAGAAAACCGACGGCAAGGACGGATATGTCAGCCTGGAAGTCAATCCACACCTGGCGCACGACACGAAAGGCACGATCGACGAAGCTCGCCAGTTATGGGACACGTTGCGCCGGCCCAACGTCTTCATCAAGGTCCCCGCCACGGCTGAAGGGCTGCCCGCCATCCAGCAACTCATCGGCGAAGGCATCAGCGTCAACGTGACGCTCCTCTTTGGGTTGCCGCGGTACCGGCAGGTAGCGGAAGCGTACATCGCCGGCATCGAAGCCCGCGCCGCGCGAGGCGAGGCCGTGAATCATGTGGCTTCGGTGGCCAGCTTCTTTGTGAGCCGCATTGATGGGCTGGTGGATCCGTTGCTGGAGAAGCTCGCTGCACAAGGCGGCGAAAAGGCGGATATCGCCAAAATGGTGCGCGGCCAGGTGGCCATTTCCAGCGCCAAGGCGGCCTATCAAATCTACAAAGAGATCTTCGGCACAGACCGGTGGAGGATGCTGGCCGCTCAAGGCGCATGCGTCCAACGGTTGCTCTGGGCCAGCACCAGCACCAAGAACCCGGACTACAGCGACGTGAAATACGTGGAGGCGTTGATCGGACCGGAGACGGTCAACACGGTCCCGCCCGAAACTCTCGACGCATACCGCGACCACGGTGATCCGAAAGCCCGGCTCGAGCAGGATGTTGCGGAGGCCGGCCGGATTCTGGCGCGATTGCCGGAACTGGGCATCAGCCTCGACGAGGTGACGCGGCAACTGGAAGACGAGGGCGTTGAGAAGTTCAACCAGCCGTTCGACAAGTTGATGGAGGTTTTGGCGCGCGCGTCGTCAAGCGTTGGCAGGTGAGGCATGAGACTGAGTCCGCTTGGAGGGAGGCGGGCCGAAGAGCCGGCGCCAGTGAACGTGCACAGCATTCGGGATCAACGCGTTTGCCGCAGGATCGGCAACGTCCGAGCCGCGCCTGGCGCCGCGGTTTCCAGCCCACTATGCGAATTCAACAGGCGACGCAGAGCGATGTTACACCAGGCTGACCGAGGGAATGAGGGCAATCCACAATTCAGGCCATACACGGTTGAGTTTTCGGACCCTACAGGATGGGAAGGTCGTATTGGACGTTCACGCGACGGCGCTCGGCCCAGAAGACGGCCGGAAACGAGACCGTCGAGACGGGCACACTCTGCGCTTTGGCGTAGGAAGACCGCGCGAGATGCGGCACGGCCTGTTCTCAAATGGGCGTTTCGGCCGCGCACTGAAGAGCGAGAGCCAGACGGAAGATCACCAGCGAAGATCGCGTAATGACGGACCTCGGCCTGCCTCCTAGAGAGTCTTCGCCCGTTTCCAGGCCGCGCGCGCCAGATCGCTCGCCCGCTGCGCCTCTTCGTATCCGGGCATCTGCACGTCAGCACGAGGTTGAGAATGATGGCATTCGCCATCCCAGCGGCCAGTTTCGCCCTCGGCCCGTGGATCGGCGGTCTGTTTCATCCAGCCGCGCAGCCGCGACTGGAGTTTGCCGAGGTGGGCAGCGTGACGCGGGTTCGACGCGAGGTTATGCAACTGGTCCGGATCGGACCGAACGTCGTACAACTCCCATTCGGGACGCAGGCCGAAAGCTCGCCGGTAGAAGGCAGCGTACTCGGGGTGTTGGGCGCGTTCGACGAGGAAGTACTTGGACGGGCCTTCATCGCAATCGACGTGGCCCTGCGGCGTACCCTTCTCGCGCCGCAGGCACGGGTGGCCGGCGGGATAGAGGAATGGCCGCATGTTCCAGATGAGCAGATGATCATCGGTGCGCAGCGCCCGCACCGGAAAGCTCTGGCCATCGGGATGGCACCAGGTATGCCGTTCGCGTTCGGTATAGACGTGGTCGCGGCGCGCATCGATCCGCCCGCTGCCGGCGGCGGTCAGCACATTCAGGAAACTGCGCCCGGTCATTTGAGGGGGAGCGGCGACGCCGGCCACTTCGAGGAAGGTGGGCGCGAAGTCCGTGAAGCTGACGAAGTCGGTGGCGCGGCGCCCTCCTGCGACCCGGGCGCCCCACCGCAAGGCCATCGGGGCATGGACGCCGGAGTCGTAGAGATGCCCTTTCGCGCGAGGGAATGGCAGGCCATTATCGCCCGTCATCACCACCAGTGTGTTTTCGAGTTCGCCCAACTGCTCGAGCCGATGAAGCAAGCCCCCGGTTTCCGAATCGAATCGCTGAATTTCGGCGCAGTAATCGGCCAGATCCGCCCGCACCGCGGGGGCGTCCGGCAGGTATGCGGGGACGCGAACCCGCGACGGGTCCAAGCCGCTTTCCCGAGTGAACTTGGGATCGTAACCACGGTGCGGGTCGTTGCTTCCGAACCAGTAGAAGAAGGGTGAGTCCGCCGGTCGAGCGGCCAGGAATTCGTCAAAGTCCCTGTACTTCCTTCCCGCGGGATTGAGTTCGCGGCCGGGGGTCTCGCCCGGCCCCCAGCCCTTCCGGGTGTGCCCAACGTGATAGCCCGAAGCGTTCAGCAGATCGGTGAACAGGCCGGGGATGCCGCTCCACTGGCTGCTCAGATTGATGGCGTTGCCCAGGCGGTGCGGCATCTGGCCGGTGAGGATGGCGGCACGCGAGGCGGTGCAGGTGGGCGCCGCCACAAAGGTATTGGTGAACAGTACGCCTTCCCTGGCAACACGGTCGAAGACCGGAGTATTGAGGCAGGAATCGCCGAGGGCGCCGGCAGGTCCCGGACCCCAATCGTCGGCGAGGGCGAATAGGATATTGGGCCGCCGGGCCGCCGGCGCAGCAGCGGCAGCCCCAAGTCTGAGGAAGTTCCGTCGATGCATAGCTGGAAAGCTAAGCTTAGTCCAAGTTGCACCGTGCGGGTGTGGTCCGCAGAAGTTCGGTCGGCCTTGAGAGCCGGCAAGTTGCGGCGTGGCCGGCTCAAACGTTTCAGCCCGAGGCGAAGCACGCGATCAAACGTTGGAAATACGGCTGCTCGCCATTCTCCGAATGCCGTTCATCCGCCGCGCGGCCCTCGTCGCCGATGGCCCGTTCCTCAGCGAACAACTTGCCATCTTTCAAGAACCGAGTCCACGGCCGCCAAACGCTCCGGCGTCGACACGGCTGTCGATGATCACCCTCGCGCGGTTCTGAGTGATTTCTCAGACGAGCGCCAGCACGGCGTGGTGGCCCACTTCGTTGATTGTGATTTCGAGGCGATCTCCGGTGTAGGTCCAGCGGACGTCATCGGCGCCGATGGATTGAACTCCGGACGGGCGGCGGCCCAGGATGCGGGTGTCGATGCGAAGGCGGGCAGGGCCGACGCGGGGGGCGCGCGAGCCCCAGGGGCCGTTGACCAGGCCGGTGTAGAGGTTAATCAGGGAGATTACGTGGACGGGGGTCTTTCCCCGCTCCGATGGTTTGGCGCCAAAGACGACCTGGATGCCCGGTGGCAGGTCCGATTCGAGGACTCCGGGGGCGGCGAACTTGCGGACGATCTGGGCGATGGTGTACTTCAACCAGGGATCTTCGCGGAGGCCGATCTCCTGCCCGATGGGGGCGGCGATGTAGACGACCGATCCTTTGCCCACGCGGTTCCGCGTGATGAGCGGCTTGCCGGTACGCGGGCCGAAGTGCGTGTATGGCGTTTCGCCGTCGGTGAAGACATGGCGCGAGCGGTGATTCGCCGGATAGGCCAGTTCGGCAAGCATGGTGGCCGTCGTACACTCCACTTCCAGAACTTCGGTGAGGAAGAGCAGCGGGTAGGCCGGTGCTTCCCCGCGCAGTTCGTCGCCCAGCCAACAGTAGTTGGCCTCCTTGTAGGGGGAGACCCCGCGGAAGTGCACGCCGAGGAAGTCGCTCCAGGCGAAGTTGGGCAGCGGATTGCCGTCCGGACCGCAGAGCGAGGTCTGGCCGGTGACCACCAACAGGCCTCCCGCTTCGACGTAGGCGCGCAGGGTGGTGAGCAACTCCGGCTTCGGGCAGAGGGCGTTGCCGAGGAGCAGGGCGCGGTAGCCCGATGGCGGGATGGCGTCCGAGTTCAAAACATCGAAGTGCAGACCGGCTTCGAGCAGCGCGTTGTGCAACCCGTTGGCTTCCTGCTGGACGGGCAGCCGCGGCCGCTTGCCGGGCAGCGGAAAGAGCGTCACTTCGGACTGCCAATCGTAGACGACGGCGACGTCGGGGACACTCTTCAGATGAGTGAGCCAGCGGGCGCGGTCGTCAGCCGCTGAGAGGCAACTGTGCAGATTCCGCATCTCATCGGCGGAAAACGTGCCATCGGGCAGCGGGTTGACGCCCACCGAGAGCCTTCCTCCGTGCGCGGTGACCACGGCGGCGCTGACATCGAGGTAGGAACTGGGGATGAGGTTCCAGGCGGCCCAGGTACCCACGGCGTCTCCGGGCAACATGCGCATGAATCCGCCATAAGAATGGACCTGGTACGGCTTGCCCAGCGCCCACATCGATTTGGCTTTGAAGCTGATGGCGCGATGAGGCTTGGCCTCCGATGAATTGAAGGTGATCAACTCGCGGACGTCTTCGGGGGTGCCGTTGAGGCGGTCGTAGAAGCCGGAGCCGTTGGAACCGAGCCAGACGCCGGGATCGCGGGCGCGGAGAAGTTTCGCCGCGTCGCGGAGAATCTCCACCCGCGCCTGGTTGCCGTGATCGTGGAGCCGTTGGCGGATGGCCGGGTCCTCGGAGGCCACCGGCTGATCCGTGCCGTAGCGACGGCGGTAGGCCTGGCGGCAGTGGGGGCAGCAGCAGGCCAGCGCCGGATCGTAGGAGCCGAGTCCGTAGGAGTTGGGGGTGCCGACCAGATCCAGCCAGACGCCGTCGGGGATGAGCCTGTCGTACATTTGCCCCAGTTCATCCAGCACCTGGTCCCGCCACGGGGAGCGGAGGCACATCCAGTTGTAGGCGCCGAAAGCGATCAGCGGCTCGCCCTTCGCATTGACGCAGCACCACTCGGGCTTCTGCCGGGCCATCCAGTCGTCGAGTCCGATGTTGTAGTAGGCGACGAAGGGGATTCCGGCGCGCCGGGCTTCCTGGCGCGTCTCCGTCACCCAGTCGTGCGGACAGGGGCGCCCGCGGTAAGGCATCATCGCGTTGCCGACCTCGTTCTTGGTCTTCATCTCGATGATGCCGACGCGGGCTTCCCGGCAGAGCTGAACGTAGCGTTTGGGGTCCCACTTCGTGCCGAGATCGGGCGCCCAATCCGGCATCTCGACCATGGTGTGGACCGCCATGAGTTTGCTTGCAGGATCGACGCGCGCCAGCGCGCCCTCGACTGGCAGGCCAGCGGCCGCAGTGAATCCGATTGAAGCCTTCAGAACTTCGCGTCTCGTCGTCATCAGTGCCCGACCTTTCGCAAGAACTCGCCGTCTTCCATCAACCGCACCGGCTCCGACAGGCCAGACCGCGCCGAACCGCGTTACCGCGCCGGGATCTCCTGAGCGTGGTTGTCAAGCGTATTGTAGACCAGCACTTCCACACGAATTACTGCGGCGTAGGTGAGACCGGAGATTTCGACTCTCCTGGGCGTCACCGGGGGTTACTGGCGAGACTGTCCATCGCCGGCCAGTCCCCCGCCTTGGTGCGGCCCGTGGCGAAATTGAATCAGGCAGATTCCAGCAGCGCGGCGCCGCCGTAGCCGCCGCGTTCCCGCTCGATCCGGATCGCAGCGGGCACAGGTTCCGGACGAAGTTGCCGGAAGAGGGTGCAGGAGCCCCGGACGCCAATTTGGACGGTCTCCGAGAGGGAGATCGCTGGGCGATTTGCCCCGCCCGCACCTTACGGAACGTTGTCTTGGTGAATGCCTGGAGGGCGGGGGCGACAAGTGGCGATACCAGCCGGCTCGAGTCGCGTGGCCCCGAAAGTAGCGTCTCGGGCGAAAAGGGCAAAGCCCAGGGGTGAGACCCGAGGCGGGCGCGGCGGAGGGATAATGCGGACTCGATGAAGACCAGACATGCGATTTCGGAACCGTTCCAGGACCGGGTTGCCCTGATGACCGGCGGGGCGGCTGGTATTGGGCGGGCTGGGGAATGGAGGGTGAGAGAGGAGCAAAGGACGAGCGCAGCGGGAAGGCGGGCTGTGAACCCAGGGATTCCGAAGTTTTGAGATTTCGTGGTTGTTTTGTTTAATTGAGGGGCAGCTATGAGAGATTTCGTTGGGTTCGAACCGGGTTGTTCCGAGGACCGTTTTCGGGGTGGTTCTGGTTTTTTTCAATGAGTTGCGAGGCGAACGGTGGGTTTGCGGCGTGATAGCGGCGGGAGGATTCAGGAGACTGGGGGTCTGGGTTCAGTGGGCGGAAATTGGTTTCTTGGCTGGGTGCTGCTGGGTCATTCTTGGCTTTTGTGGGTTGTGGCGGAGAGTCAAGTTGTTGATAAATTGGATAGCTTTGGGTTCGCTCCGGCAATGGCGATTTTTGGCGCGAATTGAGGCGGGCGACAGGGGGAGAGGCGCAGGGGGGCCGCGCGCTGGCGAGGTTGGGGGCGTGGGCCGAGGCGAGCCGGGTTGTCAGAGGTCTGGACATAGTTTGTCTCCCGCGCGAAAGCGTAGGGGGGCGGGAGAGGGAGGCGGATCGGGGCGAGATGGGGGGTGGGGGAGGAAGGGGTTTGGTTTGTTGGGGTTGGGGGTTCTGAAATAAATTTGCGAGGTGCGGGACTGGGAGTTGGCGGGGTGTCTTCCAGGGGAACGGGAGTGCTCGGACAGGCCGGGGAGAACCAGCTATTTCGGCTGCTTTGCCAGGGTGGGAGAATTGTGCTGGAAACTGCGGTGAACGGGATGGCGAACCGACTGGTGACTTTCACCACGAAGCATCTGGCAGCGGCCGCAGGGGAGTTTGGCATCGTGACCAAGAACACCGGGAGCGATGTGGAGAGAGATGAAGGGGAGGGGCTGTGCGAAGAAATAACGTGGCGCTGCGGCTGCAAAGTTCTCTGTTGGAGGAGGCGCGCAAGGTGG
>JACQZS010000219.1 GCA_016213725.1 Acidobacteriota bacterium | reverse complement strand
GAGCACGGCCCTGGTGACGGCCTCGATGATGGCTTCGGCCTCGGGCGAGAACTTCTCGCTGACATCGACGGCGCACTGCGAAGGCGGCATGCTGATGGAGCCAGGGCGATCCTGGATTTCGCAGACGGAGCAGGAGGGATCGTCGAGGCGCGAGTCCGGCAGGCCGAGCTTCTTCTTGATGGCGAGGAGGTCGGTGGCCTTGTCGGAGGGGATATGGGAGAGCGGGACGCCGAGCTGGTTGGCGTTCATGAGGGTCCAGCAGTAGGTATCGAGGACCTCGGCGTACCATTCGGCGTGGGTGACGGAGTCTGCCCAGCAGACGATGCCGTGGTTGGCGAGCAGGACTGAGTTGTGGCTCTTGACGAAGGGGATGACGGTTTCGGCGAACTTCTGGGTACCGGGGGTCTCGTAGGGAGAGAGCGCCGTGCGTCCGATGAAGACCTCGTATTCGGGGATGACGCAGGTGGGCGGGACGCGGGCGGTGATGGCGTAAGCGGTGGCGTGGGGCGGGTGGCAGTGGACGACGGCCTTGGCCTCAGGCACGGCCTTGTAGATTTCGAGGTGCATGAGGATCTCGCTGGTGCGGGGACGAATGCCGGCGAGTTGATTGCCCTGGAGGTCGACGAGGCAGAGGTCAGCTGGGGTGAGATCGTACTTGCTGCAGAGGGTGGGGGTGCAGATGACGGCTTCGGGGGTGAGGCGGTGGCTGATATTGCCGCCGTTGCCGTCGACGTAGGAGCGCATCCAGAGCTTCTTGCCGATGGCGCAGATTTCGGCTTTGACGGCTTCGGCTTCGGGGGAGCGGAAGAGGGCGTCCCACTGGCCGTCGCCGGAGGGAAGAGACGCGGAAGTCCGGCCGCCGATGGCCATGCCGTAGCGGGAGGCGGCGTCGGCGGCGTCCTGGGTGAGGACGGCGTCGGCGCGGAGGAGCAGTTCCCTGGCACCGGCGCGGGCGGCCTGCTCAACGTCGGCCAGGGTGATGATTTTGTGCTGACGCAGGTCGATGCTGCTCATGTTGCTTGTCTCGGTCTTTTGGGAGTTGCCGCTGTCGTACATTAGATGATCCTGAGAGAGCCGCCGCCGATGGCGAGTTGGCGCTGGCGGGTGAAAGTCATAGGGGTGGTGACGCCTTCGCCGGTGGGGGTGGCGATGGAGAAGCTGAGGTAGCCCGGGCTGCCCGCGCCGAGGGCGGCGGAGCAGGCCGCATTGTGAACGAAGAGGGTGGTATTCATGGCCTTGGCCATTTTGGTGACGTTGGCGACGTTGCGGGAGTGGATGAGGGCGGTGTGGCGGTAGCCGTGCTCGGCCTTGACGGAGGCGGCGATGCCGGCATCGACGTTGGGCACACGAACGACGGGGACGAAGGGCATCATCTGCTCTTCCTGGACGAAGGCGTGGTCCTCGTGGGTTTCGCCGAAGAGGAGCGGGGTGCCGGCCGGGATCTGGACGCCGGCGGCGGCGGCGAGGACGGCGGTGTCTTTGCCGATGAGGTCGCGTTTGAGGTGGGCGTGGCCGCAGCCCTTACCGTCGCTATCGAAGGTGAAGGCGGCCTGCGCCAGGCGCTCGATGGCGTCGGGTTTCAGTTCGACGGCGCCGGCGCGGCGCATGGCGGCCATGAAGGCGTCGAAGACGCTGGAGACGACGAAGACTTCCTTTTCGCCGATGCAGAGGAGGTTATTGTCGAAGGACGCGCCGGCGATGATGGAGACGGCGGCGTTATCGAGGTCGGCGGTTTCGTCGACGACAACGGGCGGGTTGCCGGGGCCGGCGGCGATGACGCGCTTGCCGTGTTTCATGGCGACGCGGACGACGGCGGGGCCGCCGGTGACGCAGAGCAAGGCGATGCCGGGGTGCTTGAAGACCTCTTCGGCGGACTTGATGCTGGGCTCGGCGATGGTGGTGATGGCGTTGGAGACGCCGGTGGCGCGCTCGATTTCGGAGTTGATGACTTTGAGTGCGCGGCAGGCGATTTTGGCGCCGGCGGGGTGCGGGCTGAAGACGGCGGTATTGCCGGAGGCGATGACGTTGATGGCGTTGGAGGCCATGGTGGGCACGGAGTGGGTGGCGGGCAGCACCATGCCGATGACGCCCCAGGGGGCGTACTCGATGAGGCAGAGGCCGGTGGAGTCGCTGCGGGCCTGGGTCTCCATGGCTTCGACGCCGAGGACGTTCTTGACGAGCTTGAGCTTATCGATCTTATGGTCGAGGCGGCCGAGTTTGGTTTCTTCCAGCTCCAGGCGCGCCCATTCGGAGGCGTTTTCCTCGCAAAGGCGGCGGATGATGGAGATGATTTTTCCGCGCTGATCCAGGGTCATGGCCGCCACTTTGACCTGGGCTTCGGCGGCGGCTTTCACTGCTTCGTCAACGGTAGCGAAAACACCGTGGCCGGTGCCCGCCGGCGCCGGAGCGGGCGCCGTCTGGGCCTGGAGGCGGGCCAAAACCTCGCGCGCAATTTCGGCTACGAGTTGATCCGCGGTCAATGCCATAGTTCTTCTAACATATCGTTTTTGCGGGGTGCGCTGCCGGAGGGAACTGGGAAGCGGGGATTAGCGCAGGCGGGTGCTGGTTTTCGACATCATCTTCTCGAACTGAGCGCGCTGGTCGGGGGTGAGAATGCGGAGGATGCGCTGCTTGCCTTCCGAGCGGAAATCGTCCATCTGGCCCTGGAGGTTCTGGTAGTAGAGGACGAATTCGTCGAGGATGGTTTCGATCTGGGCGGCCTGGTCGGGCGTGAGCTTGAGTTCCGAGCGCATCATGTCCACCGTCATGGCGCGGCCGCCGGCATTCCAGGCGGTGCCGCCGGCGGCGGGCGGGGGGGCGGAGAGGCGGACAATCAGCGCGCCGGCGGCGGCGCCGCTGAGAAAAATGGCCAAAAGAAGCAGGACGATTCGAGGGTTATGCCAGGAGGGGCGGTTGTCCGTCAATGCGCTTCTTACACTCAAAGCTCAGTTGGCTCCAGCATGCTAGTCGGAGGAGACCGGGAGGCTTTGGACGCCGCCGGCTTCGCCATGGCTCACGAGGTTAGTGAGCACGACGGTACGGTCGCGGCCGGGGTCTTCGCCTGTGGCTGCAGGCAGGTCCGCGCCAGCCATGATGTGGACGGGGTTGCTGGCATCCATCGCCGGGCCCTTGCCCGTTTGCCAAACCGCGGCGCCGAGCACCATCATCAGGACGAGCGAGGCGTAGAGCAGGCGGCGGCCGAAGAAAGGG
Organism: Acidobacteriota bacterium; assembly: GCA_016213725.1. GTDB lineage: Bacteria > Acidobacteriota > Terriglobia > Bryobacterales > Bryobacteraceae > Paludibaculum. The sequence continues at coordinate 6,626 of JACQZS010000219.1, read as the reverse complement.
TCGAGGAAGATCGACCAGAAGGAATTGGCCGCGGCCTGCGCCTCAATGCGCTCCAGTACGCGGGCGTAGAAACCGGGCGAGGGGTCCAGAGCTTCCGGCGCGCGCAGTTCGCGGAGCAGGGACTGATGGAGGCGCATGGCCTCTACCTCTTCCCGGCACTCGCAGCAGGACGCGAGATGGCGCTGGATGTTCTCCTGATGCTCAGGAGCCGCCGCCGGCGCAGGGTGTCCGGCGAGGAACTCTTCCAGTCCTTGCCTAATTGGCTCGTGCATTGGTCCCTTCTTTCAACAATACCCGTTCTTGCGGCATCCGGGAGAAGGCACTTGCGGCCGCGGCCGCCGGACAATCCGGGCAACCTGCCGCCGGACCACCCGGGAGCAACCCGGTGCGGCCGGTCCGCGTCTCTCCGCTTATCATACCGTTCCTGCCTGTCATGGCAAGTCCTTTCAAATCGTCCCCTTGTCGGAGAAGGGGGTAGCTCCGCCCTTCATTAGGCGCTGCGCGGCCTTGAGGAGTTTCTGCCTGGCGCGGAAAAGTTTGACCTTCACCGTGTTCTCGTTCATGCCCGTCATCTGCGCCAGCTCTTCCACCGAGTGCCCTTCCACCTCTTTGAGCATCATCAGGTTGCGGTCTTCCTCGGAAACCTTGGCGAGCAGCTTGACGACGAGATCGCGGCGGGCGAGCGCGGTGTCGATAGGCGCGGTGCGATCCGGCTCGCTGCGCTCCATGCCGACCGAATCTTCGTCGGTGAAGTCGCTTTCGTAGACGAGTTTCCGCACTTTCTTCTTGCGCAGGTAGTCGTAGCACTCGTTGACGGTGATCTTGTAGACCCAGGTGAGAAGAGAGCTGCGGAAGTCAAAGTTGCCGATGGAAAAGTAGATCTTGGTGAAGACCTGCTGGGCGATGTCCTCGGCATCGTTACGGTTGCGCAGGATGCCGAAGATGATGGAAAACACCTTGGACTGGTAGCGGTCCACGATTTCCCGGAATGCCAGCTCGTCGCGAGCCTGCACCCTCCGGACCAGTTCCGCTTCTTCAGTCTTGCGGTATTCCACTCTGCTTTTGCCCTGCCGGATCGCCGGCCCATCAGTACCGCCGACCGGAAAGGGAAGAACGCCGGTGTAGCCATTCATACGCCCTACCGACGCGTCCCGCACACCGGCGGTTTCAGCGGTGACAGCTGATTGAAGGGAAAGAGGATGGCTCTTCCCCGAGTCCTCAGTCTGATACACGATACCAGATCCGGGGATCTTTCCGGCAGCGGCGCGCATCAAAGAACTGGGCCTGAGAGCGGCCCGCATGGTATAATTCAATCAGGACTTTTCTGTAGGAGGCCATCTAAGCTCATGATTACACTCACCAACACGGCGGTCGGCAAAGTGAAGGAGATCATCGCTTCGCAGGAGCCCAAGCCGGAGGGACTGCGCATTGCCGTGGTCGGCGGCGGCTGTTCCGGATTCAGCTACTCGATGGCTTTCGAGACCAGCCCTGGGATGCTGGACAAGACCTATGATTTTGAAGGCCTGAAGGTATTTGTGGACCAGGCCAGCATGTTGTACCTGGACGGCGCGGAGGTGGACTACGTGGAGACCCTGGAGGGTTCCGGATTCAAGTTCAACAACCCGCATGTGAAGTCCACGTGCGGCTGCGGTTCCAGCTTCAGCGCGTAGCTGAGGCCGGTTTCTTCTCCTTTTCGAATCTGCCCAAAGAGGCCGCGCGGCTTGCTGCGCGGCCTTTTTCCGTCTGCCGGTCTCGCGGCATGATAGATAGAGAGCGAACAGACATGGCTGACCTTTCCCCACAGACCTCATTGGACCTGAGCCTTCTCACCACGGAGTCGATCAATCCGGCGACGAAGGATCTGGACGCGTTGCCGACGCTGGAGATGCTGACCGTCATCAACCGCGAAGACCGTAAAGTGGCGGAGGCGGTGGAGGCGGAGCTGCCGCGCATCGCCGCGGTGGTGGACGCGGCGGCGCTTTGCCTGCAGGAAGGCGGGCGGCTGTTCTACACGGGAGCGGGCACCAGCGGGCGGCTGGGCGTGCTGGACGCCTCAGAGTGCCCGCCCACGTTCAACGTGCCGCCGGGGTTAGTGGTGGGCCTGGTGGCGGGCGGGGACTACGCTTTGCGCAACGCGGTGGAAGGAGTGGAAGACCAGCCGGCCGCCGGAGCGGCGGACCTGCGGGAGCACGGCTTCACGGGCAAGGATCTGCTGATCGGCATCGCGGCGAGCGGCCGCACGCCGTACGTGCTGGGCGCGGTGGAGGAGGCGACGCGGATGGGCGCGCCGACGGCGGGAATCGCCTGTTCGCGCGGCGCGCTGCTGTCTTCGAAGGTGCGGTTCCCGATTGAGGTGGTGCCGGGGCCGGAGGTGGTGACGGGTTCCACGCGGTTGAAGGCCGGCACGGCCACGAAGCTGGTGTTGAACATGATCTCCACGGGGGTGATGGTGCGGTTGGGCTACGTCTATTCCAACCTCATGGTGAACGTGCAGCCGAAGAACGAGAAGCTGGTGGACCGCGCGCAGAGGATCATCATGGCGGTGGCAGGCGTGGACCGCGCGGTAGCGGCGCAGGCGCTGGAGGAGTCCGGACTGGATGTGCGGACCGCAACGGTGATGGCCAAGCTGGGAATCGGGAAGGCGGAAGCGGCGCAGAGGCTGGCATTTTGCGGGGGTCGAATTCGCGAAGCGATCGGGTAGAATCGAGGCATGAAACACTCTGCCGGGTTCCTCGCCATCGTGCACGACGCCAAGACGCGAATCCGCCAAATGAACGTGGAGCAGTATGCCGCGTTCCAGGCTGCGGGCACGCCGCACTTCCTGATCGACACGCGGGAAGAGAGCGAGTTCGCGGCCGGCCATGCGGCCGGGTCGATCCACCTTTCCAAGGGGATCATCGAGCGGGACATTGAAGCGCTGGTGCCCGACCACGATACAACGCTGGTGCTGTATTGCGGCGGCGGGTTCCGCAGCGCGCTGGCGGCCGACAACCTGCAGAAGATGGGCTACACGAACTGCATCTCGCTGGACGGAGGATGGCGGGCCTGGACGGAGCGGAACCTGCCGGTGGAAAAGTAGGCCGGCTCAACTCACGTCCTTGATGAGCGCGGCGGAGAGCGTCCAGGCGATGTGGGCCAGCGCCAGCAGCTCAATGGTGCGGACCAGCAGCACGATGCGTGCGTTCATGAACTCAAAGCGGATGAGCAGCGCGCAGACCACGGCCACATAGACCACGTAGGAGTTGAGCACCTGCGGGACGCCGTTGAGGTAGAGCACGACGCTGAGGTAATAGAGCAGGGGCCAACTGTTATCGAGCCGCATCCTGGGACGCATGACGGCCAGCCAGACAGTGGCTACAGCAAGGATGAACGTAGCGAGCAGTGGAATATTGCCCATCGGGATACCCGGGCATCAGCCCCTAAAAAGTCCATAATACGCTGGTGTAGCCCGTATGTGCGCGGTAATTTTGACTGGCAAAGAGATCGTCACGGTAACGATAGAACTGATATCCGGCGTTCCACCTCAGCTTAGTGTGAAGTTTAACTGAGATGCGAGCCAAGGGAGCGTCGAAATCCATAGGGTAAGCCTGCACCGCGGCGAAGGCGGGCAGCAAGGTGGGGCGCGCGCCGCTGCCGGCGCCGGTGTCCTTTGAGATGGCCAGGCCGGCATAGAGATCCACGCGTTCGCGGATGGAGACGCGCCAACCGAGGTGGGCGGTGTGGAGGTTGCTGAGGAAGATAGACTGTTGGCCCTGCACGAGGCCGGTAGGCAGGAAGTAGGCGATGCCGGTAGCGGTGGCGAGGTGGAGTTGGGCATAGCCGGCGTCGAGCGACATCCAGGAGCGGGGATTCCAGCTTCCGTCCGAGGTGAACTGGCGCAGGCGCGCGCTGTGAGAAAAGAGACTGGCGGAGTTAAGGTTGGCCGAGGAGCGGAGCATGGCCGACAACTGCCAGGGCCCGGACTTCCAGCGGGCACGGGCGGAGTAGCCCTGGTAGTCCTTGTCGGAGGTGGGATAGAACGGCTTGTCCTGACGGCCGACTTCGCCGTCGGCGGCGAGGGTCAGGCTTTTGAGGGGCTGGAGGCGGAAGCCCAGCAGTCCGGTGTGGAGGCGGTTCTGCTGGCTATTGCGCTGCCCGGCGGGGAAGCCTTCGATCTCCACCTGCTGCACACTGTCGACCTCGCGCTGCGAATACTGGTAACCGCCGCGGAGCAGAAGCCAGCGGGTGGCCTGGAAGGTGCCGTCAGTGACGTTGGTGACGAGGCGGATGCCGAGGTACTGGAAGTGGATGGCGGCGCTATCGAGAGTGCCGTTTTGGAGCTGCTGGTAGTAGGAGTCGCCTTCCATCCGGGTGGAGTTATATGCGGTGTGGTTGGTGATGGTGAAGCGGCTGTGGGGGAAGAAGCTAAGAGTGGCGGCGCCGGTGGCGATGGGACGGCGGGCATTGCCGGAGACGAGCGTCTGCTGGTTGCGCGCGGCACCGAAGCGATCGACGCCGACGGCGGATTCATCGAAGGCGAAATCACGGCGGCCGGCGGAATAGGTGAAGCGGCCGTTGAAGGCCCAGTTCTCGCTGCGCTCGCGGAAGAGGTTCAGGCGGAAGGAGGGCGTCAGGCCCTCGATGGGGTCTTTGCTGGAGTAGGAAGAGAGCGAGGTGCGGTCAGATGGGTTGGCGCCGGAAGAGGGGGCATTGAGCAGGAGCGGGGAGTTCTCGCGGTAGAACTCCCAGGACTGCATCCAGTTGATCCGGATGCCGAGGAGGACCAGTTCGTTGCCGACGCGGAGTTCGTTCTGCCGGCGATCGATATTGGCGAACAGCGGGAACTCATCGCCGCGGGCGCCGTCGAAGAGGTTGACGGTGGCCAGGGCGGGCCCCTGCTGGGAGACGCGGCTGAAGCCGGCGAAGAACTTGATCCGGGACTGGGGGAAGAGAGTGAAGTCGTGGTCCTGGATGCGGCGCGTGGTATCCATGGCGTGCTGTCCGCTGGAGATGGTCAGCGCCGGATTGTAATACTGGCTGGACCGCCAGGCGCCATCGTAGCGATAGAGGCGGTTTTTGGAGAAGCGCAGGGTGGCGGTTTCGTAGGGATCGTTGCCGAGCCCCTGAGTGAAGAGGCTGAGTTCGTCGAACCAGCGGCCTTTGCCATCGCGGGAGCGCAGCAGGAGACGGCTGGAGAGAAGGCGGACGCCGTTGCCGTAATTGACGTCGCTGCGGTACTTGCCGAGGTCGCCATCGACGGTGCGGAAGCGGTAGCCGAATTCCCAGTCCTGGACGATGTTGTAGTCGCCGGAGTTGGCGCCGCGCGGCTCGCCGGTGCGTTCCGGGGTGGGCGCCACCACTTCCTGGGCCGGCAGCAGGGCGCTGAGAGAGAGGAGCAGGAGGAATGGGGTTCTCATCGCGTCAGGCTCCGCACGGCGTTGGAGCCGTGAATTCTGAGGTGGCAGGTGGTGCAGTTGCGGAAGCGGGGGTCGGCCATGTTGTGGGTGGGGGGAGTGAGGGCGACGCCGTCGGATTGGCGTCCGTAGTCACCGGCACCGTTGTGGCACTCCAGGCAGAGGGTGTAGATCACGGGGCGCTTGAGCAGGCGGGTGTTGGCGGTGCCGTGGGGCACATGGCAGGCGCCGCAGCCGTCGACGCGGACGGCGGCGTGCTCGAAGGCGAAGGGGCCGCGTTTGTCGAGGTGGCATTTGATGCAAGGCTCTTCGTCGTTGAGGGCCGTCTGCATCATGCGCGGGCGGGCGCCCATGCCGCGGACGTAGGCTGGCGCGCCGTGGGGGTTGTGGCAATCAGAGCAGGTCATGAAACCCTCATTGACGCGGTGTTTGACGGGCAGCATGAACTGGGCGCGAACACTCTCGTGGCAGCCGTAGCAGACGTCGCGCTGCTCCTTGCCGAGGAGGGCTTTCTGCGTCTTGGCCTTGTGGATGGAGTGGCAGCTGTTGCAGGCGATGCCGGCCAGGGTGTGCTGGGAGCGCCGGATGTTGGCTCGCCCGAGGCTTTCCGAGTGGCAGCGGAGGCAGTTATCCAGCACCTGCTTGGGGGGCATCTGGGAGAAGGCCTGAATCTTCGTCTTGTCGCCCTTGGCGGCGACATGTTCGCTGCCGGGGCCGTGGCAGCCTTCGCAGCCGGAGCGCTCAGGAGGTTGAGCGCCCTCGAGGGTGGTCTTGTGGTGGGGATTCCGGTAGAAGTCGGCGACGATGGCGGGATGGCAGGTCCGGCAGGCTGTCGGCCCTACGAACTGGGGTGCCGCGGCAGCGCGATAGGCGGGGAGCGCTGCAAGCAGGCCCAACAGCAGAGCCCGGATTCGCCCCTGGCATTGCATCATAGGTTTCACTATAAAGTCCGCCCACCGGACGTGTCATGTCCCGAGCGTACCTACGCTGTGAATTGTTTGTGAATTCGGGGCGCGCCCGCGGAGGGCGGAAAGGCGGAGAGCGGCGCTGATGGGAGATGGAGGAGATCGCAGGGGACTCCGGCTGCTGTCGAGCGTTCACGGCAGAGCCTGCGCGAGGGAGGGGGCAAAAGAGCGGCCGCCTTCACTTCCGATGTCTGCGCTGCGGGCAGGCGGCGGTGGCGGCGAGTCGCGGGACGGCGGGCCGGGGCCCCGGCGCTTCGGGCTCTGGGGT
>JACQZS010000215.1 GCA_016213725.1 Acidobacteriota bacterium | reverse complement strand
GGACTGGTTCGAGATCATCTCCGAGAACTACATGGTGGACGGCGGCCGGCCGCTGGCGGTGCTGGACCGGATTCTGGAGCAGTACCGCGTGGTGCAGCACGGGGTCTCGATGTATTTCGGGTCTTCCGGGCCATTGAACCGCGAGCATCTGAAGCGGCTGAAGACGCTGGTGCGCAGAACCAGGACGCCCTGGCTGACCGATCATCTGTGCTGGGGGAGCGTGGACGGCCGCTACACGCACGATCTGCTGCCGATGCCCTACACATTCGAGGCGGCGAAGCTGACGGCGAGGAAGATCAGGCAGGCGCAGGATTACCTGGAAGTGCCGATCGCGGTGGAGAACGTGAGCAGCTATGCGGAGTTTCACGCGTCCGAGATGACGGAGTGGGAGTTTCTGAACGAGGTGGTGGAGCGCGCCGACTGCGGCATCCTGCTGGACGTCAATAACATTTACGTTTCGTCGCGCAACCACGGCTTCCGCGCGCGAGAGTATGTGGAAGCGGTGGACCCGGCGCGGGTGATGCAGATACACATCGCCGGGCATTCCAAGTTCGAGAAGTACGTGCTGGACACGCACGACCATCCGGTGATCGCGCCGGTGTGGCGACTTTACGAACGGGCCATCGAGCGCTGCGGGCCGACGCCCACGCTACTCGAATGGGACGACCACATCCCGTCGTTTGACGAGGTGCACGGGGAGGCGTTGAAGGCGGCCCAGTATATGCCGGAGACGGCGGGAGTGCGGCGATGACGCTGCTCGAAACACAACGCAGGATGGCCGCGGCAATGATGACGCCGCTCACGCCGGACGACCGGATGGCGCGGCGAGCGCCGAACGGCTCGACGATGAAGGCAGAGGCCGCGGCATTTATCAAGCCGAACAGCCGGCTGTCGCCGGTGGAACGGCTGGAGATTTACAGCCGCAGCTACTGGTTCCGGCTGCTGGATTCACTACGCGACGACTTCCCCGGGCTGGCGGCGATTCTCGGCGCGCGGGCGTTCGAGCGGCTGGCCCGGGCGTACCTGGCCGGCTGCCCGTCGCGGTCGTTTACACTGCGCGATCTCGGCAGCCAATTGGAAGGGTGGCTGGCGCAACATCCCGAGCATGCCGGCGGCAACCTGGAACTGGCCGGCGACATGGTGAGGCTGGAATGGGCGCACATCGCCGCTTTTGATGGGGCGGCGGAGAAGGTGCTGGGCGCCGAGGATCTGGCGGAACTCCGGCCCAGGCTGCGCCTTGGGCTGCAGCCTTACATCAGTCTGCTGGAGCTGAGTTATCCGGTGGACGAGATCCGGGTGAAGGCGAATGCCGATGAAGAGGGCCGGACGGCGACGAGCAATGTGCCGGCGGCGAGGATGGGGCGCGAAGCGGCGCGGGCGGTCCGGCCGCGGCGGGAGCGGATTTTCGTGGCGGTGCACCGGGTGGATCTGAGCGTCTACTACCGGCGGCTGAGGGGCGAGGAGTTCCGGCTGTTGTGTGCTCTGCGCGCGGGCCACTCCATCGGGACGGCGATTGAGATTGGGTTTGAGGGTAGCTCCGCCGCCCCGGGCGACATCCCGGAGTTGCTGAGGACGTGGTTTTCGGCGTGGACTCAGCTTGGCTGGCTCACACCCCGGCGCAGAGCGAACAAGGGATCTCGCACATGAAATCGATACTGGAAAAGTACTACGGGTTTTTGAATCGCGCCGCGGAAGGGCTGCAGTCGCCTTTCCTGCTGCTGGTGCGGCTCTACTGGGGCTGGCAGTTCATCGAGACAGGCTGGGGCAAGATCAACAACATCCCCAAGGTGACGGGTTTCTTCGCCGAGCTGGGCATCCCGTTTCCGGCGGTGAATGCCCATTTCGTGGCCGGACTGGAGCTTGCCGGCGGGATCCTGCTGGTGCTGGGCCTGGCCTCGCGCCTGGTCGCTCTGCCCCTTACCATCAACATGCTGGTGGCGTACATGACTGCCGACCGCGAGGCGCTGTTTGCGGTGATTTCCGATCCGGACAGGTTTTACGCAGCGGCGCCGTACACGTTCCTGGTGGCCTCGCTGGTGGTGCTGATCTTCGGCCCGGGCAGGATTGCCGTGGATGCCTGGCTCTGGCGGAGGTACGGGCGGAGCGCGGCTGGCGGAGCGGATGCCGCCAGCCCGGCCGGCGCGGAGGAGGCGGAGTAATGAGCATCAGGGAAATGTTAGACTTTCGATCTATGCGGTTCGGAACGAATGTGTGGCCGCTGGTTGGGCTGTTGCTGACCTCAGTGGCCGGCGCGCCGGCGATGCCGGCCCAGACGCCCACAAAGATCGACGTCTCGAAGCTGGGCCCGCAGGTGGGGGAGCGCGTTCCCGATTTCAGCCTGACGGACCAGAATGGGCGGACGCAGACGCTGCGTTCGATCATGGGAGCGAAGGGGGCGATGCTGGTCTTCCACCGGTCGGCGGAGTGGTGACCCTACTGCAAGACGCAACTGGTCGAGTTGCAGAACAAGCTGGCTGAGATCCAGGGCCAGGGGTACGGGCTGGCGGCGATCAGCTACGACTCCACGGAAGTGCTGGCGGCGTTCAGCCGGCAGCGCGGGATTACCTTTCCACTGCTGTCCGACGCCGGTTCCGCGACGATCCAGCGGTACGGCCTGCTGAACACGGTGGTGGATGAGGCGCTGGGCCCGAACAAGGACGATGCGGCGGTGAAGTCGGACACGCGGAAGTACGTCTCGGGAGGGGGAGTGCGGCCGATGATGGCAGGGATCGCGTTTCCGGGGACGATTGTGATCGACCGGAGCGGTCGGGTGACGGCTCGATATTTTGAGGAGTCCTACGTCGAGCGCAGCACGGTGTCCAGTGTCCTGGTGCGAGCGGGCGCCGGCAAGGCGCCGATGAGCGCGACGAAGATTGCGGCGCCGCACCTGGAGCTGGTGACCTATCCGAGCGACGGCGAGGTGGCGCCGGGGAACCGCTTCTCGCTGGTGGCGGAGATCACGCCCGGCCGAGGAATTCACGTGTACGCGCCGGGGGCGACCGGGTACCGGGCGATCACCCTCACCCTGGCGCCGGGCCAGCCGATCCGGGTTTTGCCGATGCGCTATCCGGCCTCGGAGGTGTACTCCTTCAAGCCCCTGAATGAGAAGGTGCCTGTGTTCCAGAAGCCTTTTAGGCTGGTGCAGGAGGTGGTTCTGGAGGGCACCAGAGAAGCGCAGGTGGCGCTGCGCGGGAAAGACTCCGTGACGTTGACGGGCACGCTGCAATACCAGGCCTGCGACGACAAGCAGTGTTTCAATCCGGCCTCACTCCCGCTCACGTGGAGATTGTCGCTGCGTCCGCTGGTGGTGGAGCGGCCGAGCGTGGCCAAGTAGAAGAGCCGGGGCGCGCGGCCGGAACCGCGCGTTCCGGCTGGCGGCTTGTGGAAAGGGCGGCGGGGGGAGGGGTTTGGCGAGAGGCGGTTTGAGCGAGGTCCTTGACGCATCGGGGCTGGTCGGCTAGGGTCTTAGGGATGCGCATGGAATCAGTGCAGGAACAGTTCGGCGGGATCGACATCTATCTGTTTGACCAGCTGCTGAAGGGGCGGATTGTGCCCGGGATGACGATTCTGGATGCGGGGTGCGGCGGGGGACGGAATATCGTCTACTTCCTGCGGGAGGGGTATCCAGTGTTCGGGGCGGACGCGGATGCGGAGGCGGTGGAGGGGATCCGGAGGTTGGCGGCGCGATTAGCTCCGGCGTTGCCGGCGGCGAACTTCCGGGTGGAGGCGGTGGAGGCGATGTCGTTCGAGGATGGCAGCGCGGATGTGGTGATCTGCAATACGGTGCTGCACTTTGCGAGGGACGATGCGCACTTCGAAGCGATGCTCCAGGGCACGTGGCGCGTGCTGAAGCCCGGAGGGCTGTTTTTCAGCCGGCTGGGATCGACGACGGGGATGGAGAGCGAGGTGGAGCTGGTGCAGGGGCGGCGGTACAGGTCGCCGGACGGCTCCGAGCGGTACCTGGTGGACGATGGGTTGTTGAGAATGCACACGGAGCGGCTGGGCGCGGAGCTGGCGGACCCGCTGCGGACCACGGTGGTGCACAAGCTGCGGGCGATGAGCACGTGGGTGCTGCGGAAGAGGGCGATCTGAAAGGGAGCTGGCGCGGGCGGCCTCAGTCGCTCTGGAGGAGGGTTTCCAGAGCGGCGAAGGAGAGGCCGTAACAATCCTGGGGGTGGCCGTAGCCTTTGAGGGCGAGTTGCTGGTGCTGGAAGGGGGGGCCGGGGGGGTCTGGAGAGAGGTGCTCCAGGGTGGCAGGGCCGATGAGGATTTCGCAGCCGGCGTCTTTGGTGGCGGATTCGAGGCGGAAGGCTTTGTTGACGGGGTCACCGAGGGCGGTGTGATCGGCTTCGGCGAGGCTGCCGAGATTGCCGATGGAGGCCATGCCGGTGTTGATGCCGCCGCCGATGCGGACGGGCGCCTCGAGCTGGAAGCGCTGTTGGAGGGTGGCGGCGAACTGGTGGATACCGTAGAGGCTGCGCAGCGCCTTGTGGACGACGGCGCTGTCGGGTGCGGCGGGATCGTGCAGCCAGACGGCCATGACGGCGTCACCGATATACTTTTGGCTCCAGGCGCCCTGGGCGAGGAGCAGGGCGCCGCATTCGCGGATGAAGCAACCGACGACTTCGCTGATGCGGCGGGGGCCGAGCGCGGCGGAGAGCTGAGTGTAGCCGCGGATATCGACGACGAGGATGGTGATTTCGCTATCGATGACGCGGCGGACGGTGCGGCTGACGGACTGGGAGTCGCAGGCGCCGCCCTGGAGGGGCTGGCGGAAATGGAGGCGGAAATTGCCGAGGGCGATGAGATCGCCGTCGTGGAGCACCTGAGGGGTAGAGACGCGGACGCCGTTGATGGAGGAGCCGTTGCTGCTGCCGAGGTCAGTGAAGACGCAGTGGAGCCCGCCGGGACAATCGACGAGGGCGTGATTGCGCGAGACGTGGGGGCTCTCGAGGACGATGGCGTTGTGGGCGGCGCGGCCGATGCGGCAGATCTGATCGGGCTCGATGGGGAAGATGCGCGACTGGCCCGGGAGGTGGAGCTCGAGGTACTGCAGAGGCAGCGCGGAGCTTGGGTCAGAGGGCATTCCTCAGAAGATAGCGCAATGGCGAGGGGGGGAGGATGTGACGCGGGTGGCGGCCGATGCCGGAGAGGCAGGAGGCGGCCAGACTGGGCAGGCGACTGAGGCGTTCCCTGGCGAGGCTGGCAGGCAACCGCCGGCGCGTATTGAAGAGGTGCGCGCCGGCGGCCGGCGGCAGGGGAGCACGCCGCCCGGGGATCATGTGCATTTGAGATGCAGACGCGCCCCGTCAAAAGTAGAATTTCAGCGCCATCTGCATCTGCCGCGGCGGCAGAGTGCCGGTGTACTGGCCGAACGTAGTGGTGGTGATCATCCGCCCCGCCGCGTCGAACGGGCAAGTGGAGTTGACGGCGTTGAACTGCGTGTGGTTCCACGCGTTGTACATTTCCAGGCGGAACTGAAGCCGCATGGGTTCGCGAATGGGGAAGGTTTTGATGATGGACAGGTCCCAGTTGTTGGTGCCCGGTCCGCGGAACAGCCATTTGGCGCCGCCCCCGAAGGTGCCCACGGCGGGCAGAGCGTAGACGCCGGTGTTGAAGGCGTGGTAGAAGTCCTTCTGGCTCTTGGGTAGGACGGGATCACCGGTCACGATGATCCGCGCGGTGGCCGAGGGCGTTCCGGTGATGTCCTTGTTGTCAGTGGTGGAGAACCCGACGTTCATCGGCGCGCCGGAGATGAAAGCGGCGATGCCGCTCAACTGCCAACCGTTGAGGACCCAGCTGGACGCGACGTCCTTCCACGGCGTATTGGGGACCTCATAGAGGAAGTTGATTTTGGCATTGTGAGTGCGGTCGAACTGGGAGAAGCCATAGTTGTAGGATCTAGCCGGGAAGAATGGCGAAACGGCATTGTCGTCGTAGTCCACGACGTCGAGCCACTTGGAGAACGTGTAGGAGAAGGCGAACTGGAGGCCCTTGGTGAGGCGGCGGTTCACCATGGCCTGGAGCGAATGGTAGTTTGAAGTCGCGCCCCAGTTGTTGTAGCTGAGGCCGCTGTAACCGGTAAGCGGGAGAAGGAAATTGGCCGGCAGGACGCGGCCGGTGGTGGGGTCCATGTTCTTGGGATCGAAGTTCGTCCCCAAGGGCAAGGGTTCCTGATTGAAGGACCAGCGCAAGTGCCGTCCAAGAGTGGCGACCCAACTGACATCGAGCACAGTGTTCCAGCCGACTTTTTGCTGGAGGCCGAAATTCATGTTGTAGGAGCGGGCGACGCCCTGGGGATCCTGGTACGTCACAGCGCCAGTGGGGAAGCGCAGGCCGGGGGAACTGCCGAGAGAGCCGAGCGAGCTGTAGTAGACGGTAGCGGTGGAGACCAGCGGGATTCGGCCTTCGGCGCCAGCCTGGCCTTCGCCGGTGGCGCCGGCGCTCTGGAAGATACCGAAACCGCCGCGAACCGCCGTTCTGCCGGTGCCGAACACATCCCAGGCGAATCCCAGCCGGGGAGACGTGAGGATACCGAAGCCGTTGATCAGACCCCGGGGAACGCCGGGTTGAGTATTGATGATCATGCCGTTGGCGTAGTAGCCACCGCTAGGAGCGATGGCACCGATGGCCACCGCGGGGTAGATGACGCCGGTGGCCTGATCGAGTCCCATGCGCTTGCCGGCGACCATTGCCGGATAGATCAGGTGCACCTTCTGAGCGGGATCCCAAGCCTGCGGGCTGAACATGGAGGCGGGGTGATTGGTATAGGCCGGCGGCGCCCAGATGAAACGGAAGCCCGCCTCGATGGTCACGCGGCGGGAGACTCTCCAGCTATCCTGAACGAACCACTCGAAGGACTTGTAGATGCTGGACGGCTGCACGATGCGGCTGTTCTGGGAGGTGGAGGTAAAGTTACCGAGGATGGCGTTAGCGAACGTATAGCCCGACTCGAGCGGACTGTTCACATCGGTGGCGAAGCTGAAGGCCCCGCGATTGGCGTTCGCCATGGCGTTCTGAGAGGGCCGCTGGTAGAAGATACCGGCTTTCGGGATGTGGGCGCCCCACGTCTTGGTGACGTTGTCGGTGAGGATGTAGGTGGGGTATCTGGCCCCCAGAGGAATGTTGGTCAGGGTGACAGTGGGGGTGTTTGGCACGCCGCCGAAGGTAATGTTCGGCATGTAGCCTTTCGGATTCGAGTCGGGATAGAGCTGCGGAACGTTGAAACCGACCGTCGAGCGCAGCAGTTTGTTGAGCTGGTCATCGGGGATGGTTTCGTTTTCCCAGCGCCAGTTGTAGCCGAGAGTCAGTTCATTCACCAGGGTAGGAGAGAAGATCTTCGTGTAGCGGCCCGAGACGATGTTGCCGCGCGTCTGGAACGTGCGGTATTCGAGCGGCCAGTTGGCGTTGGGCGTAGCGAGACCCATGGAACCGGTCTGCTTATCCTGCTGGCGAGACCAGGTGACGGCCACGGTGTTTTTCGGATTGAAGTTGTAGTCGATCTTCATCAACTGCATCTGCTGCGGTTTCTCGAGTTCGCCCTGGTAGACGTAATTGTAGGCGCCTCCGGAAATGGCGCGGTTGAAGAAGTTCGGAGAGGGGAAGAATTTCAGCAGGGCCTGACCGTTCGGGTCGATGCGGTTCAGCGGGATTTTGTTGCCGGCGAAGGCGGCGCCGTTGGCAAGCGGGTCTTTAACGGTGATGAGTCTTCCGCTCTGGTCGATAGTCTGCGAGAAATCGCCGTTCTTCTCGAGGTCGGTTGGCATCCAGGTGTTGTAGGGTCCGACGCCCTGGCGCTGGGGCCAGAACTCCTGCGACCAGAAGAAGAAGAGCTTGTTCTTATCGGTGTTGAATTTGTGAGGGATATAGACCGGCCCGCCGATGGTGTAGGAAAACGTGTTGTACCTGTAGCGCGGCTTAGGGATGGGATTCCCATTGACGATCGTCCGATTGTTGAAGAAGCTATTGGCGTTGAACTGTTCGTTGCGCCTGTAGTAGCTGAGGCTACCGTGAAATTCGCGAGTGCCGGACTTGCCGACCATCTGCACTCCGGCGCCTCGCATGCGGCCGTATTCGGCCTGGTACTGGTTCAAGAGGACTTTCACTTCAGCGACGGCGTCCATGCTGACGTTCAAGGTTGAGATCCAGCCTGTACCGCTGTCCTGCGTGGGGACGCCATCCAGCCAGGTGCCGACGGAATTGCGGCGGTCGCCATTGACCCACAGGCCGATGGCGAAGTTCCGGTCAGGACCATCGGGTGCGTTGGTGTCCACCACACCGGGCAGCAACTGCAGCATGGTGATGACATTGCGGCCCTTGATCATGAGATTGTCGACCTGGGAGCTGGTGAGCGTTCCGGAGCGTTCGGCGCTGGCCGTTTGGACGACGCCGCTCTGCGCCTCCACGGTGATGCTCTCTTTCAGGCTCCCGACCAACAGCGCAATGGAGCCGATGGCGAGTCTCTCATTGGCGCTGAGCGAAAGGCCGGTGCGCGCCACCTGTTTGAAGCCGGCAGCGCTCACAGTGAGGCTGTAAAGCCCGGGCTGGACGGCGGCGAAAACGAAATCGCCGCTGGAGGAGCTCTGCGCCTTACGCTGCACCCCAGTATTTGTCTGAACAAGGGTCACTTCGGCGCTGGCCACGGGCAGTCCAGAAGGGTCCGTTATGGTGCCTGAGATCGTGCCGGTGATCGTCTGGGCGTGAAGGCCGGCCATCAGCCAGAGAGTGATGAAACTAACAACAACGCGCATGGCGCCTCCCGAGTATGTCGAGCGAATGGGCAACTTAGGACTTTCGGGCACAGAAGGCATCAAATGAACGCCAATGGCTCGAAATCGCGCGGTCAATCCGAGTGGAGGAGATGAACGCGCACAATCGGCAGAATAAGGGGTGGCGGCTGCGGAGTCCATGAGATTCAGCGCAGCCGACATACGAAGTTTCACCGCAGCCGAAGCCGCGGGAGCTGGCTGGCGAGGACTACCAGGAAGACTCCGGTCTTTCAGGCGCGGATTGGCCGCGGCAAGCGCTGTCTCATGATTGGGCGTAGAAGTCATGCCGGCGGGGATGGAGGTTTGGGGAGCGCGGGGAGGGACGCGGCGCGGCCGGTTCAGCAGAGGCAGGTAGCGATTTCAACCGGAATTGGCGCAGGCCTCAGGAGGGCGGCGATGTGGAGCGTATTGGCCGGCCTGCAGGCCAGCAGGTGAAGCTGGCAGAGCCAGCGGGTGAGGGTAGGGCGGCGGGCGAGACGCCGAGAGGAGGGAGTCATGCCCCTCTCACCAGCTTTTCCACACCTGCTCGATGAGGACTTTATCCAGAGGGCCCGTGTAGATCAGCAGGCGATAGCGGGCGCGGGCAGTCTGCCCGCCAGCGAGCCTCCAATCACCGAGGCGGCCACGCGAAGGCACAACGCCCAGATTGGCATCCACGCGCCACGGCACTGGATGATCGGGGTTGGAGGGATGATCGAGCATGGCGATATGAGCCTGGCCGGAGCGTCCTTCAATGTCCATGCCGACATCGACCCAGCGAGCGCGCTGCCCTTCGGCGTCCTTCCTGGACTGGGCTTCGCTATTGACGGCGCCGCCGTGGATGCCCGGTTTCCAGGGCATGCGGATGAACAAGCCGCCATAGTCGGTCTTTCCGAACGTCAGATCCACGGCTGCACGCCCGCTCCAGTCGAGGTCGAGCGTGCAATAAGAGCCGAAGTGCTCCATCGTCCAGCGTTGCGTTTCGGCGAGCAGCACGGAGCCATCGGCGGCGAGCCAGTCAGTGGCGACGGACCACACGACGCGACGGCCGCTGGCGCGCAAGATTTTGGCGCCCTTGCCGCGAAAGAAATCGCCGCCGGTGTTGTGGAAGAAGCTGCGACCGTTGACGTTCGAGAATCCGAAGAAAATCCCGGTCTGGTGGTGGTGGTGGCTGGGGCGGAATTCGGTGAGCACGCCGGCCCCATCGGGAGCGCGCAGCGGGTGGAGGTAGGGTCGCATGTCCGGAGGCGCGTTCTGCACGAGGAGCGGATCGGCTATGCCAGCCTTCCGGACCTCGAGAGAGCCGGCCGGGGTACGCACGACCTGCAGCTTCTGCGCCGGTGCAGAAGCCAGCGCGAGCAGCAGCAGCGCGCTACAACTTCTCATAGCTGTAAGGCTTCCTTTGCTCGCGGGCGACGTAGCGGTTGGCTTCGGCATCTCCGATGAACCGCTCCTTGTCCGGATCCCATCTGAGGGGCCTGCCGCCGAGGCGAAGGCAGATTGAGCCGAGATGGCCGAAAGAAGCCGCGCGATGCCCCACTTCCGGAGGGCAGAGCGGTTCCTTACGCGACCTCACGCATTCGAAGAAATTCTCGATGTGCGCTCGTTCTGAATTCACCTGAGGGATTTCGGGCAGCAATTCAGGCCGACTGCACTCGATCATGCCCCGGTCGACGCGCAGGGTGGCCTGGGTGCCGGCGAACTTGATGCCGCAGATCATATCGGAAGGCACGACGAGAGGAGTCTTGCCGAACTGTTCGGTGTACATGGTGACGCAAGTCACTGGGGGTCCGCTGGCGAAGCGGTACTGGACAGTGAACTGGCTGTGGACATCGTAACCGCCCGGCACGGGGTCGAGGTGGGAAACGCCTTGCACGCTGACGGGGCCGCTATGATCCATGCCGAGAGCCCACAGCATGATGTCGTTGTGGTGGCAGCCCCAATCGGTCAGGGGGCCGCTGCAGTAGTCGTACCAGTGGCGATAGCGGAAGTGAGTGCGTTCGGGGAGATAATCGCGTTTGGGCGCCTGCCCCTGATAGAAATCCCAGTCCAGCTCAGAAGGCACGGGTTGAGCCTGGAACGGGCCACCCCACGACGCTTTCGGGAGGCCGACCACGACGCTATTCAACTGGCCGATCCGTCCGCCGCGCACGAGTTCCACCGCCGCACGGAAACGCGGGTCACTGCGTTGCTGCGAACCGGTCTGCAGAATGCGGCCGGTGGTTCGCGCGGTGTTCACGAGCCGGCGGCCTTCCTCGATGGTGAGGGTGAGCGGCTTTTCCGAATAGACGTCCTTGCCCGCCTTCAATGCGGCGATGTTGATCAATGTGTGCCAGTGGTCGGGAGTGGCATTGATCACGATGTCCACGTCTTTGCGCTCGAGCACGCGGCGGAAGTCCTTGTGGGCGAAGGCACCGGGCGCGAGAGCGGCGCCGGCAGCCAGGTGCGTGGAGTCGACGTCGGAGCAGGCGACGAGATTGCCCAAAGCAAGGCAGTACTTTGTCACGCGCAGGCCCCGCCCGCCGCAACCGATCAGGGCGATCCCCGGCCGGTCATTGGCCGCGAGGGTCTTGCGAGCCGGCAGGGCGACCGCCGCGGCGGCGAATGTTCTTCTGGTCAGAACGGTCATACAAGCACCTCTCGTTCGAAATCCGGGAGGCTCACGATGGCGCCGCCGCGCATGGCAGATTCATGAGCGCAGATGCCGGCGCACGTCCAGTTCACCGACTGAAACACATCAGGGAACGATGGCCGGTTTTCGAGGATACTGGACAGAAACTCATGGACCAGGTGGGGGTGCGATCCGCCGTGGCCGCCGCCCTGAGCGAAGGAGAGGTGAGTGTTCTGGTCGTCGTAGACGCCCTTGGTAGTGAAGCGCTGAATGGGCTGAGGCAGCAGCCGGGCGTAGTCCGGAACGGAGACGCGCTCAGGCTTCTCGCCGGTATGGATGATGGGATCCTCGCCCTCGATCTGCGCCCACTCGAAGGCGGACCGATCGCCGTAGACGTCGAAGCTCTCGATGTACTGGCGGGCCGTTTCAAAGAGGGAGCGCGTCACTTCGAAGGCGACCGGTTGGCCGCGCACCTGGAAGAGGGCGCTCTCCACGGCGAAAGGCGACCCGTACTTAGCCGCCAGAGATTGAGCGATACGGCCAGAGCCGAAGCAGGAGACGTGGGAGGCCTGGCCCCGAACGAGGGCGAGGCAGGGGCTGACCGCGTGAGTGGCGTAGTACATGGGCGGGAGGCCCTCCCAATAGCCGGGCCAACCTGCCATCTCCTGCTGGTGGCACCCGCGCATGAACTGGACACGGCCCAGTTTTCCTGTCTCCACCAATTCGCGAACGAAGTGGAACTCCCGCGTATAGATGGCGGTTTCCATCATCATGTAATTTCGCCGGGAGGCGATTGCGGCCGCGACGATGCCGCGGCACTCGTCAACAGTCGTCGCGGCGGGCACGGTACAGGCGACGTGTTTGCCGGCCCTGAGAGCGGCGATGCTCTGGGGCGCGTGGAGGTGGATGGGCGAGTTGATGTGGACGGCATCGACGTCGGGATCGGCGAGCAAGTCGTCGAAGCTCGCGTACCGCCCGGCAACGCCGTATTGGTCTCCCACTTCATTCAGCTTTTCAACCGTACGCTGGCAAATTGCGTACATTTCCGCAGCCGGATGGTGCTGGTAGATGGGGATGAATTCGCGGCCAAAGCCAAGCCCGACGATGGCGACTCTGAGCTTTCCGGTGGACATAATTGTGACTCGTGGCCAGATTACGGCGCTGAGCCTCGCATGTCCATGAGAACTTGCGCAGTTGACCTACGAAGTTTCACCGCGACCGCGGCTGGAAGAGCAACCGGTAGCGGCTTGGGGGCATTCCCTCTTTCTTACGGAAGACCGTGCTGAGATACTCGACGTGGGCAAATCCGGTGCGTTCCGCGATTGCTTCGAGGGTCAGCCCGGACTCGCGCAGCAGGGTTTTGACCTGGTTGAGCTGGACGCGGAGGATCTCCGCATGCGGGGTGCGCCCGAGCACCTTCGCGAAGCGGCTCTCCAGCACGCGCCGAGAAAGAGGCACGACTCCGAGCAGGTCTTTGACGGTGATCCCATCGCAAGCGTGTTCCCTAATGAACCGAAGGGCCTGAGCCAGGTCCCGGTCTTCGATGGCCAGAACATCAGTGGACCGCCGGGCGGCCACTCCGAGCGGCGGAAACAGATAGCCGTCGCCGTGGAGCTGCTCTCCGTTCATCATGCGGTCGAGCAGCGCCGCGGCGGCATAACCCGTCCGGCGGGTGTCCAGTTCGACGCTGGACATCGAGGGCTCGGCCAAGGCGCAAAAGACCTCATCGTTATCCACGCCGATGACGGCCGCGTCGTCCGGCACCTGGATCCCGCGCTGGCGGCAGGCATCCAACACTTGCTTGCCCACGGGGTCGTAGGCGGCCATGATGCCCACAGGCCGAGGGAGGCGCGCGAGCCAGGCGCCGATCTGATCGACGGAAGATTCCTGCTGCTCAGAGGGAATGGTAGAACAGTGGCGCACGGAACAATCGAATCCAGCCTCGTGGACGAGGCGGACAAACGTGGACTCACGCCCGCGCGACCAATTGAAGTTATTGTCCCCGACAAAAGCGAAGTGGCGGAATCCGCGTTCCAGCAGGTGCTGCGAGGCCAGATGGGCGATGGCTACATCGTCAGTTTCCACCCACGGCAGAGAGGGGATCAATCTGGCGGCGCTCATATCCACGGTGGGGGCGCGCAGTTTCCGCACACTTTCCGCGATGGAGGGGTTCTCGATACGGGCAATGACACCGTCTCCCTTCCAGCGGTTGAACCAATCCGGCAGGCGTTGCCCCCGGCTGTGTTCAGCGAGGTAAATGGACCACGGCTGGTGCTCATGGATGTAGGCGATGATTCCTTGCAGGAGACCTCTGGCGTAAGTATTGGAGGTTTCCACCAGGAGCGCAACCTTCGGCATGACGGGCATATAGACGTTCAGCTTTCGCCCCAGTATAGCGGCAGAGAACCGATGGCTCCTGCAAGCGGGTTCTGCGCGCGGCGATGCAGGCTGAACTGGGCCGGCAGGAAATCAGCTTGCGGAATGGGAGCGCGGGGTGGAGGCCGAGCGGGGGTGCGACGGGCACATATTCTAGTAGTGGAGAACAGTGACCAGGAGGCATCGGACATGCGCAAGCAGTTGGCGATAGTGGCGGTGTTGTGCGTTATGCCGGCGAGCGGCGTTTGGGCACAGGGGACCGTAGGAACCTACCGGGTTTCAGCGGGAGCGGGGAGCTTTGCTTTCGCTGGCGGGGCGCCGGCGCAGGGCGGGACTACGACGATTCCGACGGTGCTGGCGCCGGTGAACCTGGTTTTTGAGCATCGGGTGAGCGGGGGGCGGGGTTTTGTGATGGACGCGGCGAGGCACGCGGGGGCGGTGGCGGGGACGCCCATATTCGAGGCGTATCCGTTCGCTTCGGGCGGGCGGACGCAATATGCGGATGCGATGATGCGGACGGCGTTGGGGGTGCAGGGGGAGTGGCATACGCTGCTGGGCAAGCCGGAGGTGCGGCCGGTAACGGTGCGGGTTCCCGTGGGGTATGGGTATGTGCTGACGTCGAAGGCGTCGGGGCGGTCGATTGCAGTGGCGGATGCGGAGTTTGTGCAGCGGGAGTTCTTCAAGCAGGTTCCCCGGCAGGAGGGGAAGCTGATTTTGGCGTTTACGCTGAATACGGCGTTTTATGCCCTGGGCGATGCGACGGTGTGCTGCTCGTGGGGGGTGCATGGCGTGGACCGGGCGACGGGGAGTTCGTTCGTAATGAGCACGTATTTGGACGGCGCTCCGGCGGTGGTGGAGGACCAGGACGTGCAGCCTTTGACGCAGCAACTGGCGCAGTTTTTCAAAGACCCGTTGAACGATCCGCTGGTGTACGTGCGGAACGCGCAGAGCCCGGGGAACGCGTTTCCGGCGTGGGTGCGGCCGGGATTCGCCAACAGCTGCGGGGGGCCGGCGGCGGGATCGACGTATTTCCAGTTGGAGCCGACGAACAGGAATCCGAAGAACAACTTTCCGGCTTCGGCGGCGTTTCCGGCGCAGATGAGCGGCAGGGTCTATCACCTGCAGAATGTGGCCTTGCCGGCGTGGTACCTGGGATCGGCCGAGGGATGGGGACCGCAACTGAGCTTTCCGGACGGGCAGGCGCTGAAAGAGAAGGCAGTGCCGTGTCCGGCGCGGGGGCGGCGGCCGGGAGGCGGGCAGACGGCTGCGCCGAAGCCGAGCGTGGAGGCGGCGGCTCAAAGCGGGCAAGAGAACGGGCATTTTCTGATTGGGTACTGGTCGGGTTACGGGGGGCCGGGCTCAACGTTTCCGCTGAGGGAGGTATCGCCGCAGTGGGACGTGGTTCTGGTGGCGTTTTCGACGCCGGACAAGAATGCGCCGGAAGGCACGATGCAGTTCCGGACGCCGGGCGGGCAGGACACGGCGCAGTTCAAGGCCGATATCGCGTGGCTGAAGAGCCGGGGGAAGAAGGTGCTGATTTCGCTGGGCGGGGGCGGGCAGCACTTCACTCTGGCGGATGCGAAGAGAGTGCCGAACTTTGTGGAGTCAGTGGAGCGGATCGTACGGGAGTATGGGTTTGACGGGATCGACATCGACTTCGAGAGCCCGTCGCTATCGATCGCCCCCGGGGATACGGATTTCCGGAAGCCGACGACGCCTTCGATTGTGAATCTGATTGCGGCGTTGAAGGAGCTGCGGGGACGGCTGGGAGAGAAGTTCCTGATTACGCTGGTGCCGGAGGGGACGCAGATTCCCTCGGGGTATCCGAGCTATGGAGGGCAGTTCGGTTCTTACTTGCCGATTCTGCACGCGCTGCGGGACGTGGTCTATTTCTCCGACACGCAGAGCTATAAAACGCCGCCGCTCGCGGGGCTGGACGGGGAGATCTATCAGCCGGGGACGGTGGACTATCACGTGGCGATGACGGAGCTGGTGCTGCACGGCTTTGCAGTGGGAGGCGACGCGAAGTTGATGTTCCCGCCGATGCCGGAGAACCGGGTGGCGGTGGGCTTCCTGAATGGGGACACGAATCCGGAGATCGTGAAGCAGACGATGGACTATCTGATCACGGGGAAGGCTCCGGCGGGGGCGAAGTACCGGCTACGGAAGAAGGGCGGGTATCCGGGGATGCTGGGGGCGATGTTCTGGACGATCGATGCGGACCGGAGAGCGAATTACAATTACTCGAACACGGTGGGGCCACTGCTGCACGGATATCCGGTATCGAAATAATGGCGGGGCAAGAGTATACTAGGCGCACTGGAGGTGTGCTCAGATGACGGACCGGATAAGCAGGCGGCAAATGGTGGGTGCGCTACTGCCGGCAGTGGGAATGCAGGCGGCAGAGGGGAACAGCCTGCCGACTGTGGAGATCGGGCGGTTCAAGGTGACGCGGCTGGTGGCGGGGTACAACCCGATCGGCGGGCACTCGCATGCGGTGCCGAAGCTGAGCACGATCATGAAGGACTGGTTCACGCCGGAGCGGACGCTGGAGTATGCGCTGCAGTGCGAGCGGAACGGGATCAACACGTGGCAGGTGAGCGTGGACAGGAAAGTGTTTGGCGCTCTGCGGGCGGCGAAGGAGCGGGGGTCGAAGCTGCAGCACCTGGTGCTGATGCGGGACGAGGATGCGGCGACGTGGAAGGAGATTGCGGAGCTGAAGCCGATAGCGGTGGTGCACCACGGAGGCGTCACGGACCGGTTCTTTTACGGCGGGCAGCAGGAGAAGGTGCGGGACTTCCTGAAGAAAGCCCACGATTTTGGGCTGATGGCGGGGGTCAGCTCGCATGTGCCGGAGCACATTGCGCGAGTGGACGACTCGGGCTGGGAGCAGGACCTTTTTATGACGTGCCTGTACAACGTGGTGCGGCAGCCGGCGAAGCTGGAGGCGGGGTTGGGCGATGTACCGGTGGATGAGCTGTTTCTGGCGCACGATCCGGAGAAGATGCTGAAGGTGGTGCGGCAAGTGCGGCGGCCGTGCCTGGCGTTCAAGGTATTCGCGGCGGGGCGGCTGTGCGGGAGCGAGGCGCAGATGGAGAAGGCGATGCGTTTCGCCTATGGAAACATGAAGGCGGGCGATGGGCTGATTGTGGGGATGTTCCCGATTTTCAGCGACGAGGCGGCGGCGAACGTGGGGATGGCGCGGAAGATTCTGACAGCGAGCTAAGAAGAGAGCAGGGGCGGCGGCAGCGAATGCAGGCTACCGCCGGGGCCATGCTTCCTGCCGCTTAGGCTTTGTAGTCCTGATTGAGCGAGGGCATCGGGCAATGGGTGGCCTGCCGCCACTGCCGCAGGCGCGCGGAGAGGTCGGCGGCCATGCCGGGATTGGAGCGGCTGAGGTTGTTCTTCTCGCCGGGGTCGGAGGCCAGGTCGTAGAGTTCGAGGTGCTGGTCTTCGAAGTATTCCAGGAGTTTCCAATTGCCGGCACGGACTGCGCTCACTGGCGTAGTGGTGGTGTAGTAGTGCGGGTAGTGGAAGAACAGTTCGTCGCGCTGAAGGCGGGCGCTGGGATCGCGGAGAAGCGGAGCCAGGCTGAGGCCGTCCTGCCCGGCGAGAAGCTCGGGTGAACCGCGCATACCGGCGGCGTCGAGGATGGTGGAGTATAGGTCCATGGAGACGACGGGATGGCGGCAGACGGCGCCGGCGGGAGTGACATTGGGCCAGCGCACGATGAGCGGGATGCGCACGCCGCCCTCGTAAAGGGAGCCTTTGCCGGAGCGGAGGGGCGCGTTGGAGGTGATGGCCTGGCCATTGTTCTGGTGAACCGCGCCACCGTTATCCGAGGCGAAGATGACGACCGTGTTGTGCTCCAGGCCGCGCTGGCGGAGGTGTTGCAGCACGCGTCCGACGCTCTGATCGAGATTCCAGGTCATGGCGGCATAGACGGCGTTCTGATGGTTGAGGCCGGGCTTGATTTTTTCCTTGAAGCGGGCAATGTCGGGCGCCTTGGCCTCAAGAGGCGTGTGCACCGAGTGGTGGGCCAACTGGAGGAAGAACGGATTGCCGCCGCAGCGGTCGATGACACTCAGAGCCTCGTCCGTGAGGCGGTCAGCCAGGTATTCGCCGGGCTTACCGAATTCCAGGTGAGGCACGTAACGGTACTCACTCCCGTTAGAGCGGCTTCCGCGGTAGGGATAGAAGTGAGTATGGGGCGCACCCCAGTGGGTGCCGCCGATATTCACGTCGAAGCCCTGCGCTTCAGGAGCGTAGTTGCCCGTACCGAGATGCCATTTGCCGACCAAGGCCGTGGTGTAGCCCTGGCTGCGCAGGGCCTTGGCAACGGTGGTTTCGGTCAGCGGGAGATTGGAAGCAGTGATGGGGGCAATGAGTTTCCGGTTGCGTTCGGGCGTGGTTGAATTCTCAAGCCACGTGGTGAGGCCCAGGCGACCGGGGTGTTTGCCGGTCATGATGGAGGCTCGAGTGGGGCTGCAAACGGGCGAAGCGGAGTAGGCATCGGTGAACCGCATCCCGGCGCGGGCGAAGGCATCGATGTTCGGGGTTTCATGGAGATCGCCGCCGTTGCAGGCGACGTCGGCCCAGCCCAGGTCGTCGGCCAGAATGAGGACTACGTTCATGCGCTGCGCGGGCTGCGCGGCAAGGCGAGTGAAGGCACCGAAACCGGCTGTGGCAGCCAGGAAATTGCGTCGTGATACGTTCAACATGGTTGTGTCAATCCAAGCGTGATTTCGGACAGTGGGCTCACAGGTTCACGTCGATGGGCGCCATCCTGATGTCGGGCCGATGGAGCCGGCAATGGAGCTGGAGCAATGCGTAGACGAGGTCGTCGGCGCCGGTGATGGCTTCATAGTGGTTGGCGGCGCCGTCGGCGCGGATAAGGCCATTGCGGCAGAAGAGATCGATGGCCTTGCCGGCAGCGGCTGTGGAGAATTCGAGGTAATTTTTCCGTTTGCCGGGATCGATGGCGGTTTCCTCGCTCAATGAGACGAGGAGGGAGATCAGTTGTCCGGCTGCTCTGGGCCAGAGCCGGGAGGTATCGGCCGGCCAGCCGGAGGCCAGGTAGGAGTCAGCGATAGCGGCGGCGGCCCGGAGGAATTCGGGATCGGCCTTTTGCCGGTATTGAATGAGTTGCTCCAGCGCGAGGGAGGAGGCGTTGGATTGTCCGTAGGCGAGATCCCACAGAGGCACTTTGCCAATATCCACGGGGTGCTGCCGGGCGCGCGCGTCGAGGTTTTGAACGACGCGCTGCCAGGCTTCGCGGCGAGGGGGGACAAGCTCAGCAGACTGCCAGAGAAGGATCCGCAGGGCCGGATCGAATGACTCGGCGGGCTGAAACGAACCGGGTTGCACGAGCAGGCTCCAGGGCTGGACTCGGATGCCGGTGCGGCTTTCGATGAGGAGGTCGATCCGCTCGATGAACTTGGGATCGCGGCTTTGAACGTAGGCATTGGCGAAGGCCCAGATGTAGAAGCCGGCGTGGCGGGGGAAAGCCGCGCCCGCGGCGGCGCCGACGGAAGGATGATGGGTGCGGAATTCCGCATGCCGGTTATAGTCGCCAACCTTCTTGTCAGCGATCTGCGACATCCAGATTCCTTCGGCGATTCGCAATGCGCGGTATGGATCGATGCGGTAGAGCTTGTCCCAGAAGGGAGAGGGCCGGTAGACCTCGTGCACGTTGGCATGAGGGCGCTCCCGCACGAAATCCCAGCTATTGTGTTCGCCGGCGGCCATGAAACCGGTCTCCGGATTCTGGCAATGTTTGAGCCAGAAGTCGAGGTAGGCATCCGCGTGGTCGGCGTAGCGTTTGTCGCCGGTCACCTGAGAGAGGACGGAGAGCGCCCGAAGCAAGGAGTAATCGTGTTCCGCGTTGTTGCCAAACGGGGCGCGGTCTCCGGGGCGGATGCCATAGGGAGCGGAGGGAAGGCCGAAGCCGGTGGATTGGACCTGCCGGTTCCGGGACTTGTAGAACTCTTCGGGCACCTGCTCGACGGGGAGGCTGAGCTTCTGAATGTCGAGCATTGCAGCGAACAGGGGCGAGCGCTCCGCGCCGTAGTGGTCCGTGCCGTGTTCGATCATGGTGTCGGCAAAGCGCTTGACCGTGTCGAGGTAGCGATCCTGCGCAAAGGCGGGGGCAATTGTCAGCAGGATGGAGAAGATCTTCTTCAACGATTCACCCCTGAAGATGTCGGCAATTGAAGCGGCCGGGGAGTGCCGGAGGCCGACTGGAGTTGCGTGGAGGCGACCGGGTAGCTGCTCCCAGTCACTCTATCAGGGCGGCGGGGGCCAGGGGTGATGGTGACGGGGCCGATGAGGCCGCTGTGGCGGAGCTTGGGGAGCTTATTGGCGCGGTCGAGGACGGCGCGCTCGTTTTCCATGGTGTTGGCAACGAGGATCTTTATGGTGTTCCTGCCGGGCTTGGCGTAGTTGGTGATATCGAAGGTGAAGGGGAGCCAGGCGCGCTGGCCGGCTTTCCGGCCGTTGATTTCGACTTCAGCGACGACGCCGACTTCGCCGCAGTCGAGGGTGAGCTGGTGGCCGGCGAAGCTGGCGGGGATGTCGACTTCGGTTTCGTAGGCGGCTTCGCCGGAGAAGTAGGGGAGGCCCTGGTCGATCCAGGAGCCGAGCGTGGCGGGAGCGCTGCCGAGAGTGAAGACCGGGGAGGCTCGCAGTTCTTCGTCGGCGGGCATGAGGATGGCGAGGATGTTACCGGGGCCCTGGGCGGGGGCCGGGAGGCGGAGTTCGCCTTCCGGAGTGAGTGCCATCTTTGTTCCGTTGTAGAAGACCTGGACCGGCTTGTAGAACTTCGGCAGCTTCACGGCGACGGCGGTGGCGGGGACGGGCACGCGATACCAGAGAGTGAAGTAGGTGCTACCGGGGGCGCGGAGGGTGCGGTCCGGGCTGACGGTGAGGTCGTCGAGGTTATTGCCGTCGCCATCGGTGATGCGGAGCATGAAGCCGAAGGAGCCGCGGCGGAAGCGGGAGACCTTGACCATGACCTGGTTCCAGCCGGCGTGGAATTCGGCTTCGCGGGTGAGGGAGAAGGCTTCGCGCATCTCGTAGTACCAGGGGTGGAGGTGCCAGTCGAGGAGTTTCTGGCCGTTGACCCAGAGGTGGGCATTGTTATTGGCGGCAACGCGAAGCTGCACGCGGCGGGCGGCGGGCGAGTAGACGTAGGTCAAGGCGTAGGCGGTGCCGTCGGTGTTGATGGCCATGCCGAGGGCGGAGTAGAGATCGACGGCCATGTTGGGAGAGACGTAGCGGTGCCACTGGGACTCGCCATAGCGGGCTTTTTCATCGGGGTTGGCTTCGGGGGGGAAGGAGCCATAGCAGCCGGCGTGGTCCTTATTGTCAAAGGGGCCGACGATCCACCAGTCGCGGACGGTCCACTTTTCGCGGGAGAGCCAGGTTTCTTCCCAGCGTTCGTCGTTGAAGACTTTCCGGGCAAAGCCATGGGTTTCGCCGAGGCCGTCCCAGGAGCGGTGGAAGCGCATGCCGTAAGGGGCTTCCATAGTTTTGCGGAGCGGAGTGAGGCGCCAATTGGCGTTGAGGGCGAGGGCGGCGGGGCGCTGGGGATCGGGCGGCTCGGGCTGTTTGACGCGGGCATCGGGGTTGCCGAAGACGACGTAGAAGGCGTCCCAGGGCGCGAAGGTGAGGGTGACGTCGGTGCCCTGAGGCGCGGGTTTAGAGAAGAGGGGCTCGCGGGCTCCGTTGGCCGCGTCCCACTTCTCGGGGATTCCTTTGGTGGCGAGGCGGAAAGTCTGCTGGCGGGGCTGGTCGGAGTCGTTGACAAGCCAGTAGTAGTGGAGGCCGTCCTTGGAGCGGTGGGCGGCGCCCCAACCGGCGCGGGAGCCGCCGAGGGGATCGACGTCGCGAGGGAGGTGCTTGTCGAGGATGGGGAAGATCTGATCGATCTCTTCGGGAACGAAGAAGGCGTGGCCGCCGGCGACGTTGGTGTTGGAGGAGAGCTGCGAGGAGGTGGTGGGGCCGAAGATGCGGCGGAGGGCGGCGGCGATTTCGGGATCGTTGCGGCCGTCTTCCATGGAGTCAGTGGGGAGGCGCTTGACGGCGATGATGGTGCCGCCGGCGTTGTAGAACTCTTCGATCTTCCTGATGGTGGCGCGGCGGACGGCGGTGAGGGGCGGGAGGACGAGGACGCGGAAGCTCTCGGGGCCGATGTGGAGGGTGCGGTTTTGGACTTTGGCGGAGTCGAGGTAGAAGGAATCGGCGACGTCGTAATCGCGGAGTTCCTGCGACAACCGGTTCATGAGGTTGCCGTAGTAGAGGTTGACCATGGGGAGGAGGCTGGAGTTCCAGTCGGGCGTGGGAGCGTAGTTGGGCTGGGCGCTGGCCCAGGCGGTTTCGGTGGGCTGGAAGAGGACGATATCGGCGTAGTGGCGGCCGCCGTCGTTCATGAAGGCGATGCGGCGGGCGTAGTCGGCGTAGTGGTGGAAGAAGCGCCAGTAGGGCTGATGGTAGAACCAGTCCGGCGGGTATTCGATGCGCTGGGGGTTGTAGTTGAGGGAGGCGGGGACGAAGACGGAGGCGCCCCAGACGCCGAGCATGTTGGTGCCGAGGCGCATCTTCTGAATGTCCTGGTAGGTGTGGTCGCCCTGGAGGGCCTGATTCTCGACGAGGTAGCGGGAGGAGCGGAAGTGGGCGACGGAGGCGGTGACTTTGAGGTCGCGGGGGGAGCGGCCCATATCGTACAAGGAGTCTGCCCCGGGCCAGGACCAGGCGCGGGAGATGCGCTGGAGGTCGCCGACGGCGAAGGCTTCGCTGACGAGGTGTTCTTCCCAGGCGTGGCCTCCGATGCTGATTTTGTGCTTTTCGCACCAATCGGCGACCTGCTTCATGTAGCTCTGGGCGTAGAGTTCGCTGATGACGTCGAGGAAGTCGCAGCGGACTTTGGGGGTGGGCTTGCCGGATTCGTAGGAGAGGACGGGGAGGAATTTGCGGAGGTCGTAGCCTTTGGTTTGGCGGAACTCGTCCATGAGGCGGGGGGTCCAGGCGATGCGGCGGCCGTAGTCGCCTTCGTGGTCGGTGAAGATGGAGTCGACGGTATTGCCGAAGAGGTCGGGGCCAAGTTCGTAGTAGCGCTCGTGGACGAGCTTGAGCCAGGTGGCGGTGACGTCCTTATTGAGGAGGTCGACAAGGCCTCCGTCGCGGCCCTGGGAGGGTTCGAGATAGTAGGCCATGAGGCGCCAGTTGGCGGCGGGGGCGTTCCAGGAGACGGAAGTGGCGTTGGGGGGAGTTTCGATGAGGGTGAGGGAGTCGGGGTCTAGAGTGTCTTCTCCGGAGGAGGCGCCAGTGAGGCGGGCGGCTACGGCGAACTGGAGGTGTTGGATGTTGTCGATCCGGAGGGGGCCAGCGGCGGTGGAGTCTTTCGATGTGAACCAGAGGCTGCGCATGCGGAAGGCGGGGTTCTGCTCGATGACGCGGCTGCCGAGGCCGGGGCGCCAGGGATCTCGGGCTTCGCCGCCGGGCCATTCGTATTCGTCGACGAAACCGAATAAGAAGCCGTGCTGTTTGGAAGAGGCGTAGGCGGACTTGACGATGCTCCAGTATTCGTCGCTGAGGTAGGGGGTTTGAAGGCCGGTGCGATTGTGCACGTAGGCGCCGTAGACGTGCTGGGCGACCATTTCGCGGATCTGGCGATCGACTTCGGCGGGCTCGATCTTGTCGTTCCAGAACCAGAAGGGACGGACGGTGTAGGTCTTGGGCGGGTCTTTGAACTGTTCGAGGAGAGTGGCGGTAGAGGCGGGCTGGCCGTGGGCGGCTGCGGCGAGCGACAGGCAGAGAAGGAGCGAGGATTTCATGGCCTACTATCACGCTGGCATATCGGCGGGGCGGGCATCAATAGGCTTCAGATTTGCAGCTATGATGATCCTTTGATTGCGGTCTCAATTCTTGAATCGCGGCTTCGGGGCAAGGAGTACGGACATGAGCGAGAGCGAGCAGACGGGTATTGGGATGCCTGAGCCGGGACGGCTGCCGGCGTTCCATGTAGATGCGGAGTCGATTCCGGAGGCGTACTACAAGGCGCTGCACGCGGTGCATTTCGGCGGCGCGACGCTGCGGACGCAATACGACCGGAAGGACCGGGATGGGGCGTTTATCGACCCGCCGGGGCGGGATGCGCGGGTGTCCGTCCGGATTCGCGATCCGTTTCTGCAACCGCGGTATCCGGCGTTGAGCTATTGCGAGCGGGGCAAGTACATTGCGGAGTTTCTGGGAGCGAAGGACCACCTGGTGGTGCCTTACAAGGAGCTGCTGCGGAGGGTGAGGGAGGGCGAGGAGTTCGAGGCGACGGAGTGGCCGTACTGCTATCACCAGCGGCTGGCGGCGTATCCGCGGGCGGACGGGTCGACGATGGACCAGTTGGAATTGATATTGGACAAGCTGGCGCGGGACCCGATTTCGCGGCGCGCGGTGGCAACGACGCGGGTACCGGAGATCGATCTGTTCATGGCTTCGGACATGCCGTGCTTGGGGGAGGTGCAGTTGCGGTCGATTGAAGATGCGGAGGGGCGGCTGGTGCTGCAGATGCATGCGATGTGGCGGAGCCGGGATCTGTTCAAGGCTTGGGGCGACAACCTGGTGGGGATTACGAATCTACAGGCGCGGCTGGCGGCACGGCTGGCTGAGAAGACGGGGCGGGAAGTGGTGGTGGGTCCGTACAGCGAATCGAATGGATCGTTGCATATCTACGGACAGGATTATGTATCGAAGGGGATGGACAAGTTCTTCACGCGGTTTCCGGACTGCGCGTCGTTCTTGAAGCGGGCGCGGTCGAGCGTGGATATGTGTGAACTGGAGATAATTCCGCAGTTGGAGGATCTGCTGAAGGAGACGACGTGGCGGTTCCCACCCGAGGCGGTGCGGCTGATTGAGGAGATGATTGCGGACTACCGGGCGGGGCGGTTCATTCCTTAGGTTTCTTGGCTGCGCTGCGGGCTTCGGATTCGGCGAGCCAGCCGCGGCGGAGCTTTTCCTCGGGGATGGAAGAGAGGTAGGGCTTGATGTCGAGGATGGGCGTGCCGTCGAGCATGTCGAGGCCGCGGACGTAGAGGCGGTTGCCTTCGCGGCGGATGAGTTCGACGTTAGTGAGGCCGATGGGATTGGGGCGACCGGGGTAGCGGGTGGCGAAGACGCCATGGGG
>JACQZS010000214.1 GCA_016213725.1 Acidobacteriota bacterium | reverse complement strand
GTTGGCGCGCAGCCAGGCGACTTCGGCATCCACCTGGCGGAGCATGGAGCTGTAGGCGGCGGAGGATGAGGGGAACTGCGGAATGCGGAGGAAGCCGATGCGCTGGCCGGCGGAAGTGTAGGAACCGGAGTAGACGTAGTCTGTGCGGCCGCGGCCCAGGCGGAGGACGAAGTTATCGGGGAGAGAAAAGACGGGCGCGGTGATACCAAAACCGCGGAGGCGCTTTTCGCGGGGGCTCTGACGGCGGCTGAGGACGGTGCGGGCGAGCTCCGGCTGGGCGGTTTCCCCGGCGGCACGGGGCGAGATGGACTTGGCGCGGGTGGGGGCGGGGACCGGGCCGACGACAGTGATGGGAGTGCCGGTTTTGTACCAGGGAAGGCGGTAGGTCTCCAACGCTCCGGTGGAGGCGCGGCGGACGACGAGTTCAGCATCGGCGCCGATCTGGTGCGCGCGGGGCAGCACCGCCTGCTGGCGATAGGCGATCTGATCGAGCGCCCAGCGCCGGGTGGCGCGTTCGTTGGCGAAGGACTGGAGGCGGGAGGCGTAATCCATCCAGGCGGCCGGCGTCACTCCATCGATGGAGACAACCTCGTCGCCGACCTCGAAGGGGAATCTGGAGGCGGGCAGGGAGAGGCGATCGATGTACTCGACCAGGGCTTTGCCATCGAACAGATCGACATAGATGGGGATTTCGGCGGTGAAGTCGGACCTGAGGAAATAGCCGGAGTGGAGGTCGCGCAGGGAGGCGATGTATTCCATGCAGAGTTCGAAGTACTCGAGATCGTCGTTGGTCTTGGCGACGCGGTCGAGCCAGGGCTTGATTTGGAGGGCATCGTAGCCGAAAGCCTGGATTTTCCAGGCGTAAGGAGCGTAGGTTTTGGCAACGGCGCCGGCGAGCTGCTCGAAATCGACGCGGCGTTGATCCCGGGAAGTCTGGGCGGCGGCGGGCGCGGCGAGGAGAAGGATGGCGAGGAGGAGGGCACCGGTTCTGCATAAGGCGCTCAAATTGATAGAATGGACGCGTGCCGGGGAGCCGGCGTTTGGAGGTTGTGTGAAGGTTTTCGCCATGTTGCTACGTTTCTTCAGCTATCTGTTTTCCCTGCTGCTTGGGCTGTTTCTGGCCGGAGTATCCTTCGTGCTGCTGATTGGCGGCACGTCAAACTACAAGTTTGACATGGTGCCCTGGATCAAAGGCGAGAACGCGCTTTACTTCCTTCTGGTGTTTGGCCTGCTGGGCGTCATTTCGGCGCTGCTGGCGGTGCTGGGCAAGGTGAAACCGCTGCTGGTGGTGTTCACTCTGGTGACGGTGTGCCTATTCATCTACGGCTTCTTCATCAGCCCGGTGTTCCGGTTTGACGGCGAAGCGCAGGCCAAGAACGTCGCCTGGCTGGCATTCGCCGCGGTAGGCGCTTTCCTTGGCTCGCTGATGCAGTACAGCTCCAGCACGAAGCGCGGCTAACTCACCTCAACAGATCATTGATGGCGCGCAGCCGCTTGGCGTCGAACTTCGGCTTGCGGTCGTAGGTCATGAGCCCGTTGATTTCCTGTTCCACATCGGTGATTTGCGTGTAGCAGATGCCGATAAACGGGCTTTCCGCGATGGCTTTGTACTGGCCTTCCAATCTCGCCAAGACCGCGTCGGCGGACTTCTCAACACCGGAATAGCCCCAAGCGGAATCAGGCACCTGCGTGCCCGGCAGGATGAAGGCGATGCCGCCGAATTCGCTCAAGTAGAGTGGGGTGCCGTTGTAGGGGACTCCGGCGGCGGTGTAGCCGCGGCCGTGGGGCGGAAGGGTGGCGCCGGGCTTGACCTCGATGCGGCCCCAGCGCGCCTTGAGGGCGTCGTAGTGGGCGGCGTAGTCGTGGACGGCGAAGAGGTCAGTGGCTTCGGTGTGCTCCCAGCCCTCGTTGTCGATGACGGGGCGGGTGGGGTCGAGGGATTTGGTCATGTGATAGAGGGCGCGAAGGTGGGCCTGCTGGCGCGGCTGGCGGAGGTCGGGCACGCCCCAGCTTTCATTCAGCGGAGCCCAGATGACGACGGAGGGATGGTTGATGTCGCGCTCGACGGCTTCCATCCACTCCTTCTGCATGCGCTGGACGTACTGTTCGTCGTAGAGATAGGCGTTGGCGAGTTCGTCGGAGACGAGGAAGCCCATCTTGTCGGCCCAATAGAGGAAGCGCGGGTCTTCGAGCTTCTGGTGCTTGCGGGCGCCGTTGAAGCCCATCTCCTTGGTCATGCGGATGTCGTATTTGATGGCTTCGTCGGAGGGCGGCGTGAGGAGGCTCTCCGGCCAGTAGCCCTGATCGAGGACGAACTTGAGATAGACGGGGCGGTGGTTGAGGCAGAAGCGGCCGTTTTCGACGGAGACGGTGCGGAAGCCGAAGTAGGTGCGAACGGTGTCGAGGGTCTGGTTGTCCTTCTTGAGTTCGAGGGTGACGTCATAGAGGTTGGGCTGGGCGACGGACCAGAGCTTGGGGTTACGGACGAAGGCGCCGGCGGCGGCGTACTTCCCGTCGTTGAGGGCGCCGCTGCCGGCGGCGACAACGTCATTGACGTTCCTGATGGTGAAGGCGAGCGTCAGTCCGGGCTGGGGGCGGGCGACGCGGGCATCGAAGGCGACGGTGCCATGGAGGGTGGAATCGATGCGGGCGAATTCCAGGTAGCTGTCGCCGGCGGCTTCGAGCCAGACGCTTTGCCAGATGCCGGAGGTGCGGGTGTAGAAGATGCCGCGGCTATTGGGTTCCCAGTACTGTTTGCCGCGTGGGATGGAGCGATCTGTGGGCGGATCCCAGGCGCGGAGCGTGATGGTGTTCGCGCCGGGCTGCAGTAGGGGAGTGACATCGAAGCGGAAGGGGGTGCCGCCGCCTTCGTGCTCGCCGGCGGCTTTGCCGTTGACCCAGACGGCGGCGCGATAGTCGACGGCGCCGAAGTTCAGGAGGACGCGGCGGCCCTTCCAATCCGCGGGCACGGTGAAGGAGCGGCGGTACCAAACGATGGGATGGAATGAAGTGTCGGCGATGCCGCTGAGCTTGGTTTCAAAGGCGAATGGGACCTTGATGGTCTTGGAGAACGGCTTGGCGGAAGAGGCCCAGCCGGCGGCGATGCCCGCGTCGTTATCGTCGAACTCGAACTGCCAGGGGCCGTTCAAGCTGAGCCATGCGTCGCGCATGAACTGGGGCTGGGGGTGTTCCGGACGGGGGATCTCCTGCGAGAATGCCAAAGAGACGATAGAGAGAAAGGCTATGGCCAGACGCATGCCATGATTGTATTTCCTCAGACGGGACTGCGCTTTGCGCTGGCGGCTGTGCTGCTGCTGACGGTAGTGTACGCGGCGGGCGCGGCGCTGGCCGTGCCGGGCATCCAGAAGAGCCATGGGCTGGCGAAGACGAACTTCGTGGCCGCGGTGGAGGCGCCGTCGTACGCGCCGGGGTATCTGCTGGCAGGGGTTTGGCAGCGGTTCGACACGTTCTGGTATCTGCAGATCGCGGGGCATGGGTATGAAGACCCGCGCTCAGTGGTGTTCTATCCGCTGTATCCGATGCTCATCAGAGGGCTGACGCTGGCAGGCGTACCGCCCTTGTGGGCGGCGCTGGTGATAGCGCGGCTGGCGGCGGTGATGTTTCTGTGGGGGCTGATCGTACTGCTGTCGATGGAGTTGGAGCGCGCGGAGGCGCACTGGGCGGCGGTGTGGATGCTGGCGTGGCCCAGCGGGTTCATGCTGCTGGCGGCGTATCCTGAGTCTCTGATGCTGGCTTTCGCGGTGTGGGGTTTCCACTTCGCACGGCGGGGACAGTGGTGGATTGCGGCGTTGTGCGGGGCGGGGGCGGCGGTGACGAAAGCGGCAGGGGCGGCGGTGCTGGTGGGACTGGCCTGGCAATGCTGGCAGGATCGAAAGTGGCGCGCGGGGCCGCTGGCGCTGGGAGCGGCGGGCGTGGGGCTGTATCCGGCGATACTCTTCATCAGCGGGTTGCCGCAGCCGGCGGCGGTCTATCCCGCGCACTGGCGCACCGTACCGGCGTGGCCTTGGGAGACGCTGTGGGCTGTGGTGCGGGGAGGCGGGGATGTGGTGCTGTGGTTCGACGTCGGGTGCCTGGTTCTGATCGCGCTGCTGGTGTGGCGGAAGCCGCTGCGTCCGGCCTATGCGGCGTACTCGGCGGCGCTGATCGCGCTGTTCCTGACAAAGAAGACGGATCCGCTGCTGCAAAGCACGATGCGCTATCTGCTGTCGGTGTTTCCGGCGTTTGGCTCATTGGGCGCCGGACTGAAGGACCCGTATGCGCGCGCGGCTCTGCTCACCGTGCTGGCGGTGCTGCACGCCACCTTCGTGTTCGCGTTCTGGATGTGGTCACTGGTGGTCTAACGCGCCAGAACCACCAGCGGGGCGCGGGCGAAGGCCGCCTTCTGACCCGTGCGGTCGATGACATTCAACTGGGCTGTATACTCACCCGGCTCGAAGTTGGTGAGCGGGATCTCCAGATAAACCGGGGCGATGCCGCTGCGCGGGTCTTTGAGGGCGCTGACGGCCACGGGGCGCGACTCCAGGATCAGTTTGCGGCCCTGATAGACATTGAGAGAAGCGGCGACGGCGGGCTGCTTTTGCGTTTCAGACAGCGCGGGATCGTAGAGTTCGGCGTAGACGAAGAGGTTCTGTCCCTTGCGGAAGACGTGGGTGACGCTGGGCAGGAGCTTCTGTTTGTCGCGCACCAGGGGGTGCGTGGACTGA
This sequence comes from Acidobacteriota bacterium, assembly GCA_016213725.1. Taxonomy (GTDB): domain Bacteria; phylum Acidobacteriota; class Terriglobia; order Bryobacterales; family Bryobacteraceae; genus Paludibaculum. The sequence goes on along the minus strand of JACQZS010000214.1, from coordinate 8,879 downwards.
TGCTTGAGAACGGACTTGTCGGCGACGCCGACGGCCTCCTTGATGGGCACACGCTGCGAGCCGAAGACCACGGCGCTCAGGCGGGCGCTGTCCTTGACGCTGGAGAGATTCGGGATGGTGAACTTCGTTTCGAAGGTACCCATCTTGCCGGTGAGGTTCTCGCGGACGAGCATTTTGAGCCGGTACTCGCCCGGGGAGAGCGAGAAGCCGGTGTCGTAGACGAGGCTGCGGGAGCCCAACTGGCCGGCCTTCTCATCGCGGAGCTGGATCTTGATGGCGTCGCGGACATTGGCGGCGACGGCTCCCTTGGAGTCTTTCACCTGCCCGATGAAATCGAAGGTGGTGGTCTCTCCGCCGCCCTGTTTCTTGAGCGGGATGGCTGAGCCGGGGATTTTGAGAGCGACGGGGACGAAGTAGACGTTGCCGCCGAGGCGGAACCAGTTCACCTCCATGGCGACGCGCAGGTCAGTGACGGGGTCTCCGAGCGTGAGAGCGTCGTTGAGCTGCTTTTCCTTGTCGTAGCTGTTGAAGGTTTTGAAGTCCTTGTCGGCGAAGTAGCCGCGGCGGTAGTCGAGGCGGGCCTGGAGGCGGCTGGCAGGATTGAGCTTGAGTTCGACGCGGCGGAACTGGCCATCCTTGCGCTCATCGGAAGAGTAGTAACCGAGGATGTAGTAGCTCTGGATGTCGTCCTGGGCCTGCTGGATGCCAAGGACGAGCTCATTGTTGTCGAGCAGGGCCTTGCCGCCGGTATCTTCGGCCAGCATGGTGAGCGAATCCTGCGCGGAGATCTGCTGCTGGCGCCGGGAGTTCTGAGTGGCGCCGGAGAAGATGCCGGTGCCACCGCCGCCGCGCCCGCCGCCACCGCCGTTGCCGGCGTTGCCGCCGCCGGCTGAACCGCCCGGAGGTTCGGCCGAGAGGCCTTTGACGTCGACGGGATAGAAGCTGACGTTGGAACGGACGGCGCTGTTGACGGTGGCCTGGATCTGGGCCTGGTTGTCGTCGCCGGTGCGATTGACGCCGCCGGTGAAGTAGACGACGGCTTTCTTTTCCGGCAGAGCGGAGAGATTGCGGGCGAGTTCTTCGAGGGCGGCCAGTTTGCGGTCGGTATTGAAGATGTTGAACTCGGTGTCGTCAGCGGTGAAGGCGGAGTCTTCGCTGCCGTCGCCGCCGGTGTCGCCCTGCGCCGCAAGTTCGCTCATCTCGCCGGTCTGGAATTTGCTGACGACGGAGAGGAGAGTTTCACGGTTGTCGGTGAACTCCTGGTCGACACGGAGGCGGGAGCCGAAGCTGACGATCTGGACGAGGTCCGACGGCGTCAGTTTCTCTTTCAGGAACTTCTCGGCGGCCTCCTTGGCGTGGACCTGATCGGCGGGCTGGAGCGAACTCCAGTCAAAGAAGAGGACGAGCAGGCGGCGATCACGGAAGCGGGCGCTGCCGGTAGCGTCGGGAGGACGCGGCGCCGCCGCGGCGGCGTTGTTTTCGACGGCGGCGGAAGCGGCCGCGACGGGCGTCACAGCGGCCGGGGTCAATTGCTGGAAGTCGAAGACGCCGATGGTCTGTGGTTTGCCGTTCTCGGTGAGGAGGAAGTCCTCCTTCTTGAGACCGGACATGGGCTTGCCGTTGCGGTCGCGGACGAAGACGGTGACGACGACCAGATTGGAGGAGGTGCGAAAGACGGGCACCTCGTCCTGCTGCTGCTGGGCCAGCAGGGAGAGGGCGGTGAGAAGCGAGAGAATCGTGCGGCGCATGGCTAGAAGCGGAACCTCACGGTGAGTTGAATGGAGCGCATGTTGCCGGCGGCGGTGGCCAGGCCGTAGTTGGCGGCGTTCACCACGGTGCCGTAGCTGGTGATGTTGACGTGGTTGAGGAGGTTGGTGGCTTCGAGGCGGCCTTCAAGGCGGTGGCGGGTGCTTTCGCCGACCTGGAAGGAGCGGCCGAAGGAGGCGTTGAGCATGAAGCTGCCGGGGCCGGGAATGGTATTGCGTCCGGCGTTGCCATAGCGGTTGGCGGGCGGGATGGCGAAGGCGGCGGTGTTGAAGTAGCCGGAGCCGGAGTCGATGGCCTGGCCGGTGGCGTCGGCGCGGGCGCTGCCGGTGGCGCCAGTGCCGGCGGCGTCGGCGACTGAGCCGAGCACGCGGGCGGTGAGAGGACGGCCGGTGTTGGCGTTGATGCTGGTGTTGAGGTTCCAGTCCCGCAGCACGGCGGTGAGGGCGTTGCGGCGCTTGAGCCAGACTCCGTTGGGGCCCCAGGGCGAGGTGACCATCGCATTGAACTGGAAGTTGTGCCGGACATCAAACGCGGAGAGGCCGCGTTCGGCCGCGAGATCCTGGTCGTTCTGCACAACGGTGTTGCCCGAGCCGCCGATGGAAGAGGCGTTGTCGATCGATTTTCCGTAGGTGTAAAGGAAGCTCCAGTTGACGCCGCGCCTCATGCGGCGGACGACGCGCAACTGGCCGGCGTTGAAGATGGAGCTGCCTTCCGGGCTGTCGTAGGTAAAGCCGGTGGCATAAGGGATGGGGCGCCGGTTCTCCGAGTTCAGCGAGGAGCCGGGGGCGGCGCGGTTGGGGATGCGCTGAACGACTAGTTTGGTGCCCTTGGTCCCGAGCAGGCCGAGTTCGACGATGTAGCCGTGAATTTCATGCTGGACGGAGAAGTTCCACGTCTGGGCGTAGGGCACGGTGTAGTTGGGGTTGACAGCGTAGCTGTTGAGAATGGTGGTGTCCGCGGGGCCCTGGAAGGGATCGTTCAGCTTGAGCGGAGCTTCGAGAGAAGTGTTGAAGGTGGAACTGGTGGCGAAGGGCGGCTGATAGATGAGGCGGGAGGGGACGCGGCTGTAAGTGGAGCCGTCGAAGAACAGGCTGTAGCCGCCGCGAAGGATGGTGCGGCGCTTCTTGAACGGCCGCCAGGAGACGCCGATGCGCGGGGAGAAGTTGTTGCGATCCGGCTGGATGAGCCCGGCCGGCGCAATGCCATGCCAGGTGCCAGTGGAGCCTGGCGTGACGATGACGGCGCCGCTCAGATCGGGCGCGAAGTCGATGTTGGCCATGCGGCTGTACTTCTCGGTGAAAGGCTCCCAATCGTCGTAGCGCAGGCCGAGGTTGAAGGTGAGGCGGGGTTTGGCGCGCCACTCGTCCTGCACATAGGCGCCGAGGTTGGTCTGGCGCAGGTAAGTGTCGGGCGAACCGTAGCGGATGGTGCTCTGCTGGACGTAGCCCAGGAGGAAATCGGCGAGGTCGTTGCCGGTCTTGGAGAGAGGCAGGCCGGCGGAATCGAATCCGCTGGTGGCCAGGCCGCCGAAGAAGAGGGTGCCTCGGGCGTTGGGATCGGAAAGGGTGTTCTGCTGGGTGCGCGTGAAGTCAAAGCCGGTGGTAATGGTGTGGGTCTTCCTGACGAAGGTCCAGCCGTCGGAGATGGAAAAGGTGTGAACGTGACGGCTGGAGCGGTTGCCGTCGTTGAGGTCTCCGAAGTTGGTGAAGTTCAAATTGGGAGGGCCGTAGTTGACGGGGTCGCGGGAGGTGCCGGCGATACCCAGTACGCCGGCGACGTCAGTGCCATAGGCGAAGTAGGGGAGGAGGGCGTTGTAGTTGTTGTTGTAACGGATGCTGGCGTTGGTGATGAGGCGGGAGCTGAAGTTGTGGCTCCAACTGACGCTGGTATTGAGGCCGTTGCCCTCGGAGGAGTCTTTCCAGCCGAAGAGCTGCACGCTTTGCGAAGCGCGGCGCTGCCAGTTGAGGCTGCCGGAGAGGCGGTCCTTCTTGGTAAGCGTGCGGTTGAGGCGGAAGCTGAGGTCGTCGGAGTTCTGGGGATTGGTGGTGGTGTAGGAGTAATTCTGCAATACGCCGGTGGTGGTTGGGAGAGGGATGTAGGGGAGCAGCCCGCTGGCGACGGAACTGATGCGGGCGGCGGGAACCTTGTTGCCGGGGAAGGGGCTGAGCGTGAGCGGGTCGTAGATGGTGGTGGCTTTGCTGCCGGTGAGGACGGAGAAGTCGCCGGCGCGGAGCGCGTCCACGGGCTGCACGGAGTAGCCGTTATAGACCTGGTCGCCCCGGTTTCCGCTGTAGTTGAGAAAGAAGAAGGAGGTATTCTGCGTGAAGATTTTGCCGAGCGCCAGCGGGCCACCCAAAGAGACGCCGTAGCGCATCTGGGTGTAGTTGGGTTTTTCGGAGGTGCGGCCGTTCAGGGCGAAGGGCGCCGCATCGAGGGTGTCGCCGCGGAAGGTGAAGAAGGCGCCGCCGCGGATCTGGTCGCGGACGCGGCGGGAGCGATTGCCGAAGCCTTCGCGGCGAAACGCGGCCGGCATCCGTTGAGCCATTTCGCGACGGAACTTCTCACGCTCTTCGGGGCGCATCTTCTGAAGTTGATCGGGGGACATCCGAGGACCCATCGCCGGACCGCCGTCGCCGCCGCGCCCACCGAAGCCGCCGCCTCCGGGACCGCCAAATCCGCCCCCTCGCATCCCGCCGCCGCCCGGGCCGGCCATCATCCCGCCGCCACCGGGGCCGCCTTCCGGGCCGCCCATTCCACCGGGACCACCCATGGCGCCCTCGGGTCCGCCCATCATCCCGCCTGGACCACCGGGGCCGCCCATCATCCCGCCAGGGCCGCCGGGACCGAATTCAAAGAACGCGGGCCGCTCCGCTTCCTGCAGTCCGCGGCTCATGGAGCCTTGAACGAGAAACGACTCGCTGGCTTCCGCACCGGCCTCCAGTGGAGCTGCGGGCGCGGACTCGAGGGAGCGCGCCACCTGGGTTTCGACGCTGTTTTCGCCACCGGCCGCCGCGGAGCCATTCGCCCCCGCGCCTCGCCCGCCGGGCTGGGAGCCCGGATTGAAAGCCTGGAGGGTCAAGGGCAAATCGACTCTGGCCGGGCGCTGGGCAGCAGTCAGTTCCCGTTCTATTCTCTGAAAGCCGAAGATGCGGGCGGCGACCATCGCAGGCCCGTCGGGGACACCCTCCACCAGGTAGGAACCATCTTCGCCGGTGGTGGTTGTAAAACTCTTGCCGTTCGCCTGCACGGTCACGATGGCCCCGGGCACCGCCTTGCCGTTGTAGGTGACTTTGCCGACGACGGGGGTTTGCGCGCGTGCGGCGATACATGCCAGGCCGGTCACGAGGAGGAGGATGGTCTTGACCACGTCTAGGAAGACGCGAGTACAGGGCAGGCAGATTACACGCCGCCCGTTAAGCTATGTAATGTCCTGGCCGGTTTAGCCCGATAGATAGAGCGTGAGGCACGCCGCCCTCGTCTTTCTGCTGGCCAACGCCGCTCGGCCGCAGACGCCGCAGGAGAATGCCGCGGCCCTTCAGCGCGAAGCGATTGAACGCCAACGAACGGCCCTGCAGGCGCAGGACGGCTCGCTGGCTCATCAAACGGCAAGCATCCAAAAACAAAAGGCTTCCGCAGCGAAGCAACCCCGCGTGGCATGGCCGGAAGCGGTGCCGGAGCCCGCCGCCGCCAGTTCGACTTCCCTGCTCTGTCCGCCACTGCCGGCGGGCACGCTGGACCCGATTGTGGAGCGGGCGGCGGCAGCAAACGGGCTGACGCCCGCGCTGCTGCGCGCCGTGGTACGGCAGGAATCCTCCGCGATGCCGTGTGCCGTGAGTCCGGCGGGGGCAATGGGATTGATGCAACTGATGCCGGCAACCGCCGTGCAGCTTGGGGTGCGGGATCCGTTCGACCCGGAGCAGAACATCACAGCGGGTTCGGCTTTTCTGCGGCAGCTGCTGGACCGCTTCCAGGGCAACCTGCCGCTGGCATTGGGCGCCTACAACGCCGGCCCGGCCCGCGTGGAGGCCTCCGGCGGCATCCCGCCGATTCCTGAGACGCAAGCCTACGTCAGCAGCATTCTGGGCACTCTGCGGTAAGCTCATTGTTCGTGCTGCCTCTGTTGCTGGCTTTTCAACTCGCCCAATCGCCGTCTCCGATGGTGGAGCATACGCGTGCGCATGAACGGCAGACGCAGCGGGCTATCCCGGGCGAACGGATCCAAACGAAGTTCGGAGAGATCATCCTGCCGCCTGCGGCACGCCCGGGTAAGCCGGTGGCGCTGGTGATCCACTTTCACGGGGCGCGGTGGCTGGCAGAGCAATCCGTGCGCCAGGCGTACCCGAGAGCCGCGGTGCTGGCGGTGCAACTGGGGTCGGGCTCGCGGGTGTACGGGGAGCCGTTCCAGGATGCGGGCACGCTGCCCGCGGTGTTGGCGGCGCTCAAACGTCCGGTGTCGCGGCTCACGCTGACCGGGTGGAGCGCCGGTTACGGTGCGATTCGGGAGATCCTGCGCCAGCCGGCGAATGCGGCCCTGGTCTACTCCGTGGTGCTTTTGGACGGCATCCACTCCGGCTACGATCCACCGGAGGAGAAGCGCCTGCCGGCGGCGGCCGACCTCGACTCATTCGAGCAGTTCGCCCGCGAGGCCATAGGGGGCCGGAAGCGCCTGCTCATCCTGCATTCCGAGATCTTTCCTTCCTCGTTCGCCAGTACGACAGAGACGACGGACTGGCTGCTGGACCGCCTCGGCCTGAGGCGCCACGCGGTGCTCCGGTGGGGATCGCTTGGGATGCAAATCGTGAGCGACACGCGCAAGGGGCGCCTGCGTGTGATCGGCTTCGCCGGCAACTCCGCGCCGGACCACGTGGATCACCTGCACGCGCTGCCTTGGGCGTTAAAGCTGGTGAAGTGACTACTTCTTCGGGAAACCCGGCTGTTCCTTGACTTCCTTCATCTGGAGGACGTGGCGCTCCGTGTGGCCGGCAATCAGCAGGTACCATTGCAGGCCGTCGAGATTGCCAAGAACGGGATGCGGCGCGACGTGCGCGCGCAGCGGATCCTGCGTGTCGCGAATGTAGGCGATGTTGCGGTCGCGGGAGGCTTTGAAGGCAGCGATCAAGTCGCCGATGTTCATATACGTGCCTGCGGGCACGAGCGAGGCGGGCGCTTTGAACTTCTGGTCACGCACGGCAACGCTTTTGAGGATTTTCTCGTCTTCGGCGCGGGTGGGGGGCTTGCGATCAGCCGCGGCGGGCACCTGCATGGCTTTGGCCACAAGGGCGGGGATTTGATCCTCAGCGCGCGCCAGGTGCTCGGCTATTTCAAAGATGGACCACGAATCGGGCGAAGGCTTCCACATGAGCTGTTTCTCGCTCAGGCCGGCCAATGCGTCGAGAAACTGTTTCCGCGAGGCGTGGAGCGCGCTCATGGTATAGTCACGATCGCCTCGGGGGAGGCTCTGCGCATGACAGGCGGCGAGCAGAAGCGGCAAGCTACAGAGCAGGAAGCGGGGCATGAAATTCAACTTACCACCTTCGCGACGAGAAGCGCGCCCGCCGGTACTATGGAGTTGATGCTCTCCGATCCAGAGTTCCAGCAACTGGCCGACCAGGCCCTCACGTCACTCTGTTCCCGCCTGGCCGAGGCCAGCGACAACTTCGATTTCGACGTCGACATGAACAACGGCGCGCTCACGGTGGAGTTTGAAGACCCGCCGCAGCGCTTCGTGGTCAGCCCCAATTCGCCGGTGAAGCAGATCTGGGTCTCGGCCCACGTGCAGAGCTACAAATTCGACTGGAACGGAACGGCGTTCGCGCTGCCAACGGGCCAGACCCTCGATGAGATGATGGGTGAGGCCATCCGCAAGCTGATCCCCGAATTCGAATTCTAGTGGCCGGCGTTTACATTTCGTGGCCGTTCTGCTCGCAGAAGTGCACCTATTGCAACTTCGCATCCGGCGTGTTTCCGCGCGCGGCGGAGGCGCAGTATCTGGAGCGGCTGCTGGCGGAAATCAGGCGGCAGCGGTGGGCGTGGGCGCCGGAGACGGTGTATCTGGGGGGAGGCACGCCCGGCTCCATGCCGGCGGAGACCCTGGCGGCGATCCTGGCCCCGGTTCCGGGCCGCCCGTGGAGAGAAGCGACGCTGGAGGCCGCGCCGGGAGCGATTCAAAGCGAGCAGGTACGGGCCTGGCGCGAGGCGGGCGTCAACCGCGTGAGCCTGGGCGTGCAGAGCTTTGAGGAGGCGGAACTGCGGCGCACGGGCCGGAGGCATACGGCGGAGTCCGTGCAATCGGATGTCGCCGTGCTGCGAGGAGAAGGGATCGCGGAGATCAACATCGACCTCATCGCAGGCCTGCCCGGGCAGACGCGCGAGTCGTGGCGGCGGTCTTTGGATTGGATTGCGCGCCTGGCGCCGCCGCATGTGTCGGTGTACATGCTGGAGATCGATGAGGATTCCAGGCTGGGCAGCGAGATCCTGCAAAGCGGGCTGCGCTTCGGCGCGCCGGACGTCCCGGCGGAGGAGCTCATCGTCGATCTCTACGAAGAGGCGGTGGAGCGCCTGGCCGCACTGGGCCTGGCTCGGTATGAGATTTCGAATTTCGCGCGGCCGGGGAGCGAGTCGGCGCACAATCTGAAGTACTGGCGGCTGGAGCCGTATGCGGGCTTCGGAGCGGACGCGCATGGCTTCGACGGGCAGACGCGGTATCAGAACGTGGAGTCGATGGCAGCGTACCTGGCGGCGGAGGACCCGCGGCTGGAGGCAACGCCGGCGCGGCTCGACGAAGAGCGTTTCTTTGTCGGACTGAGGCTGATGGCCGGTCTGGAACTGACGGCGGAAGACGAGGCGCGTCACGCTGCGGCGATCGCGAAGTTCGTAAAAGAGGGGCTATTGGAGCGCGAGGGCGGCAGGGTGCGCCTGACATCGCGCGGCGTCCTGTTGTCCAATGATGTTTTCGAGGCATTTCTCCATGACTGATTCCTTTATCGATCTCAGGTCCGATACCGTGACCAAGCCGACACCCGAAATGCGGCAGGCGATGTTCGACGCCGAAGTCGGCGACGACGTCTACGGAGAAGACCCAACGGTGAACCGGCTGGAAGCGCGCGCGGCCG
>JACQZS010000220.1 GCA_016213725.1 Acidobacteriota bacterium | reverse complement strand
TCCGGTGAAGGCGTAGAAGTGGCCGAAAAACGCCGCCAGATCGGCCTCTTTCGGCATGGCCTCGGCCGCGAACATCTTGAACTGGAAATCGACGACTTGGCTGCAGACCGCAGCCAGGCACACCACCGTCGCGATGGCAGTCAGGTAGGGATCGAATCGTTTGCCGCCAGGTTCCTGCCGCGGCTTCGCGCTGCGCGCCGGCTTGCTGTGCGCGAAACGTAACGAGACGCGGCCCAGCACCCATTGCAGGATCAGAACTACCGCGATCACCCAGATGAGCGAACTCGGCCCGAAGATCTTCACGTACGGTTTGATGCTCGCTCCCACGACAATCGCCGCCGCAGATCCGCCGCCGCCGATGAGCCCGAACAGCCGCTTGCCCTGCCGCGGATCGAACACTTCCGACGCCATGAGCCAGAAGGACAAGGTGAGAATGGCGATGATGATCTCCACCCAGATGTAGAAGCCCGGGATCGCTTGGCCCTGCAGATTCAGGCTCAGCAGTCCGATGCCGAGCAGGAAGAGCACGTTGACGATATCGAACAGCAGCCGGGCGGAGAGTTTTCCGCTCAGCCGCGAGTAGACCGCCGCGCTCACGGCCACCGCGATGGCGCAGGCGGCCAGCATCAGCGGCAGCAGCGATTTTTCATAGCGGCTCAGGAAAAAGGTGTCGCGTGCTGCCTTGCCGGCGATGCCGGCGGCCACGATGAAGAAGTACTGCGCAAACAGAACCGCCGCCCGGGTTCCCTCGCCCGGCTTGACGTGAAGCAATTGCGCGAGACGATTCAAAACTGGTAGTCCCGTTCACACTCTGCGATTTCGAGATTGGGGAGCGAAAGCGCGCGCAGCTCCCGCTCCAGCACGTCGCGGTAGCGCACTTTCAAGTGGATGGCGAAGATCCGCACCTCAGGCGGCAGTTGCGCCGCCTGCTCCGCGAACATGGCGGGGGTCAGGTGCAGCGAGGCCACTGCTACTGCTTTCCACTGGTTCGGGAAGGACGCTTCCAGAAATACCGCCCGCAGGCCCGGGGTCTCGCGAGCCACCTTCCACAACCGTTCAGTGGGGCCGGAATCGCCGCCGAAGATCACCGCCGCATCCCCCTCGCGCACCACGTAACCCTGTGTCGGCACGGCGTGGTTCACTTGCACGGGAGTCACCTGCAGGCCGTCCACTTCGAATGGAGTCTCCAACTCAGTTTGCCGCATCCTGACGAATGGCGGCATGCGCTCCGACAGCAGTTCGAAGTCAGGCCACACCTCATCGTTGAAAACGTGTTTCCGCAGTGTCTCCAACGACGCGTGGCTTCCATATACCACCGGACATCCCGGTTCCGGCGTCCACACCGTCTCCAGAAACAGCGGCAACGAGGCAATATGGTCCGCATGAGCGTGCGTCAAAAGCACGTGCCGGACCCGCTCCTGCTGCTCAGGGGAGCCCCACAAACCCAGACAGCCCGCATCCACCGCAACCGTCTGATTGATGAGATAACTGCTGGCGTATTGACGCCGGCCGGTGTCCTCGAGAGCCGTTCCAAGGATTCTAATCTTCATGCACCCCTCTTCTTCACGCCGGGCACTCGACTCATTCTACTTTGCGCTAGCGCCTTCCGGCACTCCGCACGCCGGAAATCGCGGGTGATTTCGCCTCTGCCGCCGTCGCGCGATGCAGTATCATAACGGCACCTGCATCGCGTCTGCCGGCGCCGGAGTAGAGAGGTGAAGCCATGCACTTGAATCGAAGACAATGCCTGCTGAGCGCCGCTGCCGCCGTCTCCGCGCAATCTCAGCCTCTGCCGGAAGCCACCCTCCGGAAGCTGCTGGTTCCTCCCGCGGGCAAGGTCCAGGCGGTAATCGATAGCGACACCTACAACGAGATCGACGACCAGTACGCCGTCGCCTACGCCCTGCTCTCGCCGGACCGCATCGAAGTCGAGGCCATCTACGCCGCTCCGTATCTCAACGCCCGGTCCACCAGCCCCGCCGACGGCATGCAGAAGAGCTACGAAGAGATCCTGCGGCTGCTGAAGTTCCTTGGACAGGATCCTTCCGGCCGGGTCTTTCGCGGCTCAGAGCGCTTCATGGCATCCGCGGCGGCTCCGGTCGAAAGCGATGCGGCCAGGCAGCTGATCGCCCGCGCCATGCAGCCGCGACAGGCGCCGCTGTATGTCCTCACGCTCGGCTGCCCGGTGAACGTCGCTTCCGCCATCCTGCTCGAACCGAAGATCAAGGAGCGCATCGTCGTCGTCTGGCTGGGTGGCGCGTGCCACACGTGGCCCTCCGCGCGAGAGTTCAACCTCTTCCAGGATCCCCATGCCTCGCGCGTGCTGCTGGACAGCGGCGTGCCCCTCGTGCAGATCCCTACCAAGAACGTCGCCGAGCATCTCCGGACCACTCTGCCCGAGGCCGAATTCTGGTTGAAGGACAAGTCCCGGCTCTGCAATTTCCTCTATGAGCAGTTCGTCGATTACTACAAGGCCCACACGCGGAACAAGCCGCAGCCGTACCCGTGGTCCAAAGTGATTTGGGACATATCGACCGTTGCCTGGGTCATCGAGCCGCGCTGGATCCCTTCCGAACTCGTGCCCAGTCCCATCCTCACCGACGATCTGCGCTGGGAGCGGAAGCCCGGCCGCCATTCCATCCGCGTCGCCACTCATGTGGACCGCGATCCCGTTTTCTACGACCTCTTCACCAAGCTGGCCAGAACCTGATTTCGGCGGAAGCCAGGGAGCACGCGCATGAAGTTCGCTACCGTGTTTTGTTGGGGCATCCTGCTGACCGCGCCGTGCGCGGCGGATGTCGCTGTGGTGGTGCCCGCCGGCGGCAACGCGCAGCAGCATCTCGCAGCCGCCGAGCTGGTCTCCTACCTTGCGAAGATCTATCCCGACGAGCGCTTCGCGGTTGCCGCGCAGGCGCCGGCGTCCGGCGCGGTAGTTGCATTCGCAGCCAGGGCCGGCAACGCGGAAGCGTTTGAAATCCGCCGCACGGCGCGCGGCGCGGTGATTGAGAGCGGTCCCCGCGGCGCGCTGCCCGCCGTCTATGCGCTTCTCGAGAAGCTAGGGTGCGGCTTCTATCTATCCACCGAGACGATGCCCGGACCTCGCCGCGGGCCCATGCCATTTGACACCTGGCCCCTGCGCGATGAACCGGTGTTCCCAGACCGCCTCGTCTTCGATTGGCACAACTTTCTCAGCAGTGCCTCCACCTGGGACTACGAAGACTGGCAGAGCTACATCGACCACTCCGCCCGGATGCGTTTCAACGGCCTCATGGTGCACGCCTACGGGAACAACCCGATGTTCACTTTCCAGTTCAACGGCAGGCAGAAGCCCATCGGCTATCTCGCCACTACTCGTGCCGGGCGGGACTGGGGCACTCAGCACGTCAACGACGTACGCCGGTTGATCGGCGGCGAGCTCTTCCAGGATGATGTCTTCGGCGCGGCCATCGCCAAGGTCTCCGAGGCCGAGCGCGGGCCCGCGGCGCGAGCCCTGATGCAGCGCGTCTTCGCCCATGCCGCCTCCCGCGGACTTGCCATTACGTTCGCCCTCGATGTCGACACGCTCTCGGCGAACCCGCAGGAACTGATCGCCACTCTTCCGCCCAGCGCCCGCATCACCTCCGGCAAGTATCAGCTTGCCAATCCGGACACGCCCGATGGTTACGCGTTCTATCGCGCGCAGGTGGATCAACTGTTCTCCGCGTATCCGCAGATCACGCGTCTTGCCATCTGGTTCCGCAACAGCGCTACGCCCTGGACCGCGATTCTGCTGGACGAATTCCCGGTGTCCTGGAAGCGCGAATTCACCGGCGACGCGGCGGACGCGTCCATGTTCGCCATCGGCAAGCTGGTATCCGCCTACGGCCGTGCCTTGCGGGAGACGGGACACATCGGCGTGGAGCTGGCGGCCGGCTCCTGGCGCCTCAGCTTCCTCAAGAGCGCCGATCGCTACCTGCCGCGCGAAGCCACGCTCATGCCGCTCGATTGGTCCACAGTGTTCGATACGGCGGCCGGCCAGCGCGCCCTGCGCGAGGTGCGCAGCGGCCGCCGCCTCATCCCCATCGTCTGGGCCCATCACGACGACCGCACCTACATCGGCCGCCCCTACACGCCTTACGTCAACTTCTCCTCGCTTGTGAAAAGCGCTGGCGGCCGGGGCTTCGGCATCATTCACTGGACCACCCGCCCGCTGG
>JACQZS010000018.1 GCA_016213725.1 Acidobacteriota bacterium | reverse complement strand
TCCTGCCCGCGCTCACCGACGAAAATCAACTGGTCGAACTCGCCGACGGCGCCATCCTGGTCGATGCCCGCCAAGGCAACGGCGATCGCCGCTGGACCGCCGTCAGCCGCGACGGCGGCCTCCACTGGCAGCGCCCGCTCCCCGGACAACTCGTCTCCCGCGTCGCCACTTCCATCGAGCGCTACACCCTCAAGTCCGCCGGCGCCGACCGCGACCGCCTCCTCTGGACCGGCATCCTCGGCCCGGCCCGCAAGCACCTCGTCGTCCGCGTCAGCTACGACGAAGGCCAGACCTGGACCAACGAGCGCACCATCTACGGAGGCCTCGCCGCCTACTCCGACCTCGCCGCCCTCAACGACGGAACCGCCGGCGTCCTCTGGGAACGCGGCGTCAGCGAACTCTCGCAGTTCATCACCTTCACGCGCTTCAACCGCGAATTCCTCGAGCCGCCCGCCGCCCTCGTGCCTGAGCTGCGCTGACAGCCGCCCCGCTCGCCCCCACCCGCCCGTTTCCATATAATGGCCCCGGCCACCCAGGAGCCAACCATGTCCCACCTCACTCGCAGACACTTCCTCGCCGGCACCCTTGCCTCCGGCCTCACTCCTTTACTTGCCGATCCTCTCGGCATGCCCATTGGCTTCCAAACTTATCCCCTCGAAAAGCAAATCGCTCAGGACTGCCCCGCCGCTCTCAAGGAGATGGCCGCCGCCGGCTACCGCACCCTCGAACTCTGCTCCCCCCACTCCTACAGCGGCGGCTTCGCCGCCCTCGCCAAGCACTCCGCCCAGGAACTCCGCGCCATCATCCACGACGCCGGCCTCTCTTGCCAAAGCTGTCACTACCAGTTCAAGGAACTCAAGGAGAACCTCCCCGAACGCATCGGCTACGCCAAACAAATCGGCATCAAGTACATGATCCTTTCGAGCTTCGGTAAGCTCGAAGACTCCCTCGACACCTGGGCCCGCGCCGCCGCCGACCTCAACAAAGTCGCCGAAAATGCCAAAGGCTCCGGCATCCAAATCGGCTTCCACAACCACCACGGCGAATTCAAATCCATCAATGGCACCCTCATCTACGACAAGCTCATGAGCGAACTCGATCCCAAGCTCGTCAAGATGCAGTTCCAGGTCGCCGTCATCTCCGCCGGCTTCAAAGCCGCCGACTACTTCAAAAAGTACCCCGGCCGCTTCTGCTCCATTCACCTCGCCGATTGGTCCGCCACCGAAAAGAAAACCGTCGCCCTCGGCAAAGGCGCCGTTGACTGGCCCGAACTCTTCGCCTCCGCCAAAAAGGCCGGCGTCAAAAACTACTTCGTGGAGATGAACCCGCAGCTCATGAAGGACAGCGTCACCTACCTTCACTCACTCAAATAAGCTCACGCCGGCCGGCTCCGCCCCTCGCGCTGGTACTTCTCCAGCAGCGCCGTCAGCTCCGCCACCAGCTCCGGCCGCCGCTTGTACAGGTTGTTCCGCTCCTCCGGGTCCGTCGCCAGGTTGAACAGCTCGCCCGCCGGTTCGCCCGGCTTCGGCTTGTACTCCCTGGGATCGGAAAACCCGCCCGAGCCCCGGCCCAGGTGCAGCTTCCAGCTTCCGCGCCGCACCGCGAAGTGCCCGCTGGCCGAATGATGCACCACCGCCTCTCTCTCCGGGCTGCCCGTCCGCCGTCCCGTCAACGTCCCCAACATGGAGAAGCTGTCCTCGCCCGCCTCCGCCGGCAGCGGACCGCCCGTCACCTCCGCCATCGTCGCCATCAGGTCTGTCAGGCATGTCAGCTTCGCGCTCGTCGTCCCCGCCGCAATCTTCCCCGGCCAGCGCGCCAGCAGCGGAATCCGGTGCCCGGCGTCCCAGATGTCCGCCTTCTGCCCCTTCCACCCATCGTTGGCCCGGTGGCCCCATTTTTCGATCTCTTCCGGCAGCCAGTGCGCGCCGTTGTCGCTCGTGATCACCACCAGCGTGTTCTGCGCCTGCCCGCTCTCGTCCAGGGCCTTCAGCACCTGCCCCATCGCATCGTCAACCATCGTCACGAAATCCCCGTACGGGCCCGCCTTCGATTTGCCCTGAAACTGCCCCACCGGCAGCCACGGCGTATGCGGCGCCGTGAACGGCAGGTACAGAAACCACGGCTGCTG
Organism: Acidobacteriota bacterium; assembly: GCA_016213725.1. Classification (GTDB taxonomy): domain Bacteria; phylum Acidobacteriota; class Terriglobia; order Bryobacterales; family Bryobacteraceae; genus Paludibaculum. The sequence goes on along the minus strand of JACQZS010000018.1, from coordinate 2,085 downwards.
CCGCCGCCCCTTCACCCACTCCGCCGCCCGCGCCGTCAGCTTCGGCAGCACCTCTTCGTGCCTGAACCCCGGCGCCGCCGCCCCGCCCCGGTAGAAGATCCCCCGCTGCTCCCGGATCTCCTTCACTGTCCCCGTCGGCTGCTCCAGCACGTGGTCGTTCTCCACGTACACATAGGGCTCCATGTCCAGCGACGCAGGAATCCCAAAGTAGCTGTCAAAGCCATAGTCCAGCGGACCCGGTCGCAGCGGCTTCTCATAGTCCACCTTCTCCCCGTTCTGGAATCCCAGGTGCCACTTCCCCATCGCCGCCGTCTCATACCCGCGCGACTTCAGCAGCGATGCCACCGTCATCCGCCCCGGCTCAATCAGGCTCGGCGAATACCCCTGCAGCACGCCCTTCTTCAGCGCACTCCGCCAACAGTACCTGCCCGTGAGAATCCCATACCGCGTCGGCGTGCACACCGCCGAAGGCGAGTGCGCGTCTGTGAATCGCACACCCTGTTTCGCGAACGCATCCATCGCCGGCGTCGGCGTCTTCGACTCCGCGTTGTAGCACGTCGGATCCCCGTACCCTAAATCGTCCGCCAGAATGTAAAGCAGGTTCGGCCGCTTCTCTCCTCCCGCCGGCGCCGGTGCCTGCATCCCGGCCCATCCCGCCGCCATCGTGCCCAGCCATTCCCGCCTCGTCCGGAGTGTGTGCGTCATGCTCCCTATCCTAATGCGGAGTCCACTACGCAAACCACCGCAGCCCCACCACAAACCAGCCGCAGCTCGCCGCGCCGCAAGCCAGCGCGATGGCCCCCGCGCGCCGTTTCTCGCTCCGCCGCCACCACATGTAGAGGCTGCTCAGCGTCAGGAAGATCAGTCCCGCCGCCAGCGCATCCATGCTGAAAGCCCACGCCTGCGTCATGCCCCAATCCCGCTCGTTTCTCTCATCGCCCATCCGCACTCCCGTGAAAGTGTGCAGGATCCGCGTCACGCCCCAGGCGTTCAGCTCGATCCGGTGAATCGCCGCCCGCCCGCGCTCAAAGTCGGCCTTCACCTCCGCAATGTGACCCGGCCGGCTCACCCGGAACTCCAGCCGCTCCGCATTCGCGCGAGTCCGCGTCCACTCGATCTCTCCGTGCAATCCTGCCTGCCGCGCAATCTCCCGCGCCTGCTCCAAGTCCCCTCCAGGCGGCACGCCCGCAATGGCAACCTCCCTGTCGCTCTGCTGCCGGTTCGCCCAGAACTCGGCGAACGCCCACTTCGAGTGGTTCAGCAGCAATCCCGTGAAACAGAACAGCCATAGGAAGAACAGCAGGTACAACCCCACGTAGTAATGCAGCCGCCGGTTCCACGCCGTCAACCTGGCGCCCCAGTTAGCTGATGACGGCATAGGCCACCCCCAGGAAAGTCATGAGCCCCGCGCCCAGCAACACCAGTCCAATGCGCCGCTCCGCCCGCAGCACCGCCCACAGGTAGATCCCGCTGAGCGAGAGGAACAGCAGCAGGTACACCGTCCCATCGGCGAACCAGCTCCACACCCGCATCGGCAGCCAGTTCCTCCGGATCTCCACCAGGTGCGGGCCCGGCGCCTTGTGCAGCGCCACCAACGCATCCCACACGCCCGTCTGCCGCTCCGTGATCTCAGCCCGTCTCGCCGCCAGGTCGATCTTCACCACCGTCTCCCGCCCCGGCGCCATCACCGGAATCGTCAGGCGTTGCGCTTTCACATTGTGCCCGACGAAGCCCACCTCCCCCGTCACTCCCGCCTGCGCCAGCACGCCGCGCAGCGCATCCACCCGCGCCCGGCCTGCAAGAGTATCCAATGCCGCCGGCAGCTGCACATTCTCCACCGTCCAATGCCGCTCCGCCCCGCCCTTCGCGCCCGGCGTCCAGGCATGCACCAGGAAAAAAACACTGACGCTGAATACCAACACAAAGGGCGCCAGAAACAGGCCCAGGTAGAGGTGCAGATCCCTCGTAATGGCGTAGAGACGATTGTTCACTTCTCAACAGCCTATGTCATTGCGGCCCATCTCCGGGGCCTGCGCCTACTTCCGGACCACCTTCACGCCCCCCGGATTCAGCCAGATGTTCAGC
>JACQZS010000216.1 GCA_016213725.1 Acidobacteriota bacterium | reverse complement strand
GCGTTGAAGATATTCAACGGGCCGTCGGCGCTGAGCGCGGTGGAGGGGCGCATGGAGCCGGTGAGGACCACGGGCTTGCGAGTTTTCACCGTGAGATGGAGGAAGTAGGCGGTCTCTTCCATCGTGTCAGTGCCGTGCGTGACGGCGATGCCATCGACATCGGGTTGGGCGGCAAGCTGATTGATGCGCCTGGCGAGCTTGAGCCAGATGGCATCGGACATATCCTGGCTGCCGACGTTGGAGATCTGCTCGCCGGAGACGCGAGCCACCTTGTTGAGCGTGGGCACGGCCTTGATGAGAGTGTCCACTCCGACCTGGCCGGAGGTGTAGCCCGATTGCGCGGAGCTGGCGGCCTCGCCGGCGATGGTGCCGCCGGTGGCGATGATCTTGACGGCGGGCAGTTCGGCGGCCAGGCAGCAGGAAAGCGCCACGACCAGCGCACCGGCGAAGATTTTGAAGTTCATGATGGAGGCCTCCCTGCGGGTGTCTATGGGTAGAGGAACTTGGCCAGCAGCATGCCCGTCGAAACGGAAACGAGCGTGGTGACCAGGCCCGCGCGCATGAAGCTGTGGTTGACGATGTAGCGGCCGACGCCAGTGGAACCGGTGGAATCAAACTGGATGGCGGCCACGATGGTGGCGTAAGTGGGCAGGAAGAAGTAGCCATTGACGGCTGGAAACATGGCAATGAGCAGCGGCGGAGCGATACCGAGCTGCAGGCCTACGCCCATGAGCGCGGCCACGGTGGCGGCCTGGCTGTAGAGCAGGATCGAAAGCAGGAACAGAGCAAGGGAGAAGAGCCAGGGGTACTGGCGGATGGAGGAGGAGATGGCGGCCAGGATCTCGGATTGATGGGCCGCAAAGAAGGTGGAGCCGAGCCAGGCGATGCCGAGGATGGAGACGACGGCGACGAGGCCGGCCTTCATGACGGAGCTGGAGACCACCCGATCTGGCTTCACCTTGGAGACCATGAGCATCAGGGCGGTGGCGGCGAGCGTCACGAGGGAGATTGAGGCGACCATGCTGAGCTTCTCGCTCTTGCCGTCGATGAGGAAATCCGGGCGGAGCGACGGGATGAGGCCGAGCAGGGTGATGAGGAGAACGGCGCCAAGGAACAGGAGCACAGACCATTTTGCGCCGGGGGGAGGTTGATTGGAAGGGGTGGCGGAGTCGTCCGCAATCTCACCGAGAGCGAGGCGCTGGCGATAGACGGGATCGGCCTCCAGCTCGACGCCCATCCTGAGAACGGAGATGGCGCCGGCAAGGACCCCCAGCAGGGTGGACGGAATGCAGATGACGAGCACGTCAGTGAGGCCGAGCGCGCCGTTCTTCGAGAAGAGGGCCACCATGCCGGCAGTGGCGGCAGACATTGGGCTGGCGGTGACCGCGGCCTGGGAGGCGATGACGGAGATGGAGAGCGGCCGCTCGGGGCGCTCCTTCACCTTACGGGCGACCTCGGCGATGATCGGCAGCAGCGAATAGGAGACATGTCCGGTGCCGGAAACGAAGGTGAAGAGGTAAGAGATGAAGGGGGCGAGCAGGGTGATGTGCCGGGGATGCCGGCGGAGGATCTTCTCGGCGGCGGCGACCATCAGATCGAGGCCACCGGCGGCCTGAAGCGCGGCAGCCGCCGTGACCACGCAGAGAACGATGAGCAGGACTTCGCCGGGGAAGTTGCCCGGCACCTTGCCCAGCCCAAAGACGAAGAGACACATCCCCAGGGCGGCGACGGTGCCAAGACCGATGCCGCCAAGGCGGGCGCCCCAGATGATGCAAGCCAGAACGACAACCAGGTCGATCCAGAGCATAGTTCCTCAGGACGGGCGGCGGACTCCGGTCATGGATGCCGGATCGAGAATCTTCGTGAGCTGCTCTTCCGTGAGGAGGCCCTTTTCACGCACCAGCTCGACGATGCCCTTGCCGGTGCGGAGCGCCTCGGCGGCGAGTTCCGTGGCCTTGTCGTAACCGATGACAGGGTTCAGAGCCGTCACGGTTCCGACACTGCGCTCCACCAGCTGGCGGCAGACATCCTCGTTGGCCGTGATGCCGGCGACGCAATGCTGGCGGAGCGTGCGCGCGCCGTTGCGGAGCAGCGTCTGCGCCTCAAAGAGACAGGCCGCAATCACCGGCTCCATCACGTTCAACTGGAGTTGCCCCGCCTCTGCAGCCAGAGTCACCGTCAGATCACTTCCAATGACTCTGAAGCAAATCTGATTCATGACCTCGGGGATGACCGGGTTCACCTTACCGGGCATGATTGATGACCCTGGCTGCATGGGCGGGAGGTTGATCTCATGGAACCCTGCCCGGGGGCCCGATGAGAGGAGCCGGAGATCGTTGCAGATCTTCGACGCCTTGATACTGAGACTCTTGAGAACCGAGGAATAGAGGACAAACGCCTGGGTGTCCTGCGTGGCCTCCACCAGATCCGGCGCCAGGTGAATGGGCATGCCGGAGACCTGGGCGAGGTAGAACGCGCAGCGCTCGGCGTAGCCATCCGGCGCATTGAGGCCGGTGCCGATGGCGGTTCCTCCCATGTTGACCTCGTGAAGGACGCTCTCCACGCGGCGCAACGCCTCGATTTCGTCTTCGAGGCTGCGGGCGAAGGATTCGAACTCCTGGCCGAGGGTCATGGGCACGGCGTCCTGAAGCTGCGTGCGGCCCATTTTGACGACAGAGGCGAATTCCCTGGCCTTGGCACGGAAGGCGCCCGAAAGTTCGCGGAGTTCGGAGATCAATTTGCGATTGCCGAGGGCGAGACCGATGTGGAGGGCCGAGGGGTAGGCGTCGTTCGTGGATTGCGAGCCGTTGACATGGTCGTGGGGGCTGCAATGCTGGTAGGCCCCTTTTTCATGGCCAAGCAGTTCGATGGCCCGGTTGGCCACCACTTCGTTGGCGGCCATGTTGGTGGAGGTGCCGGCTCCGCCCTGGAAGATGTCGAGGCGGAATTGGTCGTGGAGCTTGCCGTCGATGATCTCCCGGCAGGCGCCCTCGATCGCCTCGGCGATCTCTTTACTGAATTGTCCGCATTCGCAGTTGGCTCGGGCGGCGGCCAGCTTAACCATCGCTAGGGCTTGAATGAGTTCGGGGTAATGAGAAAGGGGCACGCCGGAGATTTGGAAGTTCTCCATCCCTCTCAGGGTCTGGACGCCGTAATAGGCGTCAGCCGGAACCTCTCGTTCCCCGAGGAGGTCATGTTCCCTTCGCGTCGCGGGAGCGGGAATGGGCATGCGCAGAGGCATGCATTTCGAAGACCGGATTCCGAATGGACTGCCCTCCCACACATAAGGCGATGTGGAATAAGGCAGTTAGGACAAAAATGAGCACCGATGATTGGGAGCGGAAACACGGCCTGGCGGCACTTCATTCCGTCGAAACACCAATTGTGGTGCTCACCAAGGACCACGATGGACAACGGCTGTGGGGAATAAGAGAGGGAACGCGGGCTGCCCCACCTGGAGGCAGCCCGGTAGCAGGAGGTGAGGCTAGCGGCCGGACTCCGCGGGCCAGTTGTCGTCGGTGCGGGTCCACGTCTTGTCAGGGCTGAAGCGGTCTATCGCCTTGGCGAGGCTGAGCGAGTCCTTGCCAAGGTCTTTTTCATAGACGACCCCGTCATGGTTGACGAGGAAGGTCTTGATGCCGGTGACGCCGTACTCGGCCGGGGTTGCAATGAGGGCAAAGCCGCCGATCATGACGCCATCGATGACGTAGTCGATCTGGCCGCCGCGCGCGCCGGCGCCTTGTCCCTTCAACACCTTGAAGTAGTAGCCGTGGTAGGCGGAGCGGCTCTGGAGGGAATAGCCTTCCTCGATGGCTCGGGCGACAGATTCGCTGATGGGGCCGCCTAGGGAGCCGTCTGGTTTCCTCCAGAAGAGGCCATCCCGCTTGCCGGGGGTGCTGATGATCTTCTGGGCGTACTGGGTGACGCCGGTGACCTCGCGTGCGGCGAGGGCGTACTCCTGCTGGGCCTCCACGAAGCCCCGGCAGATCTGAATGGCGTCCAGTTCGTTAGCGCCAATGCGGCGGGCCAGCAGTTCTTCGAGGCCGGATTGGGCATCGAAAGACCACTTCCCATCCTTCTTGACAATGGGTACGGGCAGCGGCCAGGCGTCCGGCCCCACGGAGATCGTGGCGAAGGCTTTGGTGGCGGGATCGATGGCGACGCGCATCTTCTGCCTAGCCCTGGCGGCGAAAGCAGCGGCATTGTTCTTGTCCTGGACCGGGTCATTGGTAGAGACAATGTCTTTGCCTTCGGGGCCGAAGAGTTGGAGCAGCGCATCGACACTGTAGTTTTCAGTGGCGGCAACCAGGGCGCTGGCCGCCTGCTGGGGGGAGTCGAACTGCTTCTTCGCGGGGGATGCGGTCTGGGCGAGGGCAGCGGCAGCGGTGAGAGCGATGAGGGCTGCCGGGCGGAAGTGCTTGAGGAATTGGAATTTCATGGCAATCTCCTGGTACCTGAGTGGCCTACCGTCTGCGTCCGCCGCCACCGCCGCGGCTCATGCCGCCACCGCCCCGGCTCATGCCTCCGCCGCGGGAGGAACCCATGCTGGAAGCGCCGCGATTGCTGGATGCGCGGGCGGATGCGCCGCTGCCGGAGGAGCCGCCGAAGGCGCCGCCACCACGGCTGGAGGCGCTGGGTACGTCCCGGCTGCCGACGCGGTCATTGCCGGCGCGAGCGGTGCCGCCGCCGCGGTTCATAGATCCCGCGGAAGGGCCGGAGGCGCGGTTGCCGGCGGAGCGGGCCTGATTCTGGCGGGCCGCGGCCTGGCGGTTGGACATGGAGTCTCCGCGGGCGGTGCCGCCAAACTTATTCGCGGTGGCGCGATCTGAGTAAGGCGCGCCGCCGCGGTGGGATGGGTTGTGAGACCACTTGGAGTTGTTGTTGCCGACTTTGTTGACGCGGTTGCCGCCCTGGATGTTGGTGTTGCGATTGAAGTTGTTGTTGATGTTGATATTGACGTCGTTGTGGCCCCAGCCGCAGTGATAACCCCAGCCGCCGCCCCACATCGCGCCCATCGCCACCCCGACGCCGAAGGAGATAGCCATGCCGGCGGCATAGTAACCGGGAGGCGGGTACGCGATGGGGGGATAAGGATAAACCGGAGGCCCGTAAACCACGGTGGGGTTGTAGCTGGGTACGTACACCACCTGGGGATTCGTCTGCTCAATGACAATGACCTGGGTCTTCTCTACGACTTTCGTTTCCACCTTCTGTTGCTCGGTCGATTTGAGGTTTCCGGCGCCCTGGGCTTTCTTCCGCATGCGCTGGACGGCCTCCATGACGTCGCTCTGCTGCGCGAGGAAAGCGTTGCCGAGGTCTGTGGTCCACTTTATGTTTTCGGCCAGCTGTTTCACGACATCCGGCAAGCCGGCAAGGCCTTGGATGCTGGGATCCCAATCCTGCTTCTTGACGGCGTCCGCCAGGGCCTGGTCCTTCAGGTTCTTGTTTTGCTGCAGCCACTGATAGAGCTGAATCACCTCGAGCGGGTAAGTGGAGGCGACGAGGGTCTGGCTGAGCATCGGATCCGGGAAGAGAGCGATCGGGGCGACGAGGGAGTCGAGCTGGTCCGCCGGAACCTTGGGCGCGGCTTCCTGGGCTGGTGCAGCCGACTGGGCGAAGCCGGCGGCGAAGAGGGTGTCGCCCGGCAGAATCAGAAGGACACACAGCAGGGCGATGAGCGCTTGCGGATATGCCCATGAAGCGCTGGGCAGTTGGATCTTTCGATGCATGTCTAGAGGCCTCCTGTCCCGGCCAGGAGTTCGGAAGAACCCGGACGATCCGGGGTTCTTGCGCAGCCGGGGGCTATTCTCACTGAAATTGAACATGGCTCCGTAGCTGGAGACTGATGCAATCGGACAACCAGACCAGAGTCCGAAGAGTCCAGGGCAATTTTACGGTAAATCAATCAGATAGAAAAAGAAAGTGACGCGGATGCGGCCTGGGGGCGTTACCACATTTGAGGCCGGCACGATATTTGGCTATTGATCCCGGAGATTCTGGCCGGGCACGCGATAGTTCTTCGCCTCATCATCAAGGACCAGGACCCAGTCGAGGAATTCACCAGGATCGGGCGGAGTGAACTCGCGGACACCCTGGGCTTCGAAGGAGCCGATCGGGGTGGCCTGGCCGGTGCGCGGATTGAACCACCACGCTTTGGCCCTGGCGGCGCGGATGGCGTCCATCCGAACCTGGAAGGCGCGGCCGGCAGGCGCATAGATGAGCGCGTAGCTGCCCGCCTCGTCCCGGGTGGCGACGAAACGGTAGCGGCCGGCGCCGGGGTTGGCGGTGGGGACGCGGCCTGTGACGAGAATGGAGGCGTCGGGAATGCGGGTGAGGAAGGGCCGGGATTCGAGCAGATGGCGGGCGTGCTGCATCTGGGCGGCGCCGGTGGAGAGGATGGCCTCCTGCCAGGGCATCAGAGGATTGTTGACGGGCTTGCGCTCGGGGGTCCAGAACTGCCAAACGGAATGGTGGCCATAGGTATGGCCGCAAGCGCCGGTGAAGAGGTCCCAGTAGAGCGGCCGGCGGGCATCGGCGGCGAGGGAGTGGCCGAAATCGGCGGCCTTGAAGGCGACGGGGTGACCTTCGTAGATGGGCTCGGCGTCGAGCACCGGCTTGGGCGGAGTGCGCTGGTAGTCTGTGAGGGTGGCGTCGTAACGGCCGGTGAACTCGGCGCCATGGCCGTTCTGGCGCATGTTGAAGTCGAGCCAGGCTTCCCCGTGCAGCGGACCGGCAGAGCCCTGCGCCCCGGTGGGGTGAAAGGTGATGAGATGCGCGCCGCCGTCGCCCTGGGCCAGGCCGCGGGCCATGGCGCGGAGGATGTCGACGTGGCGGGCGGACTCGATGGGGCGGTCGCCGCCGAGGATCCAAATAATGCCGGCATCTTTGTAGCGCTGGCCCAGCCAGCGGCCGTAGATCTCGGCGTTTTCCGGGGTGAAGATCTCCGGACCCTGGCCCCACTTCTTGTTCCATTTGTCGCCCCAGGTGGGGAGGAAGCCGACGTAGAGACCCAGGGAGTTGGCCTTGGCGACGATCCAATCGACGTGGTCCCAATAGTCGTTGTCGGGGCCGGGGCGGGTGTCTGGGCGCGTTGGGTCCTGATTGAGGAGAGGCGTGTGGCCGTAGGCGTTGGGCGCGTTGAGGCCGTCGAATTCGGCCAGCGCCACGGCCTGGATCACGGTGAAGCCCTGGTTCGCCCGCAGTTGAAGATAGGTGGCGGCGTCTTCGCGGGTGAGGCGGTGGAAGAGTTCCCAAGCGGTGTCGCCGAGGTAGAAGAAGGGCCGGCCGCCGGAGGTGACGAGGAAGCGGTGGTTGTCGCTGACTTTGAGCCGGGGCAGCGGCTGGGCGGAAAGGGAGAGCGCTAGCAGAACAAGGGTGAGGAGGCGCACGGCGAGGACATCATATCAGCGGGGAGGAAGGCAGGCGGAACGTTCATTGAGCCGCGCGGCGGCGGTCCGGAGGAGGTGCGATTTGGATTCCTGAGCTGCGGCTGCGGCGGCTTGAGAAGACTGGCGGGCGGTCTGCGCGGCGCCGGCCTGCCCGGCGGACGAGAAGGCTTCAGCGGCGCAGAGCCAGCGGTGAGCTTCGAGCAGGAGCAGGTAGTCGTGGAAGGGGGAGTTGGGATGAGATTGGCGATAGTTCAAGGCGAAAAGGGCTTCGCGCTGCGGGCAATCCGGGAGTCCTTCCCACTCGTAGCAGGGCTGAAGCGCTTCGACGTACGCGGAGGCGAGGGCCGGGGCCTGGGGGCTGGCGGAGACGGCGGCGAGGCGCCGGCCATAGCGATAGCGCGCTTCGGCCACCATGCGGAACTCGCGCGACATGGGCTGCGCGGGAGCGGGCTGGAGGGCGGAGAAGCGCTGGAGGTAGGCGGTGAGCTCCTTACGGATGGGCGCGGGATAGTTCGCCGGGTTGATTTTGACGACATCGGCGCCCCAGACGAGGGCGTCGAGCAAGACATCAGACGGCTGGGCCCCGGCGAAGACGAAAGCGGCGATGAGAAGCGCTGAAGTCACGGCAGAGAGACGAGGTTGGATTCCATGCGTTTCAGCTGGCCGCAGGCGGCGTAGATGTCGAGGCCGCGAGGACGGCGGAGGAAGCACGGCAGCGAGCGGCGCACGATGGCCTGGAAGGAGGCGACGCGATCCGGATCTGGAGTCTCAAACGAGATGCCCGGACCGGGGTTGAGCGCGATGAGGTTCACTTTGCAGTTGAGGTTGCCAAGGAGAGAGACGACGCGGCGGGCGTCCTGGTCGGTGTCGTTGAAACCACGGAGAAGCACGTATTCAAAGGTAAGCTTCTCCCAGGGGCGCAAGGGGTAGGCGCGGCAGGTGTCGATGAGGTCGGCCAGGTGGTACTTGCGGGTGATGGGCATCAACTCGCGGCGCTGCTCCTCGTGAGAGGCATTCAGAGAGATGGCGAGGCGCGGGCGGACTTCGGCCTGGCCGAGTTCGACCATGGCCGGCAGGATGCCCGAGGTGGAAACGGTGATGCGGCGCGGGGAGATGTTGAGGCCCTTGGGATCGCACAAGAGGCGCGTGGCTTTGAGGACGGCGGCCAGATTCAGGAGCGGCTCGCCCTGGCCCATCATGACGATATTGATGCGCTTCTGATCGGACCAGAGGTTGTTGTCGGCGGCGAGGTGGAGAACCTGGCCGACGATTTCGCCGGCGGTGAGATTGCGCTCCAGGCCCATGAGCGCAGTGAGGCAGAAACTGCAGTTGACCGGGCAGCCGACCTGGGTAGAGATGCACAGGGTGTCGCGGGACTCTTCCGGCATGATCACGGCTTCGACGCTCTTGGCATCGCTGAGGCCGAGGAGATAGCGGCGGGTGCCGTCGGCGGACTGGTAGCGGGAGTCCTGGTGGAGGTGGCCGAGGGTGTGGTGGGCGGCGAGGTGATCGCGCAGGGATTTGGAGAGGGTGGAGATCTGGTCAAACGAGGCGGCGCGCTGTTGGTAGATGGCCTCGTAGAGCTGTTTGGCGCGGAAGGCCGGCTCAGTGGCCGGCAGGAGGGCGCGGAGGTCGTCGATTTCCAGGCCGAGCAGCGGCGTCATGGGGGCAGACTTGATTTTAGCGGACATCGACTTAGCGGACGTAGTCGAGCCAGGCGGCGCCAAAGGCAAGGGAGAGGAGGGTGAGGGGCGCTCCGGCTTTGAAGTAGTCGGCAAAGGTGATTTCGACGTCGGGGCGCGCGCGCTGGACGACGATCAGGTTGGCGATGGAGCCGAGGATGGTGAAGTTGCCGGCGAGGGTGGATGACATGGCCAGGGTGAGCCAGGCGGAGACCGGGTCGGCCAGGCGGGCGGCGATGGGCTTGAAGACGAGGACGGCGGGCACGTTGGAAACCAGGTTGGAGAGGACGGCGGAGAAGAAGGTGAGGACAGCGGGACGGTCGAGGGGAGAACCCTGGGCGAGTTGGAGGATGTCGCGTTCGAGGGAGGTGGATTCAACGCCTCTGACGACAATGAAGAGTCCGGCGAAGAGGGCGAGGAGGGGCCAATCGATATCGTGGTAGACCTTCTCGGGCTTCACGCGCCGGGTAATCAGGAGGAGCGCTCCGGAGACGATAGCGACCTGGGCCACGGGATAGCCGGCAAAGAAGAAGCAGACCATTGCGCCGGCGACGAAGAGAGACTTCCACATCAGCGGGCGGTTGACGCGAACGCGGAGGGCTTCAGCGGGGGGAAAGCGGTCGTCGTTGAATTCGCGGCGAAAGGTAAAGGCCAGGATGAGCCAGGTGAGAAACAAAGAGACGACGGCAATCGGAGCCAGGTTCAGCGCGAAGGTCCGGTAGGGGATTCCGGAGAGGGCGCCGATCATCATGTTCTGGGGATTACCGGTGATGGAGGCGGCGCTGCCGGCGTTGGAGGCCATGGCCACGGCCAGCAGATAGGGGACGGGATTGCGGCGCAGGGCGAGAGTGACCTCGAGGATGAGCGGGGTGAGCACCAGGCACATGGTGTCGTTGACGAAGAACGCCGAGAAGAAACCGGCGACGGCGACCGTGCCGGCCAGCAACATGCGCGGGCTGTGTGCGTGCAGCACAACGCGGGCGGCGGCGAGGCGGAAGAAGCCGGAAAGGCGGAGGTTGGCAACGACGATCATCATGCCGAGGAGGAGGACGAGGGTGGTCCAATCGACGGCACGCAGGGCCTGATCGAAACGGAGGGCGCCGCAGGCCACCATGAGCGATGCGCCGACGATGGCGGCGCCGGTCCGGTCGATGCGCAGGCCGGGGAAGCGGCCGAGAGCCAGTACCAGATAAGTGGCGGCGAAGATCAGGAGAGGAATCATCCGGGGCTTCCATCCATTCTACGGGCGCACCTCGTGAGAGAATACAGTTGGATTTAAGAATGGTGAACGTACAACTGGAACGGGACATCTGCGTTTCCCGTTTATCGAACGGGATTCGAGTGATCACGGAGCCGATGCCGTCAGTGCGCAGCGTGGCGGTGGGTCTGTGGATCGGCACTGGTTCGCGGTGCGAGCGGCCGGAAGAGAACGGCATCTCGCATTTCATCGAGCACATGCTGTTCAAAGGCACGCCCACGCGCTCGGCCGAGGATATCGCGCGGGAAGTGGACGCGATTGGGGGCAACCTGGACGCCTTCACGGGGCGCGAACTGGTGGGCTACAACGTCAAGGTGCTGGACGAGCATCTGGATATCGCCTTCGACATTCTGGCCGACATGCTGAAGCACCCGCGCTTCGATGTGGAAGACATCGAAAAGGAAAAAGGCGTGGTTCTGGAAGAGCTGAAGATGGAGACGGACAGCCCGGAGAGCTACGTGCACGAGCTGTTTGTCAGCAACTTCTGGAAGCGCAATCCGCTGGGGCGGCCGATTCTGGGGACGAAGAAGACGATCGAGTCGTTCAACCCGGAGATGCTGCGCGGCTACCACACACGCTACTACCGGCCGGAGAACCTGACGATCACGGCGGCCGGGCACCTGCGGCACGAAGAGCTGGTGCGGCTGGCAGAGCGGCATTTCGGCTCGCTGGCCGAGGGGGGAGAAGTTCCGCGCCTGGAGACGCCGGCGACGGAAGCGCCACTGATCCTCAAGAGCCGGCGCAGCCTGCAGCAGGTGCACGTCTGCCTGGGCATGCCCACGATCTGTTCCACAGATCCGCTGCGCTTCGCCAGCTATACGTTGAACGTGGTGCTGGGTGGAGGCATGAGTTCGCGCCTGTTCCAGAACATCCGCGAGCGGCAGGGCCTGGCCTATTCCATCTTCTCGGAACTGAACCTCTATAAAGATGCGGGCATGATGGCGGTATACGCGGGCACGTCGGTGGAGACAGTGCGGAAGCTCCTGGAAAACGTCATGGCGGAGCTGCGGCGGCTGAAGAACGAGCCGCTGCCGGCAGAAGAACTGAGGCACGCCAAGGACCACATGAAAGGCTCGCTGATGCTGAGCCTGGAATCGACTACGAGCCGCATGGGCAACCTGGCGCGGCAGTGGCTGAACTTCGGCCGGTTTTTCACTCTGGACGAACTGGTGGACAGCATTGAAGCGGTGACGGCGGATCAGGTGCAGCAGGTGGCGCAGCAGGCCTTCCAGCCCGGACGCATCGGGCTGGCCATGCTTGGCAAGTTGGAGCCGGGTTCGATCACGGCCGAAGATCTGGCGTGCTAGTGCAATGAAGAAAGCGCGGCAAGTCCTGTGCGCGTTGTTGTGCGCCGCGGCGATGGCCATAGCGGCGGACTTTGGCGCGCTGAAGCCGCGCGGGTACGTCAGTGACTTCGCCGGCGTGATCCGGCCCGACGTAGTTGAGGACATCAACGCCTATTGCGCGCGAGTGGAGCAATCGACCGGCGCGCAGATCGCGCTGGTGACCCTGCCCTCCTTGCAGGGTGAGCCGATTGAAGATGTCGCAAACCTGATCTACCGCAAGTGGGGCGTGGGCAGCAAAAAGAGCAACGAGGGCGTGCTTCTGCTGCTCTCCATCGGCGAACGGCGCAGCCGGCTGGAGGTGGGCTACGGCCTGGAGCCGATCATCCCCGACGGCTACGCCGGCAGCGTGCTGCGCGAGATGCGGCCGGCGCTGCGCGAGCAGGACTACGGGCAGGCCATGGCCGCCGCGGCCCAGGTGCTGGGCGAGAAGATCGCGGCTGCGAAGGGCGTGTCGATCGGGCGGAGCGGGATTGCCGGAAGGCCGCGGCCGAAGGATGAAGGGTTTCCCGGCGGGCTGCTGGTGGTGGTGGGCGGACTGGTGCTGCTGATGCTGCTGTTTGGCGGCGGGCGCGGCCGGCGCGGCCCTGGCGGCATGGGCGGCAACCTGCTCACGGGAATGCTGCTGGGCAATCTGATGAGCGGCGGCGGAGGCAGCCGGCGTTCCGGCGGCGGCTTTGGCGGCTACGATTCCGGCGACAGCTTCGGAGGCTTCGGCGGCGGCGATTCCGGCGGAGGCGGGGCCTCCAGCGACTGGTAGAAAGGGAGCGCTGATGGATCAAATGCTGACGGACAAGACTCTGAACCAGCTGCTGGAACGGCTGCGGAGCGCATACGGCAAGGATCTGCGCAGCGTGATTCTGTACGGCTCCGGCGCCACGGGAGACCTGCACGGCGCGTTCTCCGATCTGAACATCCTGACGGTTCTGGAGAAAGTGACGCCCAAGGAACTGGAGGAGTCCGAAGCGATCTTCAAGTGGTGGCGCGAGAAGGGCAATCCGGCGCCGCTGCTGATGAGCGTGGCCGAGGTCCAGCGTTCAGCGGATTGTTTTCCCATCGAATTTCACGACATCTCCGAGCGGAAACAGGTTCTGCACGGCGACGATCCCACGGCGGGGCTCGTGATCCGGGACGATTTCTATCGCGCGCAGGTGGAGCACGAACTCAGGGCGAAGCTGCTGAGGCTGCGGCAGAAAGCTGCCGGCGTCCTGCGCGACAAGGACCTGCTGCTGCGCCTGATGTGCGACTCCGCGGCCACGTTTTGTGTGCTGGGCCGCCACGCGCTGCGCCTGGCGGGCCACTCCGCGCCGTGGAGCAAGAGCGCCATTGTCGCCGCTTTGCAGGAACGGTTCGGCGTGGGTGGGCAGGCATTGGATATGCTGATAAAACTCCGCGAAGGCAACGCCCGTCCGCGCGACGTCAAAGCGGGCGAACTGTTCGCGAAATATCTCGGCGAACTCACCACGTTGGTGGACGCCGTAGATAGCCTGGAACGTTGAGGAGCGAAGATATGAAAGCACTGCTGATCGTACTTGGTGTGTTGCTGCTGCTCGGCCTGATCGCAGGCGGGAAAGCGGCTTCCGTGAACAACGACCTGGTGGCTCAGCGCGAGGAGATCAAGGCCGCCTGGGCGCAGGTGGACGTGTCGCTGCAGCGGCGCGCCGATCTGATTCCAAACCTGGTGGAGACGGTGAAGGGCTTTGCCGCGCAGGAGAAGCAGGTTTTGGAAACCGTGGCGAATGCGCGTGCGGCGCTGCTGAACGCAAAGACTCCCGGCGAGAAAATCCAGGCGAACCAGGGTTTGGACTCGGCGATCGGCCGGTTGCTGATGGTGGTGGAGAACTACCCGCAACTGAAATCCAACGAGAACTTCCTGCGGCTGCAGGATGAACTGGCCGGAACGGAGAACCGCATTGCGGTGGAGCGGCGCAAGTACAACGAATCCGTTCAGAGGTTCAACACCACGCTGGGGCTGTTCCCGAACAATCTGTTCGCGGGATTGCTCGGCTTCCAGCGCAACGACGACTACTTCAAGACCGAGCCGGGAGCGCGGACTGTCCCGAATGTGAAGTTCTAGGGAGCACCACGATGAGCGCGCAACTGTTCGGCAACTACATCGACGGAGCGTGGACGGAGGGCCCGGCGTTCGACAACGTGAATCCGGCCAACACCGGAGAGGTTGTGGGCCGCTTCGTGAAAGGCGCACCCGAGGACGTGACGCGGGCCGCCAGTGCGGCGCAGGCCGCGCTGCCCGGCTGGGCCTCGATGAATGCGCCGGCGCGCGGTGCGCTGCTGGCGAAGGTGGCCGACATTCTGGACCGCAAGTTCGAAGCGATCAGCGCGGAGATGACCCGGGAAGAGGGCAAGACCTTTCCGGAGGCGAAGGGAGAGGTAAGGCGCTCGATCAACATCCTGCGCTACTTCGCGGCGGAAGGCGCGCGGCTGGCGGGCGTGCTGGCGCCCAGCGAACGGGACCGCGTGCACATGTTCGCCATCCGCAAGCCGGTGGGCGTGTGCGGATTGATCACGCCGTGGAACTTCCCCAGCGCGATTCCGGCCTGGAAGCTGGCCCCGGCGCTGATCTGCGGAAACACAGTGGTGCTGAAGCCGGCTTCGGCGGCGCCGCTGAGTTCGTGGCGGATCGTGGAAGCCTGCCACGAGGCGGGCATCCCGAAAGGCGTGGTGAACTACGTCGCCGGTAGCGGCGGCGCGCTGGGCGAGGCGCTGGTCACCGCGGCGCCGGTCAAGGCCGTGAGCTTCACGGGCTCCTGTGGCGTGGGCGCCTGGCTGCACGAGCAGGCTTCCAAACGGCGGCTGCGGATTCAGTTGGAGATGGGCGGGAAGAACCCGACCATCGTGCTGGCCGACGCCGATTTCCAGGCGGCCGTGGAGAACACGGTAAACGGAGCGTTCTTCTCCACCGGCCAGAAGTGCACGGCCACTTCGCGGGCCATTGTCGAGGAGTCCATCTACGACAGGTTTGTGGAAGCGGTGGTGGAGCGCACGAAGAAGCTGAAGGTGGGCGACGGCATGCAGGCGGGCATCGACATCGGGCCCTGCGTGGACGAAGGCCAGATGAACACGGTGCTCGAATACGTGGAGATCGGCCGCAAGGAGGCCGGGGAACCGCTGTGCGGCGGCCGCCGGCTGACCGAAGGCGGCCTGGACAAAGGCTGGTTCGTGGAGCCGACCGTGTTTGCCGGCGTGACGCAAGAGATGCGAATCGCGCGCGAAGAGATTTTCGGCCCCGTGCTGGCCATCATGAAAGCGCGTGACTTCCGTCATGCGATGGAGCTGGCGAACTCCAGCGAGTTTGGCCTGTCGGCCTCGTTGCAGACGACGAATCTCTCACGGATGTTCGAATATGTCTACGGCATCGAAGCCGGGCTGGTGACCGTGAACCTGCCCAGCGCGGGCGTGGAATACCAGCTGCCCTTCGGCGGCACGAAAGACTCAAGCTTTGGCCCCAAGGAACAGGGGCCGGCGGCGGTCGAGTTCTATAGCGATTTCAAGACCGTGTACGTGAAGTACTGATTGGACGGGAAATGAAGCTTGGACAGGTGATTTGGGAAGAGCGGCTGACTGCCGCGGTGTTTATGGATGGTGAGGCGCATCCCATCCCGAACTTTACACTCCGCGAGCTGGTAGACCACGCGGAACGGAAGAACGTCAGCGTTCCCGAACTCGCCACCCGGTATGCGATGAAGGGCAAGGCCTATCTGGAGCCCTGCATTCCGCTGGAGCCGCGCGAGGTATGGGCATGCGGCTGCACCTATGAGATGAGCGCCAGCTTCCGCGACGCGGAGCACAATACGAGGGAAGGCTTCTACCGGCACGTGTTCACGGCGCCGCGGCCTGAGATCTTCTTCAAAGGCACGAGCCGCGTCTGTGTGGGGCCGGGCTCGAAGATCGGCATCCGCAAGGACTCGAAGTTCACGGCGCCTGAGCCGGAGCTGGCGGTGCTTCTGGGCTCCAAGGGGCGCATCCTCGGCTACACGCTCGCCAATGACGTCTCTGCCTGGGACATCGAGCGCGAAAACCCGCTCTACCTGCCACAGTCGAAGGTGTACACCGCCTGCTGCGCGCTGGGTCCGTGGTTTGTGACGCCGGATGAACTGGCCGACCCCTACGGCCTGGAGATGAGCTGCATCATCCGGCGCGGCGAGAAGATCGTCTACGAGGGCGAGACCAGCACGTCGAAGCTGGGCCGCAAGATCGAGACGCTGGTGGAATACCTGCTTCTGGCCAATGCCGTACCGGCCGGCAGAGTCCTGCTGACGGGCACCGGCATCATTGTGCCGCAGGAGGCCGCCCTGGCCCCCGGAGACATCGTGACCATCCGCGTGCCGGAGTTGGGCGTGCTGGCGAACGAGGCGGCGCGGGTAGGCTAGTCGGCGGAGGGTTCGCTCTCCTCAAGAGACTCCAGTTGATCGGCTTCAGCGGCAAAGCGTTTCAGAACGCGAATGGAAGGGCCGCTGGCGAAACCCGCCTGGCGCAGGCGGCGGTAGGCGGAGGCGAGCTTCTTGGGGTCCTGCAGGAGTTCGGCCAGGTTCTGGTTCCGATACTTGCGCTCGAGCCAGGCCGTCACCAGGGCAGTTTCGTCGGTGTCCTGATAGGCTTCGCGGACGGCTTTCTGGGCGACCTTGGACGCCACCTTGCGCTTCACCAGTTCAGAGAGGACACGCTGGGAGCCGAATGCGCCGGAGGCGGCCCGGGTGGTGGAGAAATGTTCGGCGTAGCGGCGGTCGTTCAGCGCGCCGTACTCCTTCAGTTGGGCCACGATGCGGTCAATGTCCTCCAGATCCGTGGCGCGGCGGCGGAGCTTCTCCTTCAGTTCGGCGACGGTGAGGGCGCGGCCGGAGAGGACCTTCATGGCGTACTCCCGCAGTTCGCCGGCATCGAGTTTTCTAGGCGGCCGGAAAGGCATGGCTCTGTCTCATTGTGCGTGGAGTACACTGGAAGCAGCAAGGAGTCCTCATGGAAGACGATAAGAAATTCTCGTACTTTTTCCTGGGATTGGGCATCGGGGTGGCTGTCGGCATCCTGTTCGCACCCAAGTCTGGAGAAGAGACCCGCGAACTGCTGAAGGCGAAAGCGGATGAAGGCAAAGATTACCTGAAGCGCCGCTCGACCGAGTTGAAGGACAGCGCCGCGGAGGCGTTGGACCGCAGCAAGCAGGCGCTCGCCCGCCAGCGCGAGCAGTTGAGCGCGGCAGTGGAGGCCGGCAAATCGGCTTACCGTGAGAAGCTCGAGTCCGGCATCGCCGTGCCTGAATCCGATTCCGAAATGATCGAAGGCGTGTAGTGGTCCGGGATCATGAACTCTGAAACAGCCATCATTCTGCTGGCGGTCTCCGTCACGATTTCCAGCGTCTCGCTGCTGGTGAGCGCCGTGTCGGCGCTCGGGCTCTACCGGACGGTGAAGAAGCTGCATTCCGAGGTAGCTCCGTTGATACCGCAGGCGCAAGCCACGCTGGCAGAGGCGAAGACCACCATGACGGAGACGCTGGCAGAGGTGCGCAGCGTGACGGAGCGGGCAAGAAGCGTGCTGGATCTGGTGGAGGCGCAGGTGCAGGGCATCGATAGAGCCCGCACGGAGTTGTCCACGCATCTGAATATCCAGGGCGAGCGCCGGGAGATCGAGGTGGAGGACATTCTGGGCCGGACCCAGGAAGTGGTGGGCGTGGTGCATGGATCGGTCCTGCGGCCGGTGCGGGAAGTCACCGGCATGGTGGCGGGCGTGAAGGCCGCTCTCCAGGCCTTGATCACCGGACGGCGTCCCACGGTGGACCGGGCCACGCAAGACGACGAAATGTTCATCTGAGCGGCGCCGCGCCGCAGCGTACGGCCTCTGGCGGAGGTGGCTCACACCCCTGACTACCGCTTTCGGGTGGCCACCGGCGTTCATGCCCCGGCTCATACGAGATGAACTCAGTTCCGGGCCGGCATCCGGCTGTTACAGAAGCCGCAGCGCCGCAGGGAATACACTGGTGGCGTGGTGCTTCGAATCATCACCCTACTGGTGGCCGCGGCCGCGGCGGCGGGAGCCGCAGAGACGGCCGCATCGCTCAGCGAGCAACTGCGGCACATTACCCTAGATCCCGACCAGTGCTATCGAGTCAGGGACCTGGAGTTCCGGCGCGAAGAGATCCGTTTCTTCTTCGCCGACGGGATCCTGATCTTCACCAAGCCCGTCGCCGGACAGCGCATTATGGCCGTCTACCAGGCCGCCGAGGCGGGAGACGACGCGGAAGTGCTGTTGCGTGCGCCTGACCGCAGCGAGCGCTCGTCGCTCTCCAAGGCCATCGACAGCCCGAACCTGAACGAGCATTTTCACAGCGCCATCCTCGTGCTCACCGATGGCGGCGCCGATCAACTGCTCACCCAGATTCGCGAGGCCGGCCCCAAGCCCAGGCCGGACGAGGGCATTCTGCTGGCCGGCCGGATGAACGAGGCGGTCAGGAACTTCGCCGTCAGTTTTCAAGTGCGGCTGGTTCTGGACCTGCTCTCCGGCAATTTACGGCGAGGGCTATTTTACGCGGCGCTGGCGGGGCGCACCCAAGGCAACTTCGACCTGATGTTCGATCCCACCCTGCAGGAGCAGATCGTTGTCGGGAGGGTGGTGGACAACAAGCCCGGCGGATTCGAGGTTTGGACCAACTTCTCTTCCAGGACCCGGCGCGCGGGTGCGGAAGAGCCCGCCACCCTGGACGACTACCGCATCGAGGCCACCATTCAGCCCGACCTCACGATGAACGTCAACGCCAAAGCGCGCATCACCGCCCAATCGAAAATCTCCGGCGGCCTGATGTTCGAACTGGCTCCGCAGTTGTCTGTCACCGCCGTCAAGCTGGATGGCCAGCCCGCCGAGGTGTTCCGCCGCGATTCGCTGCGCGCCAACATGGCTGGCGGCCGGGCCAACGATCCGTTCCTGGTCGTGTTGCCGGCGGGCCTCGAGCCCGGCAGCACGCACTCCATCGAATTCGGATACGCCGGCAATCTGATCCGTCCGGCGGGCAACAACGTCTTCTATGTCGCGGCCCGCACGAACTGGTACCCGAGCTTCGGCTTTCACTTCACCACGTTCGATCTCACCTTCCGGCTGCCCAAGGAGTTGAAGGTGGTGGCCACCGGCGAACCGGTGAGCGAGAGCGAGGAGGGCCCGTTGCGTGTGGCGCGGTTCCGCACCTCGGCCCCGGTCCGGTTGGCTGGATTCAACATTGGCGACTACGAGAGCGTGACGGCCGAAAGCGGCGGCGTCAAAGTGCGGGTGTGCGCAAACCGGAAACTGGAAGCGGCGCTGGTGCCGAAGCAGGAGCCGCGAGTGCTCGTGGTGGATCCGCAGATCGCCGCCAGAAATCCTCTCCGCCGTTCCGGCGAGATCCTCTCCATCCCGCCGCCCCTCCCGCCGCCCGATCCCAAGGCGCGCCTTCGGGAACTGGCCGCCGAGATCGTCTCCGCCATGGAGTGGATGAGCGGACGCTTCGGGCCTCCCCCATTGCCGCTCGTGACAGTCTCCCCAATCCCGGGCAATTTCGGCCAGGGTTTCCCGGGCCTTCTCTATCTTTCCACGCTCTCCTACATCAGCGAGAAAGACCGCCCCGCCGCCCAACAATCCAGCAAGCTGCAGACGTTCTACTCGGAGATCCTGCACGCGCACGAGATCGCCCACCAGTGGTGGGGCAATCTCGTCACGGCCTCCACTTATCGCGACGAATGGCTGCAGGAGGCGCTCGCAAATTACTCCGCCCTCATGGTGCTGGAGCGCAAGAAGGGCCCCAAAGCCCTGGAAACCGCCCTCTCCGAATGCCGCAGCGAGCTGCTGCTGGAGGCTGGCGAACCAAAAATCGCGGTCGAGGCCAACGGCCCATTGACCTGGGGCTCGCGCCTCCGCGCGGATGTAGGCGTGGATCCGTGGCGCATCATCATCTACGACAAGGGCTCCTGGGTGCTTCACATGCTGCGCCGCCGCATGGGCGACACCGCCTTCCTTTCCATGCTGAGCGAGACGCGCGAGCGCTACCACTACCGCAGCCTGAGCACCGAGGATTTCCGCGGCGTGGCGGCGCGCTGGCTGCGGAAGGGCGATCCCGATCCGGGATTGGTGGAGTTCTTCGATAGCTGGATTTACTCCACCGGCATTCCAACGCTGGAGATCACCACACGGCTGCGCGGCAAGGCCCCCGCGCTGGAACTGGTGGTGACGGTGAAGCAGTCCGGCGTCCATGACGACTTCGTCGCGGACCTGCCGGTGGAGATCCGGATGTCGAAAACCGCCGCTCCCATCGTCTACTGGCTCCGCACCGGCCCGGAGCCGGCAGTGCTCACGGTAAAACTGAAGGCGCCTCCGGTGAAGGTGGACGTGGCGCCCGGAGCGGGCGTGCTGGCCGTTCGGCGATAGCGGGCAGTTCATGGCCGATGCGCTCCCATTGCTCCGGCAGGACATCATCTCCTGCGAACGCTGCCCCAGGCTGCGGCTGCACTGCGCGGAAGTGGCGCGAACCAGGCGGCGCGCCTATCTCGACTGGGACTACTGGGGACGCCCCGTGCCCGGCTTCGGTGATCCGCAGGCCTCTCTCTTCGTGCTGGGCCTGGCCCCAGGCGCACACGGCGCCAATCGCACCGGGCGCGTCTTCACGGGCGATCGCTCCGGTGACTGGCTCTACCGCGCCATGCACCAGGCGGGCTTCGCCAATCAGCCCACCAGCGTTTCCGCCACCGACGGCTTGCGTCTCCGCAATGCCTGGGTCTCCGCCGCCGTGCGCTGCGCGCCGCCGGACAACAAGCCCACGCCCGCGGAGTTCGAATGCTGCATGCCGTACCTGGAGCGTGAACTCGCCCTCCTGCGCCGCGTGAAGGTCGTGTTGGCGCTCGGCCGGCTCGCCTGCTCGGCGTATCTTTCGGTGCTGCGAGGACGGGGCGTTGCGCTACGCCTGGCGGAGTTTCCCTTCGCGCACGGCGCGCAGTTCCTGCCTGTGCCCGGCGGCCCCCATCTGCTCTGCTCCTACCACCCCAGCCAGCAGAACACGCTCACGCGGAGGCTCACGGATGAGATGCTCCTGTCTGTCTTCCGCCGCGCGGCCCAGATCTGCGCGGAGACCTAGCTGCAGAATTGCCTCATTGCATTGAGTCAAGTGTCCTAATATGAAGTTGTGGCTAGAGGCTGGGAAAGTAAGTCCATTGAGGACCAGAAGCTCGACGCCGAAATGAAGCCCAATCAGGACGGATCCAACCGGCGCCTCAGCGCGCAAGAAGTTGCTACGCTGCACCGCCGCAACATGCTCGATATGAACCGCGCCCGAGTCGCCGATGAGCTGGCTCGGTGTGCGAATCCTCGGTTCCGGGCTCAATTGGAGAGTGAACTCGCTTTTCTGGACGGAGAACTGAAAAAGCTCGACGTCTAGAATCCGATATCCTACAGGGCGATGCGCGCCCAACTGGAACGCTATTTCCAATTTGCGGAGCTTGGCGCCAACTGGCGTACCGAGATCCTGGCCGGGTTCACGACCTTCGTGACCATGGCCTACATCATCTTCGTCAATCCATCCATCCTGCACGATGCCGGGATGCCTGCTTCGGCGGTGACGGCGGCTACCTGCGTGGCTTCGGCGCTGGGCTGCCTGCTCATGGGCGCGGTGGCCCGCTACCCTATCGCGCTGGCGCCAGGCATGGGCTTGAATGCCTACTTCGCTTACACCGTTGTGCGCGGCATGGGCGTGCCTTGGCAAGTGGCGCTGGGCGCCGTATTCATCTCCGGCGTGGTGTTCCTACTGCTCACCGCCGTGGGCATCCGGCAGTTGATTCTCGAAGCCATCCCGCGCGAACTGTACAGCGCGGTGGCCGTGGGCATCGGCCTGTTCATCGCCCTCATCGGATTCAAGAACTCCGGCATCGTCGAAGCCAATTCCGCCACCCTGCTCTCCCTGGGCAACCTGAGCCAGCCGAAGACGCTGCTGGCCATCTTCGGACTGCTCGCCATCGGGACTCTGATGGTCCGCGGCGTGCGCGCGGCGATGCTCATCGGCATTCTCTCCACGGCATTGTTGGGGGTGGTCACCGGGCTGGTCACCTGGGCTCCGCAGCCTTACTCCCCCTCCGAGCTGAGCGCGACGTTCCTGAAGCTGGAGCTGGGCCGCACGCTCGAATTGGGCCTGCTGGAGATCGTGTTCGTCTTTCTCTTCGTCGACATGTTCGACAACATCGGCACGCTGGTGGCGGTGGGCACGCGCGCTGGGTTGTTTGACCGCGACGGCCACATTCCCCGCGTCAATCGCATTCTCACCGCGGATGCTCTGGCCTCCACCGCCGGCGCGCTCTGCGGCACCTCCACGGTGGTCTCCTACATCGAGAGCGCCGCCGGCGTTGTGGCGGGCGGGCGCACCGGCGTCACGGCCATCGTGTGCGGCCTGCTGTTCGGCGTGTCGGTCTTCCTGGCGCCTCTGTTCGGTGTCATCCCCGCGCAGGCCACCGCCCCGGCCCTCATCATCGTCGGAGCCATGATGCTGACGCACACGGCCGATATCGACTGGCACAGCCCCGTCACCGCCATCCCCGCCTTTCTCACGCTCACCGCCATCCCGCTCACCTTCAGCATCGCCAACGGGCTGGCCTTCGGCTTCACCGCCTACACCCTGCTCCGCATCCTCTCCGGAGAGTGGCGCAAGGTGAACTGGCTGGTCTACCTGCTCACGGCGCTCTTCATCGCCCGCTTCTTCTACCTCGGCCGCGGTTAGGCTTCGCTGCCGATCATCTGCATCAGCGCCCGCATGTATCCGAAGCAGTACGCAAAGGCCTGCCGGCCGCCCGTGTCGCCATCCACCTTCGGGACGTGGTCCGGCATGATCATTCCGTCGTAGCCCACTTCGCGGTAGGCGCGCAGCGCCGCCGGCATGTCCACGTCGCCGTTGTCCGGAAATGTCTCGCGGAAGTCCAGAAACTTCCCCTCAATATTGCGGAAGTGCACGTTGAAAATCTTCTTCCGGCTGCCGAAGTAGCGGATCACGTCGCAGATCTCCGCCCGCGGGTTCTCCAGCATCTCCGTCACCGTGCCCTGGCAGAAATTCAGGCCGTGGTACGGACTTTCTTTGATCGAAACGAACTTTTTCAAGCCGTCAACCGAGCCCAGCACGGTCTCCACGCCCTTGTAGCCCTTGCCCTTGGGCATGCCGGGATCGTGCGGATGGCACGCCAGTTTCACCTTGAACTCATTGGCCACCGGCACCGCCCGCTCCAGAAACCAGGTGATCCGTTCCCAGTAAACATCCGCCGGCAGCGGCGCCGCCGCGCTGGGCGGATCCTGCTTCGCCGCTGAGTATTTGAATGTGCTGTAGGTGGCGCCTCCGCGGCCGGTGCTGGGCGCCGTGCGAACCACGCCGAGAATGCTCATGTTGTATTTCACTGACGGGATGCCGGCGCGCGCGCAGTTGCGGATCATCTCGCACAACTCGTCCATCGCCCGCTCGCGCTCCGGAGACTTGCCCAGCAGCAGGCTGGGATACTCCGCCTTCTCGATGATCGACGAACTCAGCGGCAGCGGCACCATCACCAGTTGAACGCCCGTGGCGTCCACCGTCTCTTTCAATCGTTTCAACCCGTCCACGCTCCACTTGGCGTCGAGCGAGCGGGACGGCAGTTCACTGCAGATATGCGTCACGCCCAGGGCGGCCAGGATCTTCAGGTAAGCGGGGTCGGTGGTATGCTGCGTGCCCAGCTTCACCTGCAGGGGCGGCTTCTTCGTTTTTGGCGCCGGCGCGGCGGCCAGGGGCGCAGCGGCGGCCAGGGGAGCGATCAGGGCTTGGCGGCGGTTCATGGTTGCCTAAAATGATATAGCCTGACGGCATGGAACGCCGGAATTTTCTCCTCTCCGCCGCCGCTGGCGGCTTTGCGTCGTCGCCCCAAGCCATCACCGTCCGCGGCCCTCTCGCCGCTTCCGCCCTGGGGCTCACGCTCGCCCACGAGCACCTGTTCTCGAACTTCGGCGAGCCGCCGGAGGAGCCGGGCAAGTACGACGAGGCCGCCCTGCTTGCCGCCGTCGTTCCCTATGCCAAATCCATTCGCAGCCTCGGCTGCGCCACCATCGTCGACGGCACCGCCGCCTGGTTCGGACGGCAGCCCCGCCTGCTGCGCCGTATTTCCGAACTCACCGGATTGAACATCCTCAGCAACACCGGCTACTACGGAGCCGCCAAAGACCAGTACATTCCTCCGCAAGCCCAGCAGGAGTCTGCCCAGCAGATCGCCGCCCGCTGGCTCGACGAGTTTCGCAACGGCATTGGCGGCACCGGCATCCGTCCCGGCTTCCTCAAGCTCGGTGTGGACCCCGGGCCGCTCTCCCCCATCGACCGCAAGCTGATCACCGCCGCGGCCATCACCCACAGGCAGTCAGGGCTGGCCATCGCCGTCCATACCGGTGAAAGCGGCGAATCGGCCAGGGAACAACTCGCCGTGCTGCAATCCGAGGGGGTCTCCGCCAAGGCATGGATCTGGATCCACGCCAACAAAGTCACCGACCTGGCGGCGCTGAAAGCCGCCGCCGAGGCGGGGGCCTGGATCAGTCTCGACGGCCTGGATAACGAAACCATCCCCCGGCACCTGGAACTGGCTCAGCAGTTGAAGGCGTGGGGGCGGCTGCGCCAGGTCCTGCTCTCCCACGACGGCAACAGCTTCCGCGCCGGCGGCAAACGCCCGATGCGGCCCTACTCCGCACTCTTCACCCACTTCCTCCCGATGCTCCAGAACGCCGGATTCGCCCAGGAGGAAATCCGGTGGCTGACGGTGGACAATCCGTCCACCGCTTATTCCTTGGGGAATGCTGCGATCCGTTAATGAAACCGGCATCCAGATGAACCCATTCTTACCACCTAGCATCGGTGGTTCCCATCTTTAGATAGGTATACTGACCCCTAAGTTGACAGAAGTAAAGGAACTGGTTACGCTTTCATCCATTAGTTGGGTTCAGGGGACTCAGTCTGTCACCCAGCGACTGAAAGGGTACAAATGACAATCAAGAGAGTTTGTTTCGCGATTCTACTGATATCGAGCATCGCTTTCGCCCAGGTGGCGACATCGAGGTTGGATGGTACAGTTCAGGACGGAAGTGGCGCGGTGATTCCCGGGGCCAAGGTGGTGGCCCTCAACGAAAAGACTCAAGCCCGAGCTGAGGCTACAGCGAATTCGGAAGGGTCTTTCATCTTCCCCTCTTTGCAGCCGGGCATCTACACGGTGACGGCGGAAGCGAAGGGTTTCCGCAAGGCAGTGATGAGCGGTTTGGAGCTGAACGTGTCCGTCACTGTCACGCAGCGTTTCACGATGGAAGTGGGCCAGGTGACGGAGAGCGTCGTGGTGGAAGCCGATGCCGCGCGCGTCCAGACCTCCGATTCGCAGGTGGGCCGCTCGGTGACGCTGCGCGACATCGACACGCTGCCCCAGTTGGCTCGCAGCCCCGTAGCCCTCGCCGTGTTCCAGCCGGGCACTCAGATCGATCCCAGTGACACGACCTTCACTCGCATCAACGGCATGCGCCAGGGCAGCAACAACACCACCCTCGACGGCATCAGCGCGAACGACTCGGTCACCGCGCGCCTGGGCCTGTCCTTGACCGCCAACAACACCGACTCCGTCGGCGAATTCCGCGTCATCACCAACGGCGCCAAGGCCGAGTACGGACACAATGCCGGCGGCCAGGTGGAACTCATCACGCGTTCTGGCACCAACGAGTGGCACGGCAACCTGTTCGACTATCACCGCAACACGGTATTGAACGCCAACAACTTCTTCAACAATTCCTCCGGCGTAAAGCGGCCGAAATACATCCAGAACCTATTCGGCGGATCCGTGGGCGGCGCGGCCATCAAGAACAAGACCTTCTTCTTCTTCAACTATCAGGGCAGCCGCGTGGCGCAGGAAGTCGTCCGTAACCGCACAGTACTCTCGCCGGAAGCCAAGAAGGGCATTTTCCGCTGGCGCGCTCCGGGCAGCACGGCGATTAGCAGTTTCGACATCGCTGCCAACGATCCGCGCAGAATCGGTGTCGACAAGGAAGTCGCCAAGATCTTCAGCGTGCTTCCCGATCCCAACAACTCCGATCTCGGCGACGGTCTGAATACCTTGGGCTTTCGCTTTAACAACCCTGCCGGCAGTTGGAACAACTCCTATACAGGCCGCGCCGACCACAATCTCAAGGAAGGCCTCCGGCTTTTCTTCCGCTACAGTTGGTTCAAGACTTACTCCATCGACGCGCTCAACAGCGCGGACGCCACATTCCCGGGTATGCCTCAGGGCTGGCAGGGTGGCATCCGCTCCGGTTATTCCATCGGCTCTGACTGGGTGATCTCCCCTTCGCTCGTCAACGAAGCTCGTGTCGGCACACAGGCCGCCAGCGTGGAATTCGCCCGTCCGGCACGTCAGCCGAACTGGATGCTCCAGGCCAACCTGTACACGAATCCTTACCTGCCGAACTTCCCGCAGGGCAGAAACTCTCCAACGTGGGACATCATCGACAACCTGACAAAACTGTGGGGCAAGCATACGTTTAAGATGGGTGGCGCGCTGCGCTTCATCAACCAGTGGGGCTACAACGACGCCGGCATCTATCCGAACGTGACCGTCGGCACCTCGCTGGGCGCAGCAGTTCCGGCCGGCATCGGCCCGACCGTGGCCAGCGGCACCATCAACGCGGCCGGCCGCCAGACCTTCGAATCCCTTTACAACGACGTGCTGGGCCGCATGAACCAAGTCACTCAGACCTTTTACAGCGACCTAAAGACATGGCAGCCGGCTGGAAGCACTCGCCTGCGCGACTTCCTGCTCCGCGAGCACGGCTTCTTCTTCCAGGACGACTGGAAGTTGAATCGCCGCCTGACCCTGAACCTCGGCCTGCGTTGGGAATTCAACCAGGTTCCGAATGAGCGCAATGGCTACCAGGGCAGTTTGGACAAAGCTGCCAGCATGAATACCGTAAGCCAGTTTAGCGATGTGTCGATCACCAAGGACAATGCCTGGTACAACCAGGATTGGAACAATTTCGCACCTCGGTTTGGATTCGCATTCGACCCGAAGGGAGATGGCAAGACAGCAATCCGAGGCAGCTATGGAATGTTCTATGACCGCCTGATTGGGGCTACTGTGAGTAGTGCCGACTCGGGGACACCAGGCTTCTCTCAGAGTGTTCTGGTGTATCCTAACCAGGCCGCAGGGTCGGATGTCCGCCTTGCCGGTGGCGTGCCGGCCACGCAACCTCCTGCAGCTCCTCAGCTGACACTGCCAGCCACCCGCTCTACAAGCGTGACCATCTTCAATCCGAATCTGCGCACTCCGTACGTGCACCAGTTCAGCCTCAATGTGCAGCGTGAAGTTGCCCGCAACACGGTGGTTGAAGTCGGGTACGTCGGTAGCCGTGGCGTCAAGCTGTTCATGAACACGGATCTGAATCAGCAGAGAGTGTATGGCGAGTTCCTGCAGTCCTTTAAGGAACTCCAGGCTTACCAGACCAACTCCAGTTCTCCCATCTCTCCTGGGAATACCATGGTCAGGATCTTTGGTACGCCCTCAGCGGCCATTTCTTCACTCGGTGCTGCAAACTTCACGCAGGGCCTGGTCGGAACTGTCGCCACTAACCTGGATCGGACGAACTATTCTCGCTACACCGCAGCCGGCGTCTCCCCGTACTACCTGCGAAACTATCCACAATTCATCAGTGTGCAGATGGGGGCCAACCACGGCCGCTCGTACTACAACTCGATGCAACTCTCGCTCCGCAGGAACATGCGCGATCTTCAAGTCTTCGCGAACTACACCTTCAGCAAGAGCATCGACAATTCCTCCGTGGAGGGCAATGGTGCAGCCACTTACTTCGACAGCTACAACCACATTCTATTTAGGGGTCGTAGCGATTGGGACCGCCCCCACTCCTTTAACATGTCGGCTACTTACATCATCCCGTTCGGACGCGGGAAGAAGTTCGGCTCCGACATGCCCCAGTGGCTCGACTCAGCCGTCGGCGGCTGGGAACTGGGTGGCCTCATGATTTGGCAAAGCGGCTCAGTCTATACGGTCAGTTCGTCAAGAGCCACAACACACGGCGGCGTGAACACCTGGGCCAACTATACAGGCGACCGCAAGATCGGTAGTGTCGTGCGCAAAGGCGATGGTGTCTGGTTCCTCACCTCCGATGAGGCTGCCCGCTTCACTTTCCCTGCCGCTGGTGATGTCGGCACCTCCGGCCGCAACTCCTTCCGTGGCCCACGCTACTTCAACACGGATATGTCAATCGTGAAGCGCTTCAAGATCTACGAACGCCACACGGTTACCTTCCGCGCGGAAGGCTACAACATGTGGAACAATCCGAACTTCGCCAACCCCAGCGTCTCGCTCACAACCCCGGCGTCCTTCGGCAAAATCAGCGGCATGACGGGCGGCGCCCGCATCTTCCAGTTGGCGCTGCGCTACGACTTCTAGCTCTAGTTCACACTGAACCTCACCCTGGGGCAGGCGCTCCCACCGGATCGCCTGCCCCTCTTTCATTTCCTCGCCCCAGCCTAATCCTCGCCCTTGCGCCGGCCGATAAGGCCACTAGAGGCTCGCTATGCCCAACACCCGCGCTGAAGCGCACGACAACCGCATCGTTCTCCAGTTCGATTCCCTCGAAGACGCGCTCCGCCTCTTCAGCCCCTGGCGCGGCGCCGCGCCCCGCTTCCAGGCAGCCGCCCAGATTAACAAGGCGCTGGAAACGGTAGGCCTGGCTGTCGTGGTTGAGGTGAAAGGCCGGGCCGTCGCCGAACTCGGCCAGGGAGAGCCGCGCGGCGCGCTCTTCTCCCTGTTGCAGCCCGCCGTCTAGCCGCTACTTGGCGTTAATCCGCTCCGGCAGCTTCTCCAGGTTCGCGATCTCCGTACCTAACGCGAAGCCAAACCGCGCAAACTGCTCCATGCCGCTGAAGTCCCAGTCGTCGGCATATTCGTCCGACGGCTGATGATAACTCGCCGCATGCTTCTTGCCCACTTCCGCCGCAAACCCAGCCGGCTTGCCCACGTAGTCCGAACCGCCGTTCACCGAAAACGCCGGCACGCCAAAGCGCGCGAACGAGTAGTGGTCGCTGCGGAAGTACCCGCCCGTCTCCGGATGCGTGTCGATCTTGATCGTCAACTGGTGGCGCTTCGTCACTCCCTCCACCAGCGCGAAAAATGACGTGCGGTCCGCACCGGTCATGATCACATCCTTCACCTTGCCGTGCGGGCCGAACGAATCGAAGTTCAGGTTCGCCGCGATCTTCTCCGCCGGCAGCGGCGGATGCTCCGCGAAATAGCGCGAGCCCAACAGCCCGCTCTCTTCCGCCGTCACCGCCACGAAGTACGCGCTGCGCAACGGCTTAGGCTCCATCGAAGCCCACGCCCGCGCCATCTCGATCAGCATCGCCGTGCCGGTCGAGTTGTCCAGCGCTCCGTTGTAGATGCGGTCGCCGTTCACAGGCTCGCCGATCCCGAGGTGATCCCAATGGGCTGTCAGCACCACCGCTTCCTGCGCCAATTTCGGGTCGCTGCCCGGCACCAGCCCGACCACATTGTGCGTCTCTATGTCCTTGACGGCAAAGCGAAAATCGCCTTTGAACCGCACGCCTGCCAGGGCCGAAGCCCGGAAGCCCTTCGTGTCGGCGGCCTTCAGCAGCGCCTCCACGGTCTTACCGGCCATGGCCAGGATCCGGCCACCGGCATCGGTGGTCACCCAGCCCGCAAATGCAAGAGCCGGCTCGCCTTCCGCGCGGCGGATCTGCGGCTGCGGCCGGCCGTTGGCGCGCAGCACCTGCCAGCCGTAGCTGGCGGTGGGCGTGGTGTGAATCAGGATTGCGGCTTTCGCACCCTGGCGGGCGGCCTCTTCGTACTTGTAAGTCCAACGGCCGTAATAAGTAAGCGCCTTTCCGGCGAAGAAGGCCGGGTCGTCCGACGGCGGCTCGTTGGTGAACATCACCACCACTTTGCCCTTCACGTCGATGCCGGCATAGTCGTTCCAGCCGTACTCCGGCGCGACGATGCCGTGGCCCACGAACACCGCTTCGGCGTCGAACGCCGCCTGCCCGGTTTGCGCGTGCGAGGTGCCGACGAAATCGTCTAACCACTTGAGTGCAATGGTGTTACCACCGCCTGTGGCGGAGAGTTGCGAGCCCGCGAGCACCTCCACGGTACGCAGCGGCACCGGCTGCAGGTAGGTCCCGTTCTCGGCGCCGGGCTTCAATCCGGCGGCCTCGAACTGGGCGGCAATGTAGCTGGCCGCCAACTGTCCGCCGCGGGCGCCGACGCCCCGGCCCTCCAACAGGTCGCTGGAGAGGAACTTCACGTGGGGCCGGATCTTCGCCCCTTCGATCTGGTTCATCTGCGCGTGCAGCAAACCCATCGAAACGATCAAAAACGACGCAAATCTCATCGAAAACTACCTCTTTTCGGCACGTTTTGCCGCCAGTTTCGCCACCAACCGCGGCACGCTCACCACGAATCGCTCGTGCGTGCCTTCCCCGATCAGTTCCATCTCGTCGCGCGCTTCCACGCGGAAGCTCACCCGCCGGCCGTTCACTTCGAGGACGGTGGCCTTGAACTCGACGCTGAGCCCCACCGGCGTCGCGGCCAGGTGGTTCACGTTCACAATGGTACCCACACTATCTTCGCCCTCGCCGAGAAACGGCTGGATGGCATTGCGGGCGGACCACTCCATATAGGCGATCATGTGCGGAGTGGAGAGCACACGCGCCTCCTCGCCTCCCAGGAAGTCGATCGTCACCTCCGGAGTGACAAGTAAACTGTGGCGGCCCTCCGTCCCAACTGGTATCGGATTCATGTCAATATAGTAACGTGCGCTCGGGACCACCCGGCGCTCTCCGCTGGAACCCTGCGGGGTATATCTGCATCTATTCAATTGGGTAACAACCCTGGGATTTGTAGCTTGTACCTTTTGAGTGCATTCCTGCTTTTGGGCGTACTGGATACGGCGCACCCGGCGCCGGCTCCGGTGGCGGAGTCCTCGCCTGCATTCTTCGCCGCGGATCAAGGCCGCGACAAAGACAAGGACAAAGAACGGGAGAAGGAAAGCGAGCAGGCGCTGGTCCGTTACTTCCAGGTGAGCAAGAAGGGGATCCGCCGCAGCGTGAGCATGGTGGCCCACTTCGCCGGCAGCGTGCCGAAGATGAAGATGGCCGCCGTGGCCGACGCCCGCCGCAAGGTAAACAAAGACGGCGTGGTGGAATACGAGGTCAACGGCAGGCAGGGCGACAACTCGGTTTGGAAGGAACTCATCCTCCGTTACATGAACGGCGAGATGGAGACCTCCACCAAAGACCGTTCGCAGGTGGCGATCACCACCGATAATTACAAGTTCAAGTACAAAGGCATGCGCGAGCGTGACGGTCGCATGGCCTATGTCTACGAGTTGAACCCCAGGAAGAAGCGCGAAGGCCTTTTCAAGGGCGAAGTCTGGCTGGATACGGAGACCTCGCTGCCGCTGATGGAGTCCGGCCGGTTTGTGAAGAGCCCGTCGGTGTTCCTGAAGAAGATCCAGTTCACGCGCGAATACGCCATCCAGGACGGCGTTCCCGTACCGAAGGCGATGCAGACGTCCATCGAAACGCGTTTCTGGGGTCCGGCCGAACTGGACATCCAGTATTCGCAGTTCCGCTGGGAAGAAGCGTTGCCGGCTCTCGAGTAGCCTTCAGCCCAACACTCTGGCCCGATCAGCGGGTGTCATTTTCTCCGCCGCATAGCGCAGGGTGAGTCGTGTAGCCTCACGGCCGTGCCGGCTGAGGAACTCCACCACCTCGCGCGGCCGCGCCGGATAGGCCTCCTTCAGCAACCAGCCCACCCCCTTCTCCACCATGTCGTCGCGGTCTTTCAGCAGACGCGCGGCCATGGCCAGTACGTCTTCGAGATGCCGGCCCCGCTTGGCCTCGTGCAGGAGACTCACGGCGGCGGCGCGCCGTTTCCAGCGATTGCCCGATTTCGTCCAGGGCGGAAGGCGGTGGCGGAGTTCGGGCTGATTGCCGATGCAGGCGGCCAACAGCCAGGACGACAAGCCGTCGGAGTGCGCCCAGTTGGTCACGTAGCGCTCCAGCCAGCTTTCGAAGAGATCGAACTCGCGCGCGCCGAAACTCTTGCCGAAGCGGCGGTAGACGTGACACACCACCACGCCCGGCTCCAGTTTCCGGGTCTTCCAGAGCGCTTCCATGAGCTGGTCACGATCAGCGACCTCCCACTTCTTCACCTCGCGATAGACCAACCGCACCAGTTCGTTGACGTGCACGGTCCGCACGCCGCAGGTGGGGACGGAATCCCGGAAGAAGCCTTGCTGGCCCGCGGCGAACACAGGGTCCACGTGCGAGGCGAGGAACGCTTCGATCTGCGCCAGCATTGCGGAGACGCGTCTGTTCATTCCAATCCCCCTCAGCGGTAGAACGGCTGCCAGTTGATCCAGCGCGGGCCGTAATGCGGCTGCGGCTTGCCTAGCTCCAGCGCGCCGAGGTCCGGCGCTTTGCCGGTGAAGCCGTCGTTGACGGTGGGGATCGGCTTACCTGCGTCCACGGCGGCGCTGGCGGGCTTCAGGCGGAAGTTGAGGTCCATGGCGTGATAGACGGCGTGGCGCAAGGCGGGGTCGGGCGGCGCAAGCCGTTCGAAGATGTCGAAGTCCACTTCGCGGCCGTGCTGCTCCTGACCGGTGGCGGCGCGGAGTTCACTGAGTGTGCGGAAGGTCTGCCAATCCTCTTTCGCGGGCGTGTAGGCGGTGGCGCCGGGTTTGGGCGCGAGCCAGCGGTACTGCGCGGCGACGCCCTTGTTCGGGCGGTAGCCGTTGTAGTCCGAACTGAAAGCCGAGGTGGCATTGGCCCAGGTCATGATGCCGCGGCCCGGGGTATCGCGGCCGAGGAAGAGGTTGTTGGCGAAGTGGGTGTTGGAATAGGGGTCGCCGACGGTCTGCTCTCCGATGAGGGTGTTGTGCCAGACGAAGAGGCCGGCGGGCTTGGCGGAGAACTTGAAGGCGACACCGGAGGGCACGTGATAGAGCAGGTTGCGGTAGAAGTAGGCGGGTCCGCCGAAGACGGGCTGTGAGCTGTAGCCGCCCTGGGCGGCGTTGACGCCGCGGTTTTCGAAGACGCGGATGTTGTGAACGCCGCCGTCGGTCTCGATGAAGTCGTCGTTGGACATGTGCATGTCGTTGCCGTAGATGTCGATGCTGGAGGCGCGGCGGTCGGGATTCTTTTCGGGCGTGCCGTAGGTGGAGATGCCGATGGCGTCGTGGAAGTAGGCGATGGCGTTGTGGGCGATGACGTGGCCGGGGCCGTAGACCTTGATGGCGTAGTAGCTGGTGAGGAGGTGGGAGCCGTAGGGGCCGGCGCTGGCCCAGCGGGGGCCGGTCCAGCCGATGAGGCGGAAGCGGTCGTCGCGGCCGAGCATCAGGTTGTCGGCGATATAGAAGTCGCTGGAGCCGGCGTACTCGGTCCAGACGGCGAAGCCAACGCCTTCAAAACGGCAGTTCTTCACGGCCAGGCCGACGGCGCCGGTGACTTCCTTCTGGCCGGCGAGGATGGCGACGTCGGTGTTGCGGAAGGTGAGGTTCTCAAAGATGTGCCAGGAGGTGGCCATCACCTCGAAGAGGCGATGATTACCGCCGCCGTCGAGCACCACTTCGCCGTCGCCGGCGGCGGTGATGGTGATCGGCTTCTCGGGCGTGGCTTTGAGGGTGAGAGACATGGTGCCATCGAAGGGCGTCATCATGGGGTCGACGTAGTTGAGGCGTTCGGGCCGGTAGAGGCCGGCGTGGAGCAGGATGGTGTCACCGGGCTGGGCGCGGCGTTCCCAGACGACCGACCAATCGCCGAGGCCGGCGCCATAGTAGGCCTCCAGCAGGCTGTCGAAGGCGGGCTGGAGCCGCTCGCCCTTGTAGTCTGGCGGGTAGACGTGGAGCTTGCGGCCGGCGGCGTAGGGCTGCGGCTCCGTGCGGGTGCGGACCTTCACGAGCTGCTGCGCCGGGCCGCTGACGCCATCGGGGTCTTTCATCTCGAAGCGGCACTCGTATTCGGTGCCGGGCTGAAGGTTGAGGATGCTGCCTGCGAAGCCGTCGGGCACGGTGTAGTCGAGGTGCTCGCGGTCGCGGTAGACGCGCTCGCCGCCGATGCGGACCAGGGGCAGGGCAGGGCGCCAGGCGGTTTCGCCCGCGGCGCGGAAGTGGACGTCCACGGTGGCGTTGCGGTTGGCATCGCCGCTGATGGCCCATTCGAAGCCGAGGTTGAGCAGTGTGGGGTGCTCGACGGTGAACTTGCCCGGCGTGGCGCCGTTCTGCGCGCAGAGGGCCGCGGAAAACAGGACGAGGATGAGGAGAAAGCGGGTCATATCGGGCTCCTGCGAGGGAGCGGCACCGGCGGCGCGGCGTGCGCCAGGCGGCTGCTCCATCGCATACGATGATACAGAGCCTGAATCCTCTGTAATGTTTGACCTCACTGAACACCCGCATCGCCGGTACAATCCGCTTACGCGCGAATGGGTGCTGGTTTCACCGCATCGCACGAAGCGGCCCTGGCAGGGCCAGGTGGAAAAGCTACCCCCCGAGACGCGCCTCCAATACGATCCGAAGTGCTACCTTTGCCCCGGCAACGAACGGGCCGGCGGCCATCACAACCCGGCTTACGCGCAGACTTTCGTCTTTGAGAACGACTTCGCGGCGTTGCTGCCGGCAACGACCGCCGGAGAGGCGCAGCCGCACGATTTGCTCAAGGCCGAGGCGGTTTCCGGCATCTGCCGTGTCATCTGTTTTTCGCCTCGCCACGACCTGACCGTGGCCGAGATGGAGACAGCGGACCTGCGCGCCGTCGTGGACACCTGGGCGGAACAGTACCAGGAGCTGAACGCGACGCCAGGGATCGCCTACGTGGAGATCTTCGAGAACCGCGGCGCCATGATGGGCTGCAGCAACCCTCATCCGCACTGCCAGATCTGGGCCAGTTCGCTGCTGCCGAACGAGATTGAGAAGGAGCAGGCGGCGCAGGAAGATTATTTCCGCGCGCACGGGCGCACGCTGCTGGGCGACTACCTGGAGCACGAACTCAAGAGCGGCGAGCGGCTGGTGTGCGCCAACGGGCACTTCGCCGCGCTGGTGCCATGGTGGGCCGTGTGGCCTTTCGAAACGATGGTGATCAGCCGTCGCCATGTGACCGGATTGGACGACCTGACGGCGGATGAGCGCGACGGCCTGGCCGACATACTGAAGCGCCTGACCACGCGCTACGACAACCTGTTTGAAATCTCGTTCCCGTATTCCGGCGGATTCCACCAGCGGCCCTCGGGGCCGCGCAACGAGGCATGGCATTTGCACATGCATTTCTATCCACCGCTGCTGCGTTCGGCGACGGTGCGCAAGTTTCTGGTCGGCTACGAAATGCTGGCCATGCCGCAGCGCGACATCACGCCCGAGTGGGCGGCGGCGCGCCTGCGGGAGTTGAGCGAACGGCATTTCCGAGCCTGAGACCTCCGAGCCTGAAAGGACACGTACGATGATGCGTTTGGTTTTGATTTCCCTGCTGGCGCTAGCCGCATTCGGCCAAAGCGCTTTTCAATTGAAATCTGGCGACCGTGTGGTGTTTTACGGCGACAGCATTACGGATCAGCGGCTGTACACCGTATTCACCGAGACCTTCGTGCGCACGCGCTTCCCCGGGCTGGACGTGAAGTTCACGCACTCCGGCTGGGGCGGCGACCGCGTAACGGGCGGCGGCGGCGGCACCGTAGATGAGCGCCTGAAGCGCGACGTGGCGCCTTACAAGCCCACGGTGGTCACCATCATGCTGGGGATGAACGACGGCCGCTACCGGCCCCTGGACGCCTACATTCAGGATTGGTACAAGACCGGCTACACGGGCATGATCGCGCAGCTCAAGGCGCTGGTGCCGGGCGTGAAGATCACTGCCATCCGGCCCTCTCCCTATGACGAAGTCACCCGCGCGCCGATGGCCGGCGGGGGCTACAATCCGGTGCTGATCAAGTTCGGCGATTTTCTCCAGGAGTTGGCAGCCAAGGAAGGCATGCAGGTGGCCGACCTGAATGCGCCGGTGGTGAAGATGCTGGAAAAGGCCAACGCGACGAACGCGGAGATGGCGCAGCGGATCATCCCGGATCGCGTGCATCCTGGCGCCAGCGGGCACCTGATCATGGCCGGCGCGCTGCTGAAGAACTGGGGCGCACCGGCGGTGGTGAGCGTGGTGGAGATCGACGCCGCCGGCGCACGCGTGACGAAGCAGGAGAACACGGCGGTGAGCGGACTGAAGGGCGGCGCGGCCGTTTCCTGGTCGCAGGACGACAAGGCGCTTCCGATGCCGATCGACTTCGGTGACGGCCCCACGGCGCTGGCCGTGAAGTCCTCCGATTTCCAGGAGACCTTGAACCGCGAGACTCTGAAGGTGACCGGGCTGAAGCCGGGCTACTACGCGCTACGGATCGACGGCCTGCAGGTGAAGGTGTTCACCGCCGAGGAACTGGCGGCCGGGCTGGATCTCACGGCGCTGCCAACGCCCATGCTGGAGCAGGCGCGCAAGGTGCAGCAGTTGACGACGAAACGCACGGCCATCCACAACTCGCGCTGGCGGATGGTGCAGGTGCCGCTGGAGAACGACCAGATGCAGGCCACTTCCGCCGCGATGCAGGCGATGGACGCGCTGGACGCCGAAGTGGAAGCCAAGGAAGTGGCCGCGGCCCGGCCCGTGCCGCACCGCTATGAACTGCTGCCCGCCACGGCCGACGACGCGCGCGTGCCGGCCGGCTTCACGCCGATCTTCAACGGCAAGGACCTCACGGGCTGGCACATCAGCCAGACCAACCACCACGGCACCACGCCGGACTGGAAGGTGGAGAACGGCGTTCTCACAGGCACGCAGAACCCGCCGGGCAAGGGAGGCATCCTGCTCACCAACAAGAAGTACCGGAATGTGGAGGTCTACGCCGAGGTGATGCCGGACTGGGGCTGCGACGGCGGCCTGTTCCTACGCTCATCAGAGAAAGGCGAGGCCTACCAAGTGCTGCTGGACTTCCGCGAGGGCGGAACGCTGTTCGGCGTGTATGGCGAGCGGCTGAAGGACGTGGTGACCTGGCAAGTGCAGGATTGGCGCAAGCACTGGAAGGAAAACCAGTGGAACACGGTGCGGGCGCGCATCGAGGGCGACATCCCGCGCATTACGGTGTGGGTGAACGGCACGCAGTTGACCAACTGGTCCGACACCTCGAACCACGCCGCCGACGGCGCGCTGGATGGCATGATCGCCGTGCAGGTGCATGGCGGCAACAAGATCTGGAAGGAAGGCGGCAAGCACCGCTTCCGGAACATCGCCGTGCGCGAGCTTCCCAACTAGGAGGGACGCCATGAAGATCGCAATGATCGGGGCCGGCAGCATCGTCTTCTGCAAGACGCTGATGTCCGACATCATGGCCACTCCGGCGCTGGCCGACGCCGAGTTCGCCTTGATGAGCCGAACGGAACCGAAGCTGCGCTCCATGGAGGCCTTCGGCCAGCGGATGATCCGCGACAACGGGCTGCCGGGCAAGGTGTGGGCCACGCTGGACCGCGCCGAGGCCATTCGTGACGCCGATTTCGTCGTCGTGATGGTGCAGGTGGGCGGCGTTGACGCGTTCGAACTCGACTACAAGATCCCGCTGAAGTACGGCATTGACCAGTGCATCGCGGATTCACTGGGGCCGGGCGGGCTTTTCCGCGGGCTGCGCACCATTCCCCTGCTGGTGGACATCGCGCGCGACATGGAGCGCCTGGCCAAGCCGGGCGCCATCATGCTGCAGTACGCCAACCCGATGGCGGCCAACTGCTTCGCGCTGGGCCAGGCCACCGACGTTTCGTTCGTCGGGCTTTGCCACGGTGTGCAAACCACGCTGGACCTGATCGCCCGCTACTCGGAGGTGCCCAAGGAGGAGATCACCTACACCTGCGGCGGCATCAACCACATGGACTGGTTCCTGCGGCTGGAGCACAAGGGGCGCGACCTCTACCCGCACCTGCGCGAGGTGTTCGAGCGGCCGGAGTTCTACAAGAACGAGAAGGTGCGCGGCGAGGTCTTCCGCCACTACGGCTACTTCATGACGGAGAGCACGGGCCACCTCAGCGAGTATGTGCCGTGGTTCCGCAAGAACCGCAAGGCGCTGGACCTCTACTGCGACGAGCCGGCGTTCGGCGGCGAATCCGGGGCCTACTATTCGTGGTGCCGGGCCATCGGCGACTACTACGACCAGCACGACCCGCTGCAGTTCGAGACGACGAAGATCGAGAAGCGCAGCGTGGAGTACTGTTCCTACATCATCGAAGCCGTGGCCACCGGAAAGCCGTTCCGCTTCATGGGCAACGTGAGGAACGACGGCTACATCGCCAACCTGCCGCAGGGCTGCTGCGTGGAAGTGCCGACGTTCGCAGACGACACGGGGCTGCGGCCGACCTTTGTGGGCGACCTGCCGCCGCAGTGCGCGGCGCTCTGCCAGACCAACATCAACGTGCAGATGCTGGCGGTGCATGCGGCGCTGAGCGGCGATACGGAGCACATTGTGCACGCGGCGTCGCTCGATCCGCTGTCGAGCGCCGTCTGCACGCTGGCCGAGATCCGCGAGATGTGCGCGGAGATGCTGGAAGCGGAGCGCCAGTGGCTGCCGCAGTTCGAGGGCCAGCGGATGATCCCGCGGCCCGTGATCTCGATTCCGCCGGACTGCAAGCCGGTGGACGTGCCGCTGGACCCCGCGCTGGCCATCGGCAAACGATTTTCCACCCTGATCGAACAAAGGACGGAGTAGAATCCCGCTATGCCCCACATCACGCGACGCGATCTCTTCAAAGCTACAGCCGCCGCCGCAGCGCTGGCCGGCAAGAGCCAGGCCGCTGCCGGCACACTGCCCACGCGGCGGCTGGGCCGGATCAACTTCCAAGCCTCCATGCTTGGCCTGGGCTCGCAGTATCTGGGCGACCCCGGCGTGGAACAGGCGCATGTGGACCGCTTCATCGCCGAGGCTGTGGACAACGGGCTGAACTACATCGATACGGCGCCGCCCTATGGCGAGAGCGAGGTGCGCCTGGGGCCGGCGCTGAAGGGCCGCCGCGACAAGGTGTTCCTGGTTTCCAAGGTGGAGACCAACGCCAGGGGCGACGCGATGTACCAGATCAAGGACAGCCTGCGGAAGCTGCAGACCGACCATCTGGACTGCGTGCTCATCCACAACGTGGGGCGCACGGACCGCTATCCGGACATCAAGCAGGTGATTGCGCCTGACGGCACGCTGGCAGCGTTGGTAGACGCCAAGAAGCAGGGGCTCATCCGCCACATCGGGCTCACCGCCCACCTGCGGCCGGCGCGGGCGCTGCCGGTGATCGAAACCGGCGAGATCGAGCTGTGCATGTTCTCGCTGAACTTCGTGGAGCGGCACATCTACGGCTTCGAGGAAAAGGTGATGCCGGAGTGCCGCAAGCGCAACATCGGCGTGATCGCGATGAAAGTGCTGGGCGGGCCGGTGAAGAACGGCCCCGGAAGGCTGATCTCGCAGGAGGACTACGCGTCGTCACTGCGTTATGTGTGGGGCCTGCAGGGGCTGTGCGTGGCGCTGGTGGGCATGCGCAACCAGGATGAGTTGCGGCGCGCGCTGGCCGCCGCGCGCGAGTACAGGCCGCTGGACCAGAAGGAGATGACGGCGGTGACGGAGCGCGGCAAGACGCTGGCCGCGCAGTGGGGTCCGCTGCGCGGGCCCGTGGCTTAGTTGAGATCGGGTGCTTAGTTGAGACCGGGTGCTTAGTTGAGACCGGGTGCTTAGTTTAGACCGGGTGCTTAGTTTAGACCGGGTGAAGGAGAGTTGCGATGAAAGTCGGATTTGTCGGCCTCGGCATCATGGGCAAGCCCATGGCGAAGAACCTGCTGAAGGCGGGTCATGAATTGACGGTGTTCGATATCGTGCCGGACGCGGTGGCGGAGGTCACGGGCGCGGGCGCGGTTGCGGCCGCATCGGCCGCCGCTGCCGCCGCGGGCAGCGAAGTGGTGATCACCATGCTGCCGGACGGGCCGGAGGTGGAAGCGGCCGTGTTCGGCGCCGGCGGCGTGCTGGAAGGCGCGGCGCCGGGAAGCATCGTGGTGGACATGAGTTCCATCAGCCCCATCGTGGCGCAGAAGGTGGGACAGGCCTGCGCGGCGCAAGGGGTGCAGTTCCTGGACGCCCCGGTGAGCGGCGGCGAACCAAAGGCGATCGACGGCACGCTG
>JACQZS010000218.1 GCA_016213725.1 Acidobacteriota bacterium | reverse complement strand
GCGGATACGCGGTCGGAGAACTACTTCTTTTCGCTCGGCCACACGCGGGTGAAGTGCATTCCCTTGACCACCGTGGGTCCAGGCGAACTGGATCAGTTCTGCGCCAGCGCGCCCTCGGGGCAGTTGCTGGCGCCGGCTTCGAACCAGATCCGCGGGACGTTGGGGCTGGGCAACGAGAGCCGCCGGGGATGGAATGCCGGGGTGTATGTGGTGTACGACTATTCGACGCAGATTCTGCAGTATATGAACACACAGCTCACCTACAACACGAGCTGTTGCGCCTTCAGCGGCCAGTACCGGCGCTTCAACTTCGGCACCAGAAACGGCGAGAACCAGTGGCGCGTGTCGATGGTGATCGCCACTATCGGCAGCTTCGGGACGCTGAAACGGCAAGACCGGCTCTTCTGAGGTTTGAGGCCGGAAGTGTGCGGGAGGCGGAGACGGAAAAGCCGCCGGCATGCGGGCATGGCGGCGGCTGGGGAAAGCGGTGAGGGCTTAGTCGATCTTCAGCGTATTGGCCACTCGCTCATCGAGGGCGGCGATCCGGGCGTTGAGGGCGTCGTAGTCCTTCTCCAGTTGCCTGACTTTGTCTGCCAGGTGGAGGCAGGCCAGCACGGCGATACGGGCGGAGTCGGCCCCCGCGGCGCGCGAGGAGATCTGGTGCATGAGCGAATCCACGGCTTCGGCCAGAGCTTCGGTTTCACCGGGCTCGCCGGAGGAGCGGAGAGTATACGCCTGCTGGAAAATGGTAACCCGGACGAGTTTTTTGTCGGCAGAGGGTTCCACGTTGATAGCCCCCCTTAGTCTACTCGGAGAGCAGGTCCATCTGCTCGACCTGGTTCAGCAGGGTCTTGATGCGGGAAGCGGCCTGCTTCTGACGGGTTTTGAGAGATTCGGCTTCCTGCTGGGCGGACTGAACCTGCTGGCGCGCGTTTTCTGACTCAGCCACGGCCGCGTCGCGTTCTTCGAGGGCGGCGCGGAGCTTGGATTCCAGCTCCGCGTTCCGTTGTTTCAAAGTGGAGACGACGCCGAGCACCGACTCCAGCCGCGCTTCGAGGCGGACCAGGATATCCTCTTCTTCTTCCCGAATGGGACTCATGGTTGCACCTTCAGCGGACTGGATTAGGCGAGGGCCGCCTGGGCCTTGGAGACGAGGCTGGCGAAGGCAGCCGGCTCATTGGCGGCGAGGTCGGCCAGCATCTTGCGGTTCAGTTCGATCTGGGCCTTCTTGAGGCCGCCGATGAACTTCGAGTAGCTGATGCCATTGGCGCGGCAGCCGGCGTTGATGCGCAGGATGAACAGGGCGCGGTATTCGCGCTTCTTCCGGCGGCGTCCGACGTAGGCATAGCGCAGGGCCTTCTCCACCGCTTCCTGGGCGGCGCGGTAGAGCTTGCTCTTGGTGAGGAAGTAGCCTTGTGCGAGTTTGAGGGTTTTCCGCCTGGAATCGCGGCGGTTTGTCGATCGTTTGACTCTCGGCACGTTTGTTCTCCTTGTTTGAGTGAATCAATGCCCGCCGGGCGATCGCTGGCGATTTGCCTGCCTGGCGGGGTTACGGCGGCGGCGCGGGCACATGCCTGTAGCACCGGCTCGCACGCCGGAAGGCCCTTAGTAGGGCAGCATCTCCAACAGTTTGGCCTGGTCAGCCGGATCGGCGACCGTGGACTGGTGGAGCTGGCGCTTGCGCGAACGGCTCTTGGAGGTGAGGATGTGGCGGGCGAACGCCTTGTTGCGAACGACCTTGCCGGTTCCGGTCTTCTTGAACCGCTTAGACGCGCCTTTGTGGGTCTTCAGCTTCAGCTTTGCCATTATTTTGTCCTGGTGGATCGCCCTCGGTGGAAACCGGGGGCACAATCGCTTCTGTCATTGTACCAACAAGTTGCGGCGGATGGCTAGTTGTCGGGGCCGGGGTCGAAAATGAGGTTGGTGGTGCTGCGAAAGCGTTGATAGCCGGAGTATTTCTGGTCTGTGCGGTAGATCACCTTGACGCCGCCGGACTTGTGGGTGCCTTCGCTGCAGATCCGGTCGAGCAGCCACACCCCTTCGTGCAGGCCGCTGGTGATCTCCGTCACGGTGCCCTTGTGGGAATTCAGGAAATCGAAGAGTTGGGTGGCGACCAGATGGATGGGAAATGCGGTTTCCTGGTCGATCCAGTAGCGAATCTTTTGCGAAAGGCTCCACTGGGAGCGGAGTTTGGGCTTGGGGGCGCCGGAGCGGGGGGCGGTGTCGATCACCCAGCAGCGGCGGCCCGCCCAGCTCTCCTCGCCGGAATAGGTGACGTCGTGGTGGGCCAGCACGATGGCGGAATCCACCTTGAAGCGGTTCTCCTCGGCGGCGAAGTAGCGCTTGCGGCGTTCGGCCAGAGGGGTGGTTCGGCGGTATTGCTCCACCTCCCGCATGCGCTTCTCCTCGTAGGCCTGCTCCACGGGGTCCAGCGGCCTGCCGTCCAGGAGAGTGCGGCGGTGGTAAGGCTCGCCT
This sequence comes from Acidobacteriota bacterium, assembly GCA_016213725.1. GTDB lineage: Bacteria > Acidobacteriota > Terriglobia > Bryobacterales > Bryobacteraceae > Paludibaculum. The sequence goes on along the minus strand of JACQZS010000218.1, from coordinate 5,361 downwards.
TCGAGGATGGAAACTTCGTAGGTAGCCGTGGTATTGCGCCGGAAGGTGCCGTTGGGGAGCTGCTCCGTGTAGCGGATGTCTTCACGAAAGACGAAGTAAGCGGAGTTGCGCCGGTTGGCGGCTTCCGAGGCCGCCATGCGTTCCAGCAGAGCTTTGGCGTCGGCCGGCGGCGCCTGTGCGGCGGCGGCCCGCAGCAGCCATATGGCGGCGATTACTATGCGTCCTGGAATTCTTCGAGCCACGACATTTGGATCGCTTCCAGTTTAGCCTCGTTGGACTTGGCCGGGTCGTCGGCAAAGCCCTCGAGTTCGGTGACCATGCGGTGCAGGTCGGTGAACCGGACGGAGAGCGGGTCGAGTCCGGGGTGCGCCTCCTGCAGGGCGATGCCGATGTCTTCGAAATCACTCCAGGTCATAATACGTGCTCCTCTGGCCGGCTAGATGCGCGTGCCTTTCAGGGCCTCGCGGACGGCGGAGTTCATCATGTTTTCCGCCAGCTTTCGCGTGGCGTTGTCCAGTTTCTCAATGGCGGCGCGGATCTGGTGGTGGTCGCCGTTGTGATAGACGAGGCGCATTTCGTTGAGGGCGGTATCCACGCTCTGGCGCTCTTCGCCGGAGAGGCTGGACCAGGCGTCGCTGGCGCGGGCCTTGTCCACGGCGGCCAGGATGCTGTCGGCCTCCACCTGGGCTTCGCGCACCTGGCGGGCGGCGAAGTCCTCGTCGGCCTTCTCGTAGGCCTCGACGATCATGGCCTCCACCTGCTGGTCCGTCAGGCCGTAGGAGGGTTTCACTTCGACGGACTGCTCCTTGCCGCTGCGCAGTTCGCGCGCGGTGACGCTGAGGATGCCGTTGGCGTCGATCATGAACCGGACCTCGACGCGGGCCATGCCGGCGGGCATGGGGTCGATGCCCTTGAGGTCGAAACGGGCTAGAGACCGGCAGTCTTTCACCAGTTCGCGTTCGCCCTGCAGCACGTGAATGAGCACGTTCTGCTGGCCATCCACGGAGGTGGTGAAGACCTCGGTGGCCGAAGCCGGAATGGTGGAGTTGCGGTGGATGAGCTTGCTCACCACGCCGCCCATGGTCTCGATGCCGAGCGAAAGCGGCGTGACGTCGAGCAGGAGCTTGTCCTGTACGTCGCCGGAGAGGATGGCGGCCTGCACGGCGGCGCCGAGGGCGACCACCTCGTCCGGGTTGAGATCGGTGTGGGGCTTGGCGCGGAAGAGGATCTCCACGGCCGAGCGGACCAGCGGAATGCGCGTGGAGCCGCCCACCATGACGACCTCGTCGATCTGTTCAGGCTCCAGCGCGGCGTCGCGCAGCGCCTGGCGGCAGGGGCCCAGCGTGCGGTCCACGATGTCGCGGATGAGGTTTTCAAAGAGTTCGCGCGTGATTTCCCGCTGGTATGTGCGGCCTTCGAAGGTGAATTCGATGTGGGTGGCGGGGGCGAAGGAGAGCTGCTCTTTGGCCAGGATGACGGCGCGGCGGATGGTCTGCACGGCGTCGCCGCGGCCCGAGAGGTCCTGGCCCCATTCGGCGGCGATGTCTTCGAGGGCGATGGCCAGCAGGCGGTTGTCGATGTCGTCGCCGCCGAGGTGGGTATCGCCGTTGGTGGCGAGCACCTCGAAGATGCCGTCGCGCAGGCGGAGGATGGAGATGTCGAAGGTGCCGCCGCCGAGGTCGTAGACGGCGACGACGCCATCCTGGCGCTTGTCCAGCCCGTAGGCGAGCGAGGCGGCGGTGGGTTCGTTGACCAGGCGCAGGACTTCGAGGCCGGCAATGCGGCCGGCGTCCTTGGTGGCCTGGCGCTGGGCGTCGTTGAAATAGGCCGGCACGGTGATGACGGCCTGCGTGACCTCTTCGCCGAGGTAGGCTTCGGCGCGGCGCTTGAGTTCGCGCAGAACCTGGGCGGAGATCTCGGGCGGGGTGAAGGTGCGGTCACCGAGCTGGAGGCGGATCACGGACTCGCTGCCTTCGGCGATGCGGAAGGGGAAGAGCCGGAGTTCCTCGCCGATGTCGGCCACGCCGCGGCCCATGAGGCGTTTGACGGAATAGACGGTGCGGTCCGGGCGGTTGATGAGCAGCTGGCGGGCGGGCTCGCCGGTGGTGAAGGTGCCGTCGTCGGTCATGCTGACGATGCTGGGGACGAGCAGGGTGCCGTCGTCTCCCGGGATCACCACAGGGCCGGTGACGTCCATGAAGGCCACCAGGGAGTTGGTGGTGCCGAGGTCGATGCCGACGATGCGTTTGCGTTGCGAGGCGGAGAAGTCGATTTGAAAAGTGCTCATGGGAGTAAGCGCGGCGGTTTAAGCGTTGCGCGAGGTCAACTGACGGTCCACCTCGGCCACCAGATTCTGGATGTAGCGGCGGCGGTGCAGGAGCGAGCGGATCTGTTCGAGGACCCGGCTGCGATCCTCGTCGGTGGGCACCGTGTCGTGGCGGCGGAAGAGTTGTTCCAGCTGGCCGTCGATTTCAGAGAGCATGGCCAGGAATTTATGGCGCATCTCGTCGAGCTGGGGCAGCACGTCGGTGTCTCCCAGGCGCAGCTCGTCCAGCGCCATATTGAGTTCGAAGACCTCTTCGAGCAGCTCGGGCGGCACGTCCTTGCTGCGCTGTTCGCCGATCTCATAGCCGGCTTCCTTCAGGACGTATTCGGCGCGGCGGATGGGGTCGCGCAGGATTCGGTAGGCGTCGTTGAGGATGGAGGAGGCTTCGAGGGAGTAGCGCTTTTCCTGGTCGCTGCGGCGGGTATAGCGGTCAGGGTGCAGGAGGCGGCTCATCGAATAGAAGCGGTCCTGCAGCAGGGTTGCGTCGAGGGAGAGAGTCCGGGGCAGGCCGAAGAAGTGGTAATAGTCCGGAGTGGGAGCCTGGAGGGAGTTGCAGTAGCGGCAGAAGAGCGAGCCGGCGTCAGCCGACCCGCACTGCCAGCAATTGTGTTCGTGTTCCATTACGCCGAGAACGACGATCCGCAGCCACAGCTTTTCGTTGCATGGGGATTGTCGAAGGCGAAGCCGGACTGCATGAGCGATTCCTTGTAATCGAGGGTCATGCCGTCGAGGAAAACCATGCTCTTGGGATCGACAAACACTTCGACGTCCTCGAAGTGGAAGACGTGGTCAGTGGGGCGCGCCTTGGGCTCGAAGCGGAACTGGTAGCTGAGGCCGGAGCAGCCGCCGCCGAGCACGCCGAGGCGCAATCCGCCCGCCACGCCCTGCTTGGCGAAGGCGTCACGGATCTTCTGGACGGCTTTGGGAGTAACTTGAATCTCGGGCATGAGTGCTTTCTCTCAAGGGAGGGCGCCGCAAAAGAGACGCCCCGATTGCCAGTTTACGCCGTTTGCGCGGCGCCGGCGTCGACGCCCGCCTTGGCCTTGTAGTCGGAGATGGCGGCCTTGATGGCGTCTTCGGCCAGCACGGAGCAGTGGATCTTCACCGGCGGCAGGCTGAGTTCGTTGACGATCTCGGTGTTCTTGATCTGCAGGGCCTCGTCCACCGTGCGGCCTTTGAGCATCTCGGTGGCCAGGGAAGAGCTGGCGATGGCGGAGCCGCAGCCGAAGGTTTTGAACTTGGCGTCTTCAATGATGCCGGTGTCGGGGTTGACCTTGATCTGGAGCTTCATGACGTCGCCGCATTCGGGGGCGCCGACGAGACCAGTGCCGACGTCGGGGTCCTTTTTATCGAGGCTGCCGACGTTGCGGGGATTGTTGTAGTGGTCAAGAACCTTGTCGCTGTAAGCCATGTCGTTCGGGATCCTCTGCTGAGTAGATTTGACTGCTGCGCTTGGGAAAAGGAGAAGCGGCGGCTTAGTGCGCCGACCACTCCACCTTGGTAAGGTCGATGCCCTCTTTGACCATTTCGTAAAGGGGCGAGAGTTCGCGGAGTTTCTTCACCACGTCGGTGACCTTGGCCGCGGTGTAGTCGATTTCCTCTTCGGTGGTGAAACGGCCGATGCCGAAGCGGATGGAAGAGTGGGCCAGGTCGTCGCCGGCGCCCAGGGCCTTCAGCACGTAGCTGGGTTCGAGGGTCGCCGAGGTGCAGGCCGAGCCGCTGGAGACTGCGATGTCGTTAATGCCCATGAGGAGGCTCTCGCCTTCCACATACGCGAAGCTGATGTTGAGATTGTGCGGCAGGCGGCGCTCCATGGTGCCGTTGATGTAAACCTCGTCCAACTCGGCGGTGAGGAGGCTCTGCAGGCGGTCGCGCATGGCGGCGTGCTTGACGGATTCCTCGGGCATCAGCTGGGCGCTGAGTTCGGCAGCCTTGCCGAGGCCGACAATGCCGGGCACGTTCAGCGTGCCGGAGCGCATGCCGCGCTCGTGGCCGCCGCCGTCGATCTGGGCGGTGAGCTGCACGCGCGGGTTCTTGCGGCGGACGTAGAGCGCGCCGACGCCCTTGGGCCCGTACATCTTGTGGCCGCTGAGGGAGAGCAGGTCGATGTTATCGCTGTTGACGTTCACCGGGATCTTGCCGGCGGCCTGAGTGGCGTCGGTATGCAGCAGGACGCCGCGCTCGCGGCAAATGCGGCCGATTTCGGGGATGTCCTGCACGGTGCCGATTTCGTTGTTGCCGTACATGATGCTGACGAGGATCGTCTTGTCGGTGATGGACTCGCGCAGCAGGTCGAGGTCAATGAGGCCGTCGGGGCGGACCGCCAGATAGGTGACGCGCGCGCCGTGCTTTTCCAGGCGCTTGCAGGTGTCGAGGACCGCCTTGTGCTCAGTGGCGGCGGTGATGATGTGGTTGCCCTTCTGGGCGTACATCTCAAAGGCGCCCTTGATGGCCAGGTTGTTGGATTCCGTGGCGCCGCTGGTGAAGACGATCTCTTTTGAAGTGGCGCCGATGAGCGCAGCCACCTGTTTGCGGGCCTTCTCCACGGCCTCCTCGGCGGCCCAGCCGAACGAGTGGTTGCGGCTGGCGGCGTTGCCGAACAGATCCTGGAAGTAGGGCAGCATGGCGTCCAGCACGCGCGGGTCCATCGGCGTGGTGGCGTGATTGTCGAGGTAGATCGGGAATTTCAGCATTCTGTCTGGTTCCTTGCTGGGCTGGAGAGCCCGTTGAGCGGCCGGAGCGTGAGCGTGGTGAGCGTGTTGGCCGCGGGAAGATCTTCGTCGGAGGTGAGGTCCGCGATGGTAATGCTCTCGAGCAGGTGGAGAATTCCCTCATGCACTTTGCGGAGCGGTTCGCGAACGGTGCACTGACTGGTGAGTTCGCACACGCCCTGGCGCGAGAGGCAGGTGGTGAGGATGATCGGGCCATCGATGGCGCGGATCACTTCGAGGGTGGTGATGGTGGAGGGGTCCCGGGCCAGGCGGTAGCCGCCGTTGGTCCCCTGTTCGGAGATCAAAAAGCCCTCGCGGACGAGT
>JACQZS010000210.1 GCA_016213725.1 Acidobacteriota bacterium | reverse complement strand
CTCGGCCACCACCTGGAGGTCCAGATCGATGGTGAGGCGGAGATCGCGGCCGGGCTGCGCCTCCTTGATGCCGAGCACCTGGCGTGTATTCATGAGGTGATCCACACGCACCTGGCGCTGGCCGTCAATGCCCATGAGATGGGCGTTGTAAAAGCGTTCCACGCCGGCCTTGCCGATGAGGTCGCCGGGATTGTGGCTGGCCCACTCCTGGGAGTTGAGCTCGGCGTCGTTCACTTCACTGACATAGCCGAGGAGATGGGCCGCGAGGCCGTCCTTGGGATAGATGCGGTACTGGGAGCGGATCAGCTCCATCTCCGGGAAGCCGTCGGAACCACGGTGGGCTTCGACGAAGGTGAGTTCGTCGGGCGTCAGTTCGTCCTTGAGCGAGATGGTGAGGTAGGTGGGTTGCTTGCGCGCCCGGCGGACCTTGGCCTCCAGTTCAGCGGCGTCGAGGTTCAGCCCCACCGCCATGGGCGTAAGGTGCTCCATGCGCAGGTTCTCGCGCGAGAGGATGACGCGGTAGCTGCTGTGGTTGTCGACGATGACCCGGCCATCGCGGTCGAGGATGCGGCCGCGCGGAGCGGGAATGGGGAGGCTTTTGATCTGGTTCTGTTGGGCCTTCTCGGAGTAGAACTCCTCGTTGACCACCTGGAGGTCCCAGTAGCCGACCGCGAGGAACACAAAGACGCCGACCGCAAAGTACTGAAAGACGGCGATTTTCGCGGCGGCGAACTTGGAATCGTCGTTCAGCAGCGGCCGGGTGGGTGTGGCGTCGGGTTGCCGCTCGGCGGGTATGTGTCGCACGTCGCCTAGAGCTCCTCTGATTTCAGTCTATCCAGGACGAGGAACAGCGGGGCGGCGACCACGGCGTTCAAAAAGGCAAAGATGATGGTCTGCGGGGCCTGGAGGTCCATGCTCATTCCGTGCAGGCCGCGGCCCTGCACCCAGAGAAATAACTGGTGAAAAACGAAGAAAAAGAAGCTCAAAATGAAGCGTAAGGCCACGTTTTCGACGTCAAAACGCATACTGATGGACGCCGCGAAGTAGCCCACCAGGGTCTTGACGATGCCCTGCATGCCGAGCGGATGCTGGCTGAGCGCGTCTTGCGCCAGACCGATGAGACAGCCGATGACGGCGCCCGCCACCGGTTGGCGGCGCATCAGGGCGAAGTAGACCGTCACCAGCAGCGGCAGCTCGAGATAAGACAGGTAGGACGCGAACCGCGGCACATAGATCTGAAAGAGAATGGCCAGCAACGGCGGCACGATATAGGCCACGGGCCGGAAGCGCGATATCTTCGACTTCCCCGGCAGCACGCCCAGCAGTTTGTCGTTCAATTCGCTCATTGCTTGGTGGCTTCCCCGTTCTTCTTGGCGGGATCCGCGGGCTTGGGGGATTCGGGCGGGCGAGGCGAGCCGCCCGCGGGCGGCTGGGCGCTCTGGACTTGAACAGGAGCGGGGGCGCGATTGAAGTCGGCGATGGCGCCCTTGACTCCCAACTGGACACCCTGGCCGGAGACAACCCGCTGGTAGCGGTCCTTCAATCGGTCCGCATCAGTCACGGCGGCGCCCTCGCCGGATTCAGAGGAGGCGGGCTGCTGGCTTTCGGCGGGCGGCGCCGCCAGGATGTTCACGTCGGTGGCGGCCGGGGTTTCAGGCGCAGGGAGGAGTTGGTGGACCCCATCGAGAACGATGAGCATCTCTTCCAGGCCGGCCTGGACTCCGCTGGGCGCCACGACCACTTCTTTGCCGCCGCGGCCCTCGCGCACCATCTTCACCTGGCCCACGGGCATGCCGCGCGGGAAGACGCGGTCTGCGCCGGAAGTATAGAACCACTCGCCTGGCTCGAGTTTGTCTTCGTTCTGGACGTATTCGACAATGCAGGTATTCAGTCCGACTCCTTTGAGCGTGCCGCGCACCTGGTGCTTCTGGGAGACTACGCCAGCCGCGGAGCCTTGCTCGGTGATGAGTTGGACCAGCGAAGCGGTGGGATAGGCGGCAACGACCTTGCCGACGATGCCGTCGGGGGCGATGGTGGCCATGCCCTTCTTCACGCCGTCGGTGGTGCCGCGGTCGACAAAGACAACTCGCGAGTTGGCGCCTGTGCCTGTGCCGATCACCCGGGCGGCAAGAAGCTTGGAGGGCGTGCGTGAGCGGAACTCGGCCAGCGCCTTGGCGCGGTCTGCCGAAGCCAGCTCGGAGGCCAGAAAGCGGTTGCGGAGACGCAGGTCGCCGAGTTCATGCTTGAGCCGCTGGTTTTCAGACTGAACGTCCTTCAGGAAGACGTAGCCCTGAAGGAAGCCGCCTGTGCCGCTGCGCAAGCCTTCGATCCCGCGGGCAAGCGGAGTGACGGCGGTGACGGCCCAGACACGGATGAGTGGGACGTCATCGCGCGCCTTAACCTGGTAGGCGAGCAGCAGTAGTTGCGCGACCACGAGCAGGAGCAATACGCTCAGGTTCCGGTAGCGGCTCAGGAAGTTTTCCATGACCCAGCCTTCGAAGCGCCTCGCCGGCGCACCTATTCGATCGCGATCCGCCGCAGCAGCTTGAAATCAGTCAACATGCGTCCGGTGCCGAGGGCCACGCTGGCCAGCGGGTCTTCGGCAATGGAGACGGGCAAACCTGTTTCTTCGCGGATGCGCTTGTCGAGGTTCTTCAGCAGAGCGCCGCCGCCGGTGAGCACGATGCCGCGGTCGCTGATGTCGGCGCTGAGTTCGGGAGGCGTGCGCTCCAGGGCGACGCGGATGGCGTTCATGATAGTGGCGACGCACTCGGAGAGGGCTTCGCGGATCTCATCGTCCTCCACGACGATGGTGCGCGGCACGCCTTCGATGAGGTTGCGGCCCTTGATCTCCATGGAAATCGGCTTCTCGAGCGGGAAGGCGCTGCCGATCTGCATCTTGATCTGCTCCGCGGTGCGCTCGCCCACCAGCAGGTTGTACTTCTTCTTGAGGTACTGCATGATGGCGTCGTCCATCTCGTTGCCGGCGACGCGCACGGAGCGCGAGTAGACGATACCGGAAAGCGAGATGACGGCGACGTCAGTGGTTCCGCCGCCAATGTCCACCACCATGTTGCCCGAGGGTTCCGTGATGGGCAGCCCGGCGCCGATGGCGGCCACCATGGCCTGCTCGACCAGGTGCACCTCGCTGGCCTTGGCGCGGTAAGCGGAGTCGATGACCGCACGCTTCTCCACCTGCGTGATTTCGCTGGGCACCCCGATGACAATGCGGGGGTGAACCAGCATTTTGCGGCCGTGCGCCTTCTGAATGAAGTAGTTCAGCATGCGCTCAGTGACCTTGAAGTCGGCAATGACGCCGTCCTTCATGGGGCGGATGGCCACGATGTTGCCGGGCGTGCGGCCCAGCATCTCTTTGGCCTCTTTGCCAACCGCTTCAACCTCGCCGTTCGTCTTGTTGATAGCGACGATAGACGGCTCATTAACGACGATGCCTTTGCCGCGCGCGAAAACGAGGGTGTTCGCGGTACCCAGATCGATCGCCAGATCCGAGGAAAACAGACTAAAGAGGGAGCGGATATTCATTTGAGGAAATGCCCGTGCGCGCGCTTCGGGACGGGCCCGTTACACGACCTGTCAACTGACGCGGGGAGTCTCTTTGAGCGTAACATACACCCGGTAGGGCTTTGACCGCTCGTAACCGAGGTCCTTTAGGGCCTCGAAGACGGCCTTGAGCGCGGCCCGGTGGACGTCTTTGTCAGAAAGATCCTTCCCTTTCAACAAGTTGACTATCTGGTCAACGGTCGGCTCGACCTCTGGCATCCACTTCCGGAGGGCCGCTTCGTAGCGCGCCTGCGCCGGCCATTCGCCGGGCTTCAGGCCCAGCTTGACGTCCAGCCACTGAGCGGCAACGCGAATGCGCGCACAGCGATCTTCGGGCGCGGGAGAGGGGCTGGTCTCCATCTGCAGCGTGGCCGTTTCCAGTCCGCCCAGCCAGAACTTGCGGTATTCGATCCCCCGTTTGTCCAGTTCGCTCCGGATGAGTCCGTGCTGGACGACGTCTCCGGAGTGCACGCCCACGCAAGCCCATTGATTATCAATGAAGATGGGCGTGGGGTAGCCTTGGGCCTTGATCCAGGCGTGGCCGAATTCATGGGCGATGAGCGCCTCCTCGTGGCCCTTCCAGTCCGCGCGGCGCATCCCGTTGAGCATGACGAGATAAGCGCTGCCGCCGGCCGCCTTGTGATGAATCATCACGGCGTACATCTGCATGTACTGCCGGCGGAAGTTCTCTACTTGCAGGTACTCGATAAACGCGGCGCGCTGGGGCGTGTCCGGGGCGAGCCGGAAGGAGTGATCGTTCGCCTCGTACTCGGTTTCAGCCACAACCAGCGGCAGGCCGCTGCGGGCTTCGATGTCACCTTTCCACTGGGCAAGTGCGGCCGTGAGGACAATTTCGGCTAGCATCCAGTCCCATGATAGCGGGGCGACAGCGATGCCTTGACTCACCTCAGGGGCTTTGGTAGGAGTTGGTCTTGGAGGAGTCTCACGTGCTGCGGATCCTACTCTTCTTCTTTGCCGCTGCGATGATGGCCCAGCAGGTGCCGTGCAACCGGACGCCCCAACTGGAAGCGGCGCTGCGGCCCATGACCAAGGCGATTCAGGGAGCCGATGCCCGCAATGCACACCGGCGGGCCGTGGCGGAAGATGTGCTGAAGGCGTTTCCGGACGATTTTCTGGCGCATTGGGCGGTGATTCCAGACTTGAAGCGGCCCGGAGTTGAGGAGCGCAAGGCGACCATCGAACGCTATGAGAAATACGCTGCGGCGCATGCCGGCATTCAAGCGCAGGCGCTGCTGGCACGAGCGTTGGTGGATCAGGACACGCCGCGCGCAATCCAACTGTTCGAGCAATCCGCAGCGCAGAACCAGTGGGCGCACCTGGGATTGGCCGACATCTACTGGTTCGGCAGGTTCCAGGACCGCAACAAATCCCGCGCGCATTTGGAGGCATTCTTCAACACCTGCCCTGCGACAACATCGAGCGAGGCGATGAGCCGCCTGGCCAGCGGCGCGACGCCGGAACTGGCACGCAAGCTGACGCCGGGCCTGCGCTCGCTGGCGCAGTCGACGCCGGATGTTCTGGCGGCTGCGCCGGTGTGGCGCACCGTGTGGAGCCTGGAGTTCAAGTCGCGGCCGCCACAGGAACACAACGACGTGCGCAAAGCGGTATCGGCCGACGCGGCGCGGCTGGAGAAGCTGATCGACATCCAGAATCCTGCGCAGGCCAGCCTGGTGCTGATGGGCTATCAGCAGGCTGGCGACCCAATGCAGGAGAAGCGCTTTGGCGACCGCCTGTTGCAGGAGGCGCCAGGCTCTGAGGTTTCAGCGCAGGTGGCGATGGCGCGGTTCAGGAAGGAACACCCGTTCCCGCAGTCGAGTGATTCTGCGGAGAAGAAGAAGGAGTACTACCGCGTATCGCTCGCAACGGCGAACAGGATTCTGGCCGCGCGGCCGGACGACACCGGTGCACTGATCACGTGGTATTCGGCGCTGGCGGAGATGGAAGACTCCGATCCGGCGCAGCTGGCGCAGGCGGCCGATGCGGTGTTGGCTTTAATCCGAGGCGGTTCGCTGGGCATGTCGCCGCCGTTCCCTCTCGCCCTGGCGCGGGTATTCATGAAGAGGAAGATCCAGCAGGAGCGGATCCGCGAACTGATCGAGGAGGGCCGGCGGCAATCGCCGCTAATGGCCCGCGTGCCCTCTGACCGGGACTCCGAGGAGGTGCGGAAGATGGAAGCGCAGTCGGAACAGTTCATCAAGATCGCGTATGCCGACGCGCTGGTGGATTACGCCGAGTTCCAGGGTGAAGCCTCCCTCGCTCGCGCGGCCGTGCAGACGGCCGAGGCCGCTGCCGAGAAGCCCGACGAGCAGCTCCGGGTGCTCACGATGAAGGGCAAATTGGCGGAAATCGACAAGCAACCGCTGGACGCTCTCCTGCTCTATCGGGCCGCTTTGGACTTGCGGCCGAAAGAGGGCGCCAAGCCGAAGCCTGACAAACTGAGCGACGCCTATGAGCGCGTTTTCGCCGCGCTGGGCGGATCTGAGGTCGCCAGAAACTTGCTGGCGAAAGGATCAAGACCCAAGGCTGAGAGTTCCACCGACGGCCGCTGGGAGCAGCCGTCCAAGGCGATGGCACCTTGGCAACTCATGGACCTGCAGGGCAAGACGTGGAAGTTGGCTCAGTTTGAAGGCAAGACGCTGCTCATCAACGTGTGGGCCACGTGGTGCGGGCCGTGCCGCTCTGAGCACCCGCACTTCCAGAAGCTCTACGAGAAGCTAAAGGACCGAACGGACGTGCAGGTGCTGTCATTTAACGTCGACGAGTCGATTGGGAAGGCAGAACCTTACATGAAAGAGGGCAAGTACACCTTCCCGGTGCTGCTGGCGGGTGATTACGTTCAGGAGTTGCTCCCGCTCATCACCATCCCGCAGAACTGGATTGTGGATGCGAAGAGCCAGTGGCGGTGGCAGCAGATCGGTTTCGGGAACGCCGATGGTTGGGAAGAGATGATGACCGCTAAGCTGGCCAGCGTAAGGTAGCCGGCGGCCTACTTGCGGCCCAACCGCACTGAGAGACCGGCCATCACCGTGCGAGAGTACCCAGGCGTGGCATGGATGCGGAACTGAGGACTGGCGCCCGGCAGCCGCGACTCGAAGTAGTTCTGCGTTTCGTAATACTGCCGGTTGAAGAGATTGTCCACGGCCAGACTGAATTCGGCCCGCGCTGAGAGGCGGCGGGCGACTCCTACGTCGTAGACCGTGTGACCGGCGGCGACGATAGAGGCATCCTCACCGTCAACGCGGTAATGATTGATCGCGCGCATGCGGACTGAGCCGCTCCAGCCGCGCCAGGCGGTGAGTGTGAGACCCGCATTGGCGACAAAGCGGGGTGCACTGTCAACATAGATGCGCGGCTCTCCCACGTAGAATGCGTTCCAAACCTTGGTCATGCCGGCATTCAGGAAGAGGCGATGGGTGATCTCCGTGGAGGCCTTGGCTTCAAAGCCCGAAGCGCGGCTAGGGCCGCGGAACTCAATGCTGCCGTCGTCCGGGACGTAGACCTGCTCGTTGGAGCGGGCGATGCGGAAGAAGGCGGATTGAAGGCTGACGCGCGAGGCTTTCCAGGCGGTGCCACCCTGGAGGAAATCCGTGGTGGCCACGCGCTCCATCTCGGGCCGCTTGACGACGGCGCGCGCATCGGCCGTGGAGATGCCCCGGCCATAGTTAAAGAAGAAGGTGACCGGCGCGCGCTGCCAGGGCGTGAGAGAAGCATTGGCCTTAGGCTGCCAGCGGCCGGAGGACTGGATGCCGCTGGATAGGGGGTCCACGCGGTCGCGGACATCGAAGCGGAACGCATCGAAACGGAGCCCTCCGCCGGCCAGCAGCCGGCCGCCCCAGAGGCTGACGTTCTGCTGTGCGTAGCCGGCGCCGTTGGTGACGGCGGCGTTGGCGCGAGTGCTGACACCGATGGGCTCGCGGCCAATGCGCGGGTAGAGCGAGACATTGATTTGATTGGCGTGGAAGTTCCCGCCCGCGGAGAGGTATCCGGAAACGCCGAGCCAGCGATTGGGACGCAGATACTGGCCGTTGGTTCCTTCCTGGAGGCGCGAGTCGTGCTGCTGGAAGGCATCGCCTTGCACGGGATGGTTCAGGGCGAAGGTGAAGTTCATGAAGTGGTCGAAGAGCATTCGCGAAACGAAGCCATCGAGCTTCCACACCTGCCCTTGTGCGCCTTCTTCGCGCCAGTACCCGGCCAGCGTGCCACCCCATTGGCGGATGCCGTTAGAGGAGTCCACGGCGCCGAATCGATCAAGTTGGCCGGTTTCTATCAGATCCAGCGGCAATTGGCCGGAAGAGTACGAGTCCGCCCGTCCGCCATTCGCCTTCACGGCAACCTGCCGCCGCTCAGAAACGCGCCGCGTGACATTCATCGTGACGTTATCCCGACGGTAACCCAGCGGGTGCAGAAATGGGCCGTCGGAAGCGGAGCCCTCGTAGGCGAAGAGCGCGTCGGTATCCTTCCAGTTCGGACTATAGGCAAAGAAGCCGCGCAATGTGCCGAATGAACCGCCTTGCATGCGGACTGTGAATTCATCCGGCATCGACTCGCGCGTCACGATGTGCACCACCCCCAGCCCGCTGAAGTCGCCATATTCGGCGCTGAAGGGCCCGTTGATGAGATTCACCTCGCGGATGAGTTCCGGGGTAACGCTCTTCAGCGGCCCGAGATAGCCTTGGCCGTGGCCCTGCGTGGATTGGTTCATCTGAACGCCGTCGGTCAGAACTTTGAGCCCCCCGCTGACGCCGCCGTGGTCGAGGTTGTAGCCAAAGCGGCGGATCTCGACGCTCTTGGCACCGCCCTCGTGCTGGCCGGCGTTGATGCCGGCGTCGAGCAGGTGGAAGACCTGGTCGTCGCGGGAAAACAGGGTCTTTTCCAGCACCTCTCCGTTCCGGCGGTCGATGGTGACTTCCACGGGCGTGGCCCGGACGACCACGCTCTGATGGAACACCGGGATGCGGTTCTTTTCGGGCTCCTCCGGCTGCTCCCGCTGCTGGGCACAGAGCAGGGCCAGCGAACCGAGCACAGGCAGAATCGACCGCATAGTCCGACGGTAGCACGATTGTATAATTCTTGCTACTGTTTTTTGAGAGGTTCGTTGCAGCAAGGCTGGAGCGCACCTGTGGCATCATTAAATTCGTGGACGAACGGCTTTTCTACACTGAATCCCAGACGACGCGGCCCGCGCGTCTGAACTGCCCGTTTTGCCGCACGGTTGAGGAGTACCAGCTCCGCTGGTTGCTGCGCCAGAAGAAAGACCGCCTGCCCTCCGGCGCCGATGAGCGCGACCGGGCGAAGTTCGCCAAGGCCCAGAGCTACATGGTGCTGATGGACGACAAGGTGCAGTGCAAGAACCCGCGCTGCCGCCGTCCCGTGGATGTTTCCGGCATCAAGACGACTGCTTTCCTGTGATTCCCCGCCGAGCATTTCTGGGTGCGTTGCCGCTGTTGGCCGCCTGCCGCAAGGCGGGCAAGGGCTACCAGGGCTTCGCTTTCGTTTCTTCGGAATCAGAGCCCTCGCTGGTGGCGGTGGATTTGCTGTCGTTTGCGGTGAAGTCGCGCCTGACGCTGCCCGGCCCGGCGACGTCGCTGCACCTGCACAAGAACCACCTTTTCGCGCTTTCTCCCGCGGCCCGGGCGCTTTCGGCGATTGACGCCAAGGGGCTGGCCGTGAAGCAGACGCTGAAGCTCCCGGCCGCGCCGCTGACGGCAATTCGGCGCGGGTCCACTTTGTGGTGCCTGATGGCGAACCCGGCGCAGATTCTGCCGGTATCGCTGGAGACGATGCGCCCGGCGCAACCGATTCCCCTGCCTTCGGAGCCGCTGGCATTCGACATCGCCTGGCAGGTGCCGCTGGCTTGCGTGACTCTGGCGAAGAACTCAGTGGTTTTTGCCGATTTGGCAGGCCGCATCGTGCACCCGCCGAGGCTGCTCGATGATGTACCGGGAGCCGTGCGGTTTCGCACCGATGACAAGGCTGCGTTCATCGCGGGTCTGGACCGGCGTCAGTTGATCGTCCTGGACGTGCGCTCACGCGATGTCATGACGCAGTTGCCGCTCTCGCTTTCTCCGGACCATTTCTGCATGAGCGCAGATGGCGGTCAGCTTTTCATCACCGGCCGCGGCCGCGATGCGGTGGCAATCGCCTATACCTACCGGACCGAGATCGCGCAGACCTCGCTTTCGGGGCGCAAGCCGGGCCTGATGGCGACATCGGCGGAGCCGCCGCTACTGTTTGTGGCGAATCCGGAGGCCGGGTCGGTGACGATCTTCGACATCATGAGCCAGAAGGTGCTGGCGCTCACCAGCGTGGGGCTGGAGCCGCAGACGATTGAGGTGACGCCAGACCAGCAGTTCGCCCTGGTGCTGAACCGCGCATCCGGCGACCTTGCCGTGATCCGCATCGCCGCAATCGCGCCAGACAAGGACAAGACGGCGCCGTTGTTCACCATGATCCCGGTCGGGCCTAAGCCGGCCTCGATTGTCGTCGCGACCGCGTGACGGGCGGCAATCCGCGGGGAGCCGTGGCGGCGCGCTACTGACGAGATGGCTGAGGAACCCGCGTGACCTCCAACCGCACCTCGCCTTTCTGCGCTGCGCGCACGGTGAGCGGCTGGCCGAGGTTGCGAAAACCCTGCATGACGCCTTCGTCCATGTAGTCCCAACTGGCGCCATCTTCGAAAGCGAACATGAGGTATTCTCCGGGCGGCACGTTCCGCCACTTGAAACTTCCGTCGCTGTCGCTTTGGTCGATGCGATAGGAGATGACGCTGGCCTCGTTTCGCGCCGGGATGAGGACCACCGTCATTCCCGACACGGGGCGTCCGTCCTTGTGGACTCGTCCGTTCACGATCTCGGATTGGACATTGGCGTTGACAGTCAGCGTCACCTGGCCGCTTTCCGGAAGTTCAATCAGATCTCCGCGGACGCGCGCGCCTTCGGCCGTGATGCTCTCGGGAGAGATCTGAACCCGCGAATCCGGACTGACTATGGAAACGGTGTACAATCCGGCGGCCACGGCACCGAATAGGATTTCGCCTTTGGAGTCGAGCGTACCTTGAGGCCCCCATCGCTCGCCATAGGTCAGCAGGCTCGCCACGATCGTCTCCCCGGGTTTTGCGCCGCGCACATTCACCTTCATGCGGACCTTCGCCATCCGGGAAGCGTCGATTTCCACGTTGCTGGGGTCGTCGGCCACATCCACGGTTTGCCGGGCGATGACGCGACGCCCCTGCGTCACGGCAAACAGAGCGTACCGGCCGGGCGGCACTCCTCCCAACTGAAATGAACTGCCGTAGATGTAGACCGACTGTCCCATCTGGAAATACGTGCCGTCACCCAGCGCCACCGCAAGCCAGACGTAGGAGTTATTCGGGATCTCAGTGCCCTTGAGAGTTCCACTCACCCGCACGACTTTGGACGCGCTGGCGCGCACATCGGCGCGGGCCTCCTCCGCGGGCTCCACGTGCACCCAGGCCGCTTTACTCACGTCCTGCACACCGGGGTGGAAGGTGAGGCCGTATCCGGCGGGCGTTCCGGAAACATCGAGCGCCGGCAGGCTCTGAAAGGGGATGCCTGTGACAGAGACGAGGTAGTCGCCTCGAGGCAGGCCGTAGAGGCGAAACTCGCCAAGGTCGTTTGTTGAGCCGCGCCTGATGAATTGAAGGCGCTGAGCCTGGCCTACGCCCCGCCGCTGATACCCCACAACGGTCATGCCGGGCAGCGGCTCGCCTTTCTCGTCGATCACTCTGCCGGAGATGGTGGCCGGCGGAATCAGAGGAAAGACCAGATCGGAAGCGTCCTGGCCCTCTCCCACGACTACGCCGGTGACGACAGGCGCGTTGAGGGCCTTCTGCCCGTACATCTGCGCCGGGAATCCGTTCCGTTCCGCCGCAATCATGTACTTGCCGGCAGGCAGAGCCTCGAACCGGAAACGGCCGTCGGCGCCGGTCAGCATGCTTGTCAACTCCGACGCTTTTCCGCTTTCGATGAGCCGCACGCGGACGCCTTTCAACGGAGAGCCATTTGCGCCGTGGACCACGGTTCCGCCCAGCGGGTATCCGGACGCCTGCGCCAGCAGAGCCAGCATCGCCAGGATCATCGGACACCTCCCGTGCCATCACCCTGCAGCAAAGGCACCGTCACTTTGACCGTTTCTCCCGCTTTCGCCTTCACCGCCGCTGCCCGGTTCCAGAGCGTATCGAGAACGGCCCGGTCGCGGTACTCGATCTCATTGGAGGTGAACTCGGAAAAGACGCGATAGTCGCCAGGCGCCAAAGCGACCCAGTCCGGCTCACCCATCTGATTCACATATCGGGTTGCGGCGAGCACTTGCTCACCGAACTGCCGCAGGAGGATCACAATCCTGGGCTTGCCGTCTTCGAGGGAGAGTTCCACCTTGGCCGTCTCCGGTTCGAACCTGATCTCCAATGGCTCACACCCGGACTGGGTCACCAGCAGGCCATCCCGCAGAACATCCGTGTTGCCGCTCCGGACGGAGGCCAGATTGAGCCGGTCGGCATGGAACTCATACTTGCCTGGAGTGACGTCGGTCCATTCGATTCCTCCCCCTTCTGACGGCCGGCCGTAGCTCTCCTCGCCGCTCCGGCCTCTCCACGGCCTGAGTATGGCCATAGCTCCGAAGCGCCGCTCGGGTCCGGCGTCGAGAATTTGCCCCTTCACACGGACGCCCGAGGAGAGCACCACGTTGGCGCCGCTCACATCAACGGAGCCGAGTTGGACGATCTCCTCTCCGCTGCGGCCATCGCCGGTGCGGGTGGTAGCAAGCAACCGGTACTCCCCAGGCGGCAGACCGGCTGCCTCAAAAGCGCCATTGGCGAGGTTCACTTTGATCTGGCCGGCAATGCTCTCCCCATCCCGGCTCAGTTCGAGAGTTACAGGCTCATCCGCCGCCAGGCCCAGGATTCTTCCACGAATTCGCCGGCCTGGACTGGCGGCCAATTGGAAATTCGCGTCGCTGGTGATCCCGCCCTCCACGGCAATCGCCTGCCCCTCGGCGGGCGTGGCGCCGCTGGGGAAATAGCTGGGACCGTAGGTGAACTCACCCTCCTTGGGAGGCGGAAACTCTCCGTAGCCGGTCATCACAGTTTGGCGCCCCAAGGCCTTTACCCAGTACGAGCCGGGATCCAGATACCAAAGCCGGTACTGGCCGCGGTCGTCCGTCGTGGCGGTGGCGTAAGCGATCATCCGGCCCGCCCCGTCGCGAATTCGTTTGTAGATCGCTTCCACACGAATGCCCACCAGGGCTTCGCCATTCTCATCCACGATGCGGCCGGCAATCGCTCCCAACCTCACAAGGTCCACGGTCTGCGCGCCATCCCGGAATTTCAGGACGGGAATCGCCTCTTGATTGCTTCTCGATTTTGTTCTGAATCCGCGCTTGGAGATCTTCACCGTTCCGTTCGGCGATTCCGCTTTTAGTGAAAATGCCCCATCAGGGCCTGTTTCTACGCCGGAAGCCGGCGTTGCCCTCGTCATTTCAAGGACAACAGTTGCGCCCGCCAGGGGCTGGCCTGTGCCGGATTCCCTCACCACACCTTTGATTTCAACCGGACCCTTGGGAATCTGAGGCCGGACTTCGTTCTGAAAAGCGTCCCGCTTGGAGGCCGTGAGGGCAAGCGCAAGGCACACCACCACATTCCACATAATGGTCAACTATATCCGAAATTGAAAAGGAACTGGCTAGCGGCCCGGAGGCGGAACGATAAATTCGCCTTCGCGCAGGCCGTAGTTGGGCGCGAGTTTACGGTAATCCGTGCCGGTGCGGCCATTCCAATCCCAGACCACAATTCCGGCGCGAACGGTCAGTTCGCAGAAGAGGCGCTGCTTCGCGGGAAAGGCGCCGCGGTCGGAATCAAGGTACGTGAATTCGCCTTCGAGCAGCCGAAAGACGGCGATATCGGCTTCTGCGCCCAGCGTGAGATGGCCGAGTTCGGGGTGGCCAATGATCGATGCGGGCCGCGTGGTGGAGCGCTCCACCACGTCTCTCAGGGGCATGCCCATCGCGAGAAACTTGCTCATGGTGGTGGGCATGTCCATCATGGGTCCGTTCATGCTGCCGGTGTGGAGATCGGTGGAGATGGCATCGGGATAGAAGCCCTGCTTCACGGCCGGCACGGCATTGCGCCAGGCAAAGCTGCCGCCGCCGTGGCCGACGTCAAACAGGACGCCACGCTTGCGAGCGGCGTAGAGGTAATCGTAGACCTTGCCCTGATCGTCCACCCAGGGAACCGCCGCGCGGAAGGCGTGCGTGGCGATGTCGTCGGGGCGGAGTTTCGCGGACACCAATTGATAGAAAGGGCGCTCTTTGCGGAAATAGCCGAAGTCGACCATGACGGGCTTGCCGGCGAGGCGGCCGGCTTCGACGGCCTTTTCGACGGCAGTCCAGGCGGGGCTTTCGAAGTGCGCGGTCTTGACGCCGACGACGAGGTCGGCGTGCTTTTTGGCGAGACGCGCGACGGCGGCGGGATCCATATCCTCGGGGTGCTGCTCGACGATGTTGGTGAGCATGCCGAGACCGGCGATGTTGATGAAGGCGAAGAGCCGGGTTTGGGCGCGGTCGAGCACGGTTTGGCGGAACTGCTCGAAGTTGCGCCAGCCGGCGCTGCCGGCATCGGCCATGGCAGTGACGCCGGAGCGGAAGCTGAAGTCGTCGGGGCGGACGCTCTTGTCACCCGCCCAGGCGTCTGCAACGCCGGTGGTGGAGAACAAATGGACGTGCATGTCCACGAGTCCTGGCGTGACGATCATGCCGCGGACGTCCAGCACTTTGCCGCCATCGAGTCCGGCGCCGAGCGCGGCCACCTTGCCGGCGCGCACGCCGACGTCCAGCACGGCATCCACACCATTCTTCGGATCGATCACGCGCCCGCCCTTCAGCACGAGGTCGTAACTCTCCGCAGCACTCAAAGCCGTCGCCATCGCCATTAGGATCAGCCCTTCCTTCATAGGGGTCAATATACGCCGATTCGGGTTCGTCTGCCGCGAAATGCCGCTGTGATATGCTCAGCGCGTGAAATCATCCCTGCGTTTTCTCTGCATTCTGGCCGTATTGCCGCTAGGGGCGCAGACACCCGCGGCACCGGCCGTCAAACGCATTGTTCTCTACAAGAATGGCATCGGCTATTTCGAGCACATGGCGCGTGTGAGCGGGAACCAAAGCCTCACGCTATCGTTCAATTCCGGGCAGCTGGACGACGTATTGAAGTCGCTGACGGTACTGGATCTCAACGGGGGCCGGATTGGTGGAGTGACCTACAATTCGGAGTCTCCGGTGGAACGGCAGTTCGCGGAGCTGCGGTTGCCAATGGCGGAAAAGCCAACACTGACGGAATTTCTGGGGGCGCTGCGCGGCGCACGCCTGGAGGTGCGCAGCGGGACCAGCGTCACCACAGGGCGGCTCCTGAGCATGGAACGCAAGACGCGCATCAGTGGCGGCACCACGCTGGAGGTGGACTACCTCTCGCTGATCACAGACAGCGGCGAGGTGCGCACGGCGGAGTTGTCGCCGGCATTTTCGGTGAAGCTGCTGGATGCGAGCGTAGCGGAAAAGGTGGGGCGCTTTCTGGACCTGTCGGCCGCCTCGCGCGAGCCGGACCTGCGGAAGATGACGGTTTCCGCGAACGGCACGG
>JACQZS010000213.1 GCA_016213725.1 Acidobacteriota bacterium | reverse complement strand
GGCGGTATCCGGCGTTCGGCAACCTGTGTCCGCGCGACATCGCGTCGCGGGCGGCGAAGGTGGCCTGCGATGAGGGGTACGGCGTGGGGCCGGGCGGCCGCGGGGTGTTTCTGGACTTCGCGGAGTCGATCCAGCGGCTGGGGCGGAAGACGATTGAAGAGCGCTACGGGAACCTGTTCGAGATCTACGAGCGGATCACGGGCGAAGACCCGTATTCGACGCCGATGCGGATCTACCCGGCGGTGCACTACACGATGGGCGGGTTGTGGGTGGACTACAACCTGCAGAGCACGATTCCGGGCCTGTTCGTGCTGGGCGAAGCGAACTTCAGCGACCACGGTGCGAACCGGCTGGGCGCGAGCGCGCTGATGCAGGGCCTGGCCGATGGGTACTTCGTGATTCCGTATACGCTGAGCAACTACCTGGCGCAGGTGAAGCCGGGCGGAGTAGACGAGAACCACTCCGAGTGCCGCGCGGCGAAGGAAGGGGTGAGCCAGCGGACCAAGAAGCTGCTGTCGATCAACGGCAAGAAGACGGTGGACGACCTGCACCGCGAACTCGGCAAGGTGATGTGGGAGTACTGCGGCATGGGCCGCAACAAGGCCGGGCTGGAGCACGCGCTAGAGCGGATTCCGCAGATCCGGGCCGAGTTCTGGGAGAACGTGACGGTGCCGGGCAGCGAAGGCGAGCTGAACCAGAGTCTGGAGCGCGCGGCGCGCGTGGCGGACTTCCTGGAGCTGGGCGAGCTGATCTGCCGGGACGCGCTGGTCAGGGAAGAGAGCTGCGGCGGCCACTTCCGCGAGGAGTACCAGACGGAAGAGGGCGAAGCGCTGAGGCAGGATGACAAGTTCTGCCACGTGGCGGCGTGGGAATACGCCGGCGAAGGCAAGGAGCCGGTGCGGAACCAGGAGCCGCTGGAGTTCGAGTACGTGCACCTGGCGCAGCGGAACTACAAGTAGAGGGCATCCGGCAATGAAGATCATCCTGAACATCTGGCGTCAGAAGGACGCAAAGAGCGCGGGCAAGATGGTGCGCTATGAGGTGCCCAACGCAAGCGAGCACATGTCGTTCCTGGAACTGCTCGACGTGCTGAACGAAGAGCTGACGAGGAAGGGCGAGGACCCGGTGACGTTCGAGCACGACTGCCGGGAAGGCATCTGCGGGTGCTGCGGATTCATGATCGACGGGATTCCGCACGGGCCGCAGCGGGGCACGACGGTGTGCCAGCTGCACATGCGGCACTTCAAGGACGGCGATGAGCTATGGCTGGAGCCGTTCCGGGCGAAGGCCTTCCCGGTGATCAAGGACCTAATGGTGGACCGGAGCGCGTTCGACCGCATCATCGCGGCGGGCGGCTACATCGCGGTGAACACGGGTTCGGCGCCGGACGGCAACGCGCTGCCGATCATCAAGAAGTGCTCGGACCTGGCGATGGACGCGGCGGCCTGCATCGGGTGCGGCGCCTGCGTCGCTTCGTGCCCGAACGCTTCGGCGTCGCTGTTCGTTTCGGCGAAGATCTCGCACCTGGGGCTGCTGCCGCAGGGCCAGGTGGAGAAAGACCGGCGCGCGATGCGCATGGTGCTGAAGATGACGGAAGAAGGGTTCGGCTACTGCACGAACACCGGCGAGTGCGAAGCGGTGTGCCCGAAGGGCATCAAGATCGAAAACATCGCGCGCATGAACCGGGACTACATCAAGGCATCGGTGACGTACCGCGAAGAGAGCGCGGCTGGCGGCGCGGGGTAGACTGCCGGACCTGGAAACCGGCTTGCATCCGAACTGCGCGGCCGGTTTACCTGGCCGCTTCCGGAGCCCTGGGGACCACTGTCATGTCCCGCAACGCAATGCGGGCGGGCATGCCGCCCTGCCTTTGAAGGGATTCGAAGAGTTCGAGAAGTTCGGCCCTTCCGAGCTCCAGGGCATGCTCGTCGGGGTGATAGACCGTTCCAACGGGATAGTCAACAAAGGGCGTGCGGGATTGCTCGATGTGACAGCCCAAAACATGGGTAACGGGATGCTGGCCAGTAAATGCGACCAGCCGTTCGATACTGGCGGTGAATGCTCTCCAGTCGCGTACGTAGAGGCGTCCTGGATAGACAGTGTCGCCGGTCAAGAGAATGCCGGTCCGGCGGTCGTAGAGCGCGATGGACGCTTCCTGATGGCCGGGTATCGGGATGAGATCGAGCGTTCGACCGCCCAGTTCGATCACGCCGTTCCGATTGGGCCAATCTCCCAATTGGAATGCCTCGGCTAGCGCCTGTATCGTAGCTTCGACGAAATGAACGCCCTGGACGTTGCGGAACTGGGAGTCGCCCGCTACATGATCGCCATGCCCGTGTGAATGGACGACAAGGAGGGGAACGGAGGGGCGATTCCGCCGCTTCGCCCATTTGCCGATGAGCTGCATGACAGGGCTGCGCGTGTCTACCTGGCCGGCGCCCGTGTCGACCAGTAGCGCTCTATCTGCACCAAAGACCAGGTACAAAAAGGGCTTTTCATAGTGTGTGCAGCCGCTTTCCCTGAGGATGAAGAAGTCGGCGTTGTACTCGTGCACCTGCCAATCCGGTATTTCCACGCAGTTAGGGCCGCCCGTGCGCCAGGAGAGAGGAAGCCGGCCTGGCTCGAAGTTCGCGTCGCCGGGCTGGGGAGACTGCCCCAGAAGGAAGCCAAGAATCGCCAGAATCATGCCGTTGACGTAGCTTACCATCACTTCGTTCTGAGACAATAACCTGCCATGACCACCATGCGAACGACAGTATCCATCTGGATTCTGTTCCCGGCCGTGACGATGTCGCTGGGCTGGGGGCTGCGCGGGTTCATCGGGGGCGGGCCGCTGGGGGCGATGATCCCGGGGGCGATGGTGGTGCTGGCATTGGCACTGCTGCTGGAGCGGAAAACGAGCCTGGGGTTCATTGCGGCTTGCGGGGCGGTGGGCGTGGGGTTCGGCGGACAGGAGACGTACGGGCAGACGGTGGGGCTTTCCCTGAAGCCGGAGACGTTCTGGTGGGCGATGACGGGGTTTGCGGTGAAGGGCGGAGCGTGGGGACTGCTGGGCGGGATTGTGATGGCGCTGGGGTTCCTGCGGGAGAAGATGCGGGTGAAGGCGCGGGATGTGGCGGCGGGTGTGCTCGCGATGATCGCGGCGACGTGGTTGGGGTGGAAGCTGGTGAATTCGCCGAAGCTGATCTACTTCTCGAACCCTGTGGACAAGCCCCGGGAGGAGGCATGGTTTGGGCTGCTGCTGGGCGGACTGGTGCTGCTGGGGTGGCTGCTTTGGAAAGGCGGGGGCCGGGCGATGGTGGAGATGGCGCTGCTGGGCCTAGTGGGGGGTGGGGTTGGGTTTGCAGTAGGCGCGGCGATTCAGGCGGTGGGGCGGCCGACGGGGCCGGCGCCGTTCGTGGATTGGTGGAAGATCATGGAATTCACGTTTGGCGCGCTGCTGGGCGCGGCGTATGGGTGGGCTGCGTGGCGGAACAGAGAAGCGCTGAGCGGGGACGAAGGCGCGGCTTGGACCGGGAGCGCGGGGTGGAAGGGTCTGGCGGCCGCGGCGGCGCTGGCGCTGATTGGAATCGGGCTCGAGTACAAGGTGGAGCTGCCGTTCACCTATACGATAGCGGGGGCCCTGTTGCTGGTGCTGGCGATGGCGGAAGAGGCTTGGGCGTGGCAGATTGCGATGGCGGTGACGTGCTGCGCTTTCTTCATGGACGCGGTGGAGAACAAGGAGATCCTGCAAGGCGTACAGGGATATTTGTTCATTGGACTGGCGACGGCGGCGGTGGCGTGGGTGACGGCGCGGCGGCCGGTGGGGAAGACGATGTTTCTGGTGATGACCTGGAGCGCGGTGGGCGTGTCCCTGGTGAAAGTGCTGGCGCCGCCCATGGCGATGAAGTTCGGGGCGGCGGCGACGGAGGCGGTGTTCGTGCTGATGGCCGTGGCGGCGACGTGGTGGGCGCGGCGGCTTACGGCTGAGACGGAGTGAAGAGCAGGCCGAGCATGGTCTTGTTGTCGGCGACGGGGCGGGGCACGGCCGCGGTTTGGGTGTAGCCGCGGGCCTGGAGATAGGCGGCGATCGCGGCGGGATCGCGGAGCTGCGGATGGGTTTCGGAGAAGGCCTGCATGGAGCCGGGGAGCGTGCGCGACGGGGTGACGGCGGTGGCGATTTCGGCCGGGTTCTGC
>JACQZS010000209.1 GCA_016213725.1 Acidobacteriota bacterium | reverse complement strand
CGCGGAGCGCTGCATGGCGGGCGGCGGGGTACGGCGCGTGGGGGGCGCCGGGGGCCGTGTGGCCACTGCTTCGCGGCCGGGGGCGGCGGCGGTTGTTCCCGTCACCCCGGACTGGCGTCCGGGGGAATATGGCGGCTTCGTGTTGGCGCCGGGGTCATGGCCGGGGGAGAGGTCGCGGAGCGCCTCCTCGATGGGCCGGATGCGGCCGGCATGGACCAGGCGCAGGAGGCCGAGTTCGAGGTGGAGACGCGGCTGGAGCGAGTACTGGAGCTGCGAATAGATGTCGAGGGAGATTTGGAGCCAGCGGGTGAGGTCGTCTTCCTGGAAGCCGGCGGCGAGATCGCGGAAGCGGGCTTGCTCAAGGGCGGTGGCAGCGATGAGTCGGGTATCGGCGGCCGTGATTTTGGCCACGAGCAGATTGCGGAAGTAGCGGGCCAGTTCGCGGCAGAAGTGCTGGAGGTTCTTGCCGGTGCGCTCGAGTTCGTCCACGATTTCGAGCATGGCGGAGGTGGAGGATTCGGAGAGCGCCGCGGTGACTTTCTCGAGCGAGGCCAGCGAGTACATGCCCAGCAGGTCGCGCACGGCGGGGCCGGCCAGCGAATCGCCGCAGCAGGCGATGGCCTGATCGAGGGCGGAGAGGGAGTCGCGAACGCTGCCTTCGCCGGCCTGGGCGAGGACGGCGAGGGCTTCATCGTCGGCGGTGATCTTTTCCTGCTCGCAGATCCAGCGCATGCGGTCCACGAGATCGGTGAAGGCAACGCTGCGGAAGCTGAACTGCTGGCAGCGGCTGGCGATGGTGGTGGGGATTTTGTGGGACTCGGTAGTGCAGAGGATGAAGACGCACCAGGAGGGCGGCTCTTCGAGCGTTTTGAGGAGGGCGTTGAAGGCTTCGTTGGTGAGCTGGTGGGCTTCGTCGATGATGTAGATCTTGAAGCGGCCTCGGGCCGGGGCTTTCTCGGCGGCCTGGACGATTTCGCGGGCTTCGTTGATACCGCGGTTGGAGGCGGCGTCGAGTTCGTAGACGTCGTAAGTTTTCTGGCCGCCGGCGATTTCCTGGCAGTTGGGACACTGGCCGCAGGGGGTGGGCGTGGGGCCCTGATCGCAATTGAGGCAGCGGGCCATGATGCGGGCGATGGTGGTTTTGCCCGTCCCGCGCTGGCCGGAAAAGATGTAGCCGTGGGCGATGCGGTGCTGGGTGATGGCGTTTTCCAGCGTGGTGCGGACGTGTTCCTGCCCGATGAGTTCGGCGAATGTCTGGGGGCGGTACTTGCGGGCGATGACCTGGTACATGGATGAAAAGGGCTGCGCCGCGGAGGCCTCTCAAAATGTCAGACCCCGGGTGATCCGCGGCACACAGGGTGGGATCCTACCGTTGCTTCCTTCCGGACCTGGCGGGGTTTGGAACGCCCCATTGCACGGAGCCCGGAGCCTGACAAGTAACCATGCTAGCACGAGGCTCCAGGCGGCGTCTGAAATAGCCGGAACTACTGGAGGACGTTGAAGTTCGCGGCAACCGGGAGGGGCGTGGGCAGCGGTATGGCGAGATCCGGCATGGGTTTGCCGGAGAAGAGCTTGACGAGGGGCTTGGCCAGCCAGCGGGCCCACCGAGTGGCGTTCTGGCGGCGCGCGCTGTCGGTGGCGATGCCGGTGTTGGCGTACATCTGGCGGTAGAGCTTGGAGACCAGGACGAAAGCGAGGCGGGCTTTGAGGCTCTTGACGCAATCGGCGCGGCGCCAGATGGACTGGAGGCTGTAGAAGCGATCCCAGACGGCCTGCGTGCGCAGCCGGATCTCCTCGGTGCTCATGGTGGGATGGGTGGTATAGAGCTTGGGGCGGCGGTGGCCGGGGATGAGCCAGTAGCGGTTGATGGGCACGCCGTCGACGGCAGAGGCTTCGAGATCCTGGCACTTCTCCCAGCGCTCGAAATCCACGGTGCCGGGGTAGGGGGTCATGGTGACGAACTGGGCGAAGGTGATGCCGGCGGCCTGGGCAAGGTCGGCCGTGGCCTCGAAGGTATCGGCGCGGTCAGAGGGAAGTCCGAAGATGAAAGAGCCGAGGACGTGGACTCCGTGCTCTTTGAACTTGAGCAGGCGCGCGGCGAGGTCGTCGCCGGAGGGGTTGAAATCCTTGAAGATGTCCTTGAGGCCGGCCTTGGTAACGGCTTCCACGCCGACGAGGCCGCCTTTGATGTTGGCGAGGCGCATGGCGTCCAGGAAGGCAGGATCTTCCGCGGCTTCGACGGTGATCTGAGTGAAAAAGACGGTATCGCGGGGGAGTTGGGCGAGGCGGCGCATGAGTTCGAAGCGGTCTTCGCGGAGAGTTTCGAGCTCAGCGATGCGGGCCGGATTGTTCTGCTTGCGGGCGAGTTCGAGATCGGTGAGGGTGACGGGATAGAAGTTATCGTCGGCGAGGGCGATGAAGCGGAAACCGATGCGGCGGAGAGTGACGATCTCCTCGACGATGGCGTCCACCGTGCGCGAGCGGGGTTTCTGGCCGTCGGTGCGCCAGACCGAGCAGAAGGAGCAGTGCTTGGGGCAGCCGCGGACGGTCTGGACGGAGGCCCACATGTAGCGGCCCTTGGGCAGGAGGTCCCAGCGGGCGGGCAGGAAGTTGGAGCCGGGGATGCGGCTGCCGTCGTAAATGGGCAGCGGCGAGCCCTGAACGCAATCGGACAGAGCCTGGGCCCAGACAACGTCGCCGTCGCCCTTGACCACGGAGTGGGCGCCGCCCAAGGAGAGGGCTTCTTCCGGGAAGAGGGTGGCGTGGATGCCGCCAAAGACCACCCAGGCGCCGCGGGCGCGGGCCGCACGGCCGATGGCGAGGCCGCGGGCGGCGTTGGCGGTGTGGGTGCTGATGCCGACAATGTCGCCGGGCTGGACGAGCTCGAGGTCGAAGTGATCGAGGGTCTCATCGGCGATGACGGGATCGCCGTAAGCGGCAGGGGTGGCGGCGGCCAGGACGAACATCCAGCGCGGCGTGATGACGCTGGTGCCGAACGCTGTTTCACTCGGATTAACTAGATAGACGCGCATAAATCTCCCGGACTCAGGCTGTGCAGACCAGAGGCAAGGAGAGCGGCGCCTAGACTAAGGTTGCGAGCCAATCGTATCACCGACCCGGCGTCAGAAGATAGTGATAGGGGCGGCGAAAGGCGAAATGGTCTGCTATTCTGGAAGGGTTGAACCGTCACGCCGGAAGGAGGTGATTTGATCCATGGCTGAAGTCTACATTCAAGATGGCGAGACTCTTGAGAGCGCATTGCGCCGGTTTAAGCGCAAAGTGCAGCAGGAGGACATCATCAAGGAGATCAAGAAACACTCCTACTATATGAAGCCCGGCGAAAAGAAGCGCGTGAAGCAGGCGCTGGCGCGCAAGCGGAACCGCAAGAAGCGGCCTCGCGACATCGAATAGGTTTTCTCCGAGAAGGAGATGCAAGAAGGGCGCCCGGGAGACCGGGCGCCCTTGGTGTTTTCGGGGCAGAAGCGAGCCGCCGGCCCTACTTCATCTCGCGCAGGGCCTTCTTCATCTCGTGCTCGACTTCCTTGAAGCCGGCGGGGACGGCGAACTTGGAGGCATCCACGCCTGAGGAGGAGAAGCCGGACATCTCGGAGGTCATCTCCATGAAGACGGACTGCTGCGGCGCCGCGGGCTTGGGCGGGTCAGCCGGTTTAGGCTGCTCAGCGGGTTTCGGATCTTCCTTCGGCGGGGACTTCTTGCGGCCGAAGCCACCGAGGCTGACGCCCCCCATGCCGGGGATGCGGCGGATGGCGGAAGAGGCGGCGGACTCTGCGTTGCGTTCGGCGTTGTCGGCGACCACGTCGCTGGCGTCCTTGTCGGACGAGCGCTTGGAAGTGGCAGGATCGGCGGTGGCGCCTTCGGGCATTCCGGGCATGCCCATGCCCGTCATGCGGGTGACGGAGAGAACAGGCACGCCCTGGAGCTTGGAGGCTTCCTTCATCGCCTTGGCCATGCCTTCGGCCAGGCCGGGCTGGCCCATGCTCATGCGGCCCATCCTCATCATCTCGGGCGTGATGCCGACGGCCTCGGCGTAGCGCTGGTAGAACTTGCGCACCTCTTCGTAGCCGGCGATATCCTTGGCCATCCAGAGATCCATATTCATGTTGGTGGTGACGGTCTGGCCGCTCTTGGTGTCCTTGATGTCGGTGGCGAGGAGGAGCTTCATGAGGTTGGTGGGCAAGCCGGAGACGGTCTTGGATTCCCCGCCGTCTTTCACTTCGATGCGCCATTCCATTACCGGGGCGTTGGGATCCTTGCCCATCTGCTGAGCCATCTTCTTGGACATCGCATCAAGAGCCTGGCGGAACTCGGCGAAGGTGATGGTGGAGTAGGTCTTCTTGTCGAGGTTGACTTCGGTCATCACCTGTTTGTCGATGTCGATGATGTTGATGTTGCTGGTGGCCACGGTGGCCATCTGATTCCCGTGGAAGAGCACGGAACTGACCTGCGGCTCGAGGGCCTTACCGCCGCCAGGAATCATCTTCATCATGCGGACCATGGATCCGCCGGTGATGCGGGAAGTCTGCTGATAGCTGAAATCGGCGTGCAGAGAAAAAGCGAAGGTGCCGAACAAGGCGGCAAGAGACGCCACAAGGCGCATAAAGATCCTCCTTGGATCTGAGGGTAGCGGAATGCGTGCTGCTATACAATAGCCCTACTGGAGGTAAGTTCAGTGAATCCGACAGTCATCCGGCCGTCTTTGCGGCGAGCGAAGTTCTCGTTGGTGCTTTGCGCACTATTCCTGGCGGTGGTGGTCTGGTTCTGGCGCATGGTGGTACCGGAGGCGCATTGGGTGATCCTGCTGGCGGGCATCCTGCCGTTCTTCGCTCCGCTGCTGTCGTGGGCGGACACGAAGCGGACGTCGCTGACGGTGGACGGGACGGTGGTGAAGTACAAGCACGGAATTGTCAGCGAGACGGTACGCGCGATGGACCTGGCACGTCTACAGAATATCTTTGTGGAGCGGACCCTCTCTCAGCGGTTGTGGGGAGTGGGGACGCTGGTGCTGGAGACGGCGAGCGAACAGGGCAGGATCGCGATTGCGGATATCGACAATCCGCAGAAGACCGCGGATTGGCTGCTGAAGATATCCAAGGAAGGAACTGGCGTTTAGGATGAGCGTATTGAATGGCAAAGTGGCGGTGGTGACCGGAGCGTCGCGGGGATTGGGCCGGGAGATGGCAGTGGCGCTGGCGCAAGCCGGCGCGCGGGTGGCGCTGGTGGGCCGGGATGTCGCGAAGCTGGACGAGACGGCCAAGGCGTGCGGCGACGGAGCGATGATCTTCCCGTGCAACGTGATCGAGGAAGAGGAGGTGACGAAGCTGGAGGAACGGGTTTCCGAGCACCTCGGCAAAGTCTCCATCCTGGTGAACAACGCGGGCGTGAATCTGAGAAAGCCGGTAACGGAATTCTCGATGGACGAGTGGCGCTGGGTGATGGACACCAACCTGACGAGCGCATTCCTGTGCGTGCGGGCGTTCGTGCCGCACATGAAGGGGACGGGCTACGGACGGGTGTTGAACTTGACCTCCATCATGAGCCACGTGTCGCTGCCGGGGCGGTGCGCGTATTCGGCCTCGAAGACAGGGCTGCTGGGGTTCACCAAGGCTCTGGCGATGGAACTCGCGCCGGAGAAGATCACGGTGGTGGGCATCAGCCCGGGACCGTTTGCGACTGAGATGAACACGGCGCTGATGAACGATCCGCAGGCGAACGCGATGTTCCTGCAGAAGATCCCGCTGGGCCAGTGGGGCAAACCCGAGGACATTGGATCGCTGGCGGTGTACCTGTGCTCGGATGCGGCCGAGTTCATTACGGGGACCGATATTGTGATCGACGGCGGCTGGTTGGCGAATTAGGACGGCATGAACCAGGACACACGGTTTTTTGGGCATCCGGCGGGGCTCTCCACGCTGTTTTTCACCGAGCTGTGGGAGCGTTTCGGCTACTACGGCATGCGGGCGCTGCTGGTGCTGTTCATGACCGCCGGCGTGGCCCAGGGCGGCTTCGGATACGACAGCACGCGGGCGTTCGCGATCTACGGGCTGTACACGGCGAGCGTATACATGGCCAGCTTGCCGGGGGGCTGGATTGCAGACCGCATCCTGGGCCAGCAGCGGACCGTTTTGTATGGCGGAGTGTTGATCGCGATCGGCTATCTGACGCTGGCGCTGCCCGCGGAGGCGACGTTCTTCACGGGGATGGCGGTGGTGGTGGTGGGGACGGGATTGCTGAAGCCGAACATCTCGACGATCGTGGGGCAGTTGTACAGGCCGGAAGATCCGCGCCGGGAATCGGGGTTCTCGATCTTCTACATCGGCATCAATCTGGGATCGACCATTGCGCCGCTGGCGTGCGGCTGGGTGGGCGAGAAGATGAACTGGCACTGGGGCTTCGCGCTGGCGGGCATCGGGATGGTGTTTGGGGTGATCACGTACTGGTTCGGGCTGAAGCGGTTGGGCGAGGCGGGGCTACGGCCGGTGGAGCCGCCTTCGGCGGAGGTGGGCCGGCAGTGGAAGAAGAGCTTCCGGAACGGGTTGCTGGGCACGGCTGGCGTACTGATGGCGGGGCTGGCGCTGCAGGGGACCGGCATCGTTCAATTCAACGCCGAGAGACTGGTGGACTTCGCCGGACTGGTGCTGTTCGGATTGACGCTGGCGCTGTTCGGCTGGATGTTTTTCGGCGGCGACTGGACGGCGGAGGAGCGGAAGAGGTTGGGGGTGATCGCGGTACTGTTCGTCGGGTCGTCGCTGTTCTGGGCGGCATTCGAGCAGGCTGGCTCGTCGTTCAATCTGTTTGCGAAGAACAACACGGACACGGTGTTGTGGGGCTTCGATTTTCCGGCGAGCTGGTTCCAGGCCTTGAATGCGGGATTCATTATCAGCTTTGCGGCGGTGTTTGCGTGGATTTGGATCAAACTGGGCGACCGGCAGCCGGGATCGGTGATGAAGTTCGCGCTGGCGATGTTCTGCGCCACGGGCGGCTTTGCGGTGATGATGATGGCGGCGCAGCGGTCGGCGGCGGGGGTCAAGGTGAGCCCGATGTGGCTGGTGGTGACGTATCTGCTGCACACGTTCGGCGAACTGCTGCTGAGCCCGGTGGGGCTGAGCGCGATGACGCGGCTGGCGCCGTCGCGAGTGGGCGGACTGATGATGGGCGTGTGGTTCCTCTCTCTATCCATGGGCAATTATCTGGCCGGGCGGCTGGCGGCGTTCTATGGAGACATGCAGCCGTATGAGCTGTTCAAGTCACTGGGCATTCTGACGCTGGTGGCGGCGCTGGCGCTGGCGCTGATCGCACGTCCGGTGGCGCGCATGATGCGCGGCGTCGAGCAGTGACGCCTGGGGGCGTCGAGCAATGACGCGCGGCGTAGAATAGAACAATGGCCAAGCAAACCGAGCCGGCGGCGGTGCCGTTCGAACAATCGCTGTCGGAGCTGGAAGGGGTCGTCAAGGAGCTGGAAAAGCCGGACGTGCCGCTGGAAAAGGCGATCGAACTGTTCGAAAAGGGCGTCAGGATGAGCGAAGCGTGCCGCAAGCAGCTGGCCGAAGCGGAGACGCGCATCGAGATGCTGGTGAAGAAGGGCGAGAAGGTGGAAGCCGGCCCGTTCGACGCGGAAGAGTAGACAAGGCAATATGTTGGCTGAATTGAGCTTGAAAGAATATCTGGCCGGGCAGGCGAAGCGGATCGACACGGCGCTGGACGGCCTGGTGCCGGACGAAACCACGCCGCCGGAGACGATCCACAAAGCGATGCGCTACTCGCTTTTCGCGGGCGGCAAACGGATCCGGCCGGTGCTGTGCCTGGAAGCCATGCGCACGGTGGCGGGCCGCGACGTGGAAGGCGCGATGGAAGTGGCGTGCCCGCTGGAGATGATCCACACTTACTCGCTGATCCACGATGACCTGCCGGCCTTGGACAACGACGACCTGAGGCGCGGGCGGCCGACATCGCACAAGGTGTTCGGCGAGGCGATGGCGATTCTGGCGGGAGACTCGCTGCTGACGTATGCCTTCGACGTGCTGGGCCGCAGCGGAAACGCGCGCCTGGTGGTGGAGCTGGCGTCGGCGTCGGGCACGCTGGGCGGCATGATTGCGGGCCAGGTGCACGACATCGAAGGCGAGAAGCAGGCACCGACGGCCGAGTTACTGGAGCGGATCCACCGGGCGAAGACCGGCGCGCTGCTGCGCTGCTCGCTGCGGTTGGGCGCGATGCATGCGGGCGCGAGCGAGGAAGAGCTGGCGGCGATCTCCGGGTATGGCGAGCATATCGGGCTGGCGTTCCAGATTGTGGACGACATTCTGGACGTGACGCAGACGTCGGAGCAGCTGGGCAAGACCGCGGGCAAGGACGCGGCGCAGCAGAAGATCACCTTCCCGGCGGTATACGGACTGGAGCGTTCGCGGGAGATGGCGGAAGAGGAGCGGCGGCAGGCGCACGCATCGCTCGAGAGATTCGGAGCGAAGGCGCGCCGGCTGCACGAACTGGCGGATCTGATAGTCGACCGCAGCTCATGAAGACGCCGAGGCAGCGCATCGATCAGTTGCTGGTAGACCGGGGACTGGCCGAATCGCGGGAGAAGGCCAAGGCCCTGCTACTGGCGGGGCTGGTGCGGGCCGACGGGCAGCGGGTGGACAAGGCGGGCGCGCAAGTGGCGCAGGAGGCGGAGATCGAAGTGGCGGAGACGATGCCGTGGGTGAGCCGCGGAGCGTACAAGCTGCTGGGCGCGCTGGAGCATTGGAAGATCGACGTGGCGGGGCGGGTGTGTCTGGACGTGGGCTCGTCGACGGGCGGATTCACCGACGTTTTGCTGCAGCGGGGCGCGGCTCGAGTGCACTGCGTGGACGTGGGCCAGGGGCAGCTGCACTGGAAATTGAGGAACGACGCCAGGGTGGTTCTGCACGAGGGCGTGAACGCGCGGTTTCTGAACGAAGAGACGGTGGGAGAACGGGTGCAATTGGCGGTGTGCGACGTCAGCTTCATTTCAGTTACACTCATCCTTCCGGCCTTCGCTCCGTTGCTATCGCCGCCGCGCGAATTCGTGGTGCTGGTGAAGCCGCAATTCGAAGTGGGGCGCGAGCAGGTGGGCAAGGGTGGAATCGTCCGGGAGCCGGAGTTGCACGAAGCGGCGGTGAGCAAAGCGCAGGCCGCGGCCCGGCTGCTTGGATTCGAGACGGAGTGGGCCGAAAGCCCGATCAAAGGGGCGGAAGGCAACAAGGAGTTCCTACTGCATGGAACCGATCCGCACGGTCGGCATCATCACGAAGCCTGAAGTCCGGCAGGCGCGGGAGATTGTGCCGGCGCTGGTGAAATGGCTGAACGGGCACGGGATCGAGTGCCGGATGGACGAACCGACCGCTGAGGCGTTGGGCGACGGGGCAGTGCCGGTGGAGCGGGACTCGGTGCCGGACGGGTGCCAGTTGGTGATTGTGCTGGGCGGCGACGGTACGCTGCTGTCGGCGGCGCGGGCCATTGCCGGACGGCCGATTCCGCTCTTCGCCGTGAACCTGGGCGGGCTCGGATTTCTCACTGCGATCAGCACGGATGAGCTGTTCCCCGAACTGGAGCGGGCGCTGCGCAACGAGCACCGCGTGGCCAAGCGGCGGATGCTGGCGTGCGAGGTGCAGAGAGACGGCCACGTGGTGGCGCACTACGAAGCGCTGAACGACGTGGTGATCACGAAGGCGCACATCGCGCGCATGATCGATCTGGTTTGCAACGTGGACGCGCACTTCGTGTGCCGCTACAAAGCCGACGGCCTGATTATTTCCACGCCGACCGGCTCCACCGCTTATTCGCTGAGCGCCGGCGGGCCCATCGTCTTCCCCAGCGTAGGCGCGCTGTGCATCACCCCCATTTGCCCGCATACGTTGACGAACCGGCCGGTGCTGGTATCGGATTCGAGCGTGATCCAGGTGGTGAACCTGGCCGCCGACAACGTGGCGTACCTGACCATCGACGGCCAGGTGGGCGAGCCGCTGAAGGAAGGCGACCGGGTGATCTGCCGCAGCAGCCAGCATGCACTTTCGTTGATCCGACCGCCGCGCATGTTGTTTTTCGACGTGTTGCGGCAAAAACTCAAATGGGGTGAAAGGTGAAGAAGCTATCGCTAACTAGCTGGATCTTTATCGCAATGGCCGTAGGCATCGCCCTGGGCCATTTCCTGCCTCAGGTGGGCACCGCGCTCGTGCCGATCTCCAATATCTTTTTGCGGATGATCAAGTCGATCATCGCGCCGCTGCTGTTCGCCACGCTGGTGGTGGGCATCGCCGGCTCGGGATCGGCCAAGGCAATGGGCCGCATCGGTCTGAAGTCGATCATCTATTTCGAAATCGTCACGACCGCCGCGCTGTTCCTGGGACTGGGTGCGGTGAACCTGATCCGGCCGGGTGCGGGCATCTCCCTGGCGAAGGCCGCGGCGGATCCGAACCTGCCTCAAACGAAGGCATCTTTGACCGCGATTCTGGAGCACACCTTCCCCGCTTCGATCTTCGATGCGATGGCGAAGGGCGAAGTGCTGCAGATGGTGGTGTTCTGCTTCCTGTTCGGCACGGCGTGCACCATGCTGGGCGCGAAGGCGGAGCCGGTGGTGCGCTTCCTGCAGTCGCTGGCCGACATCATGTTCGAGTACACGAAGTACGTGATGTACCTGGCGCCGCTGGGCGTGGGGGCGGCGATGGCGGCGGTGGTGGGCAGCAAGGGCATCGGCGTGCTGTTCGGCTTAGGAAAGCTGATTCTGACGCTGTATGGCGCGCTGGTGATCTTCGTGGTGGGGGTGCTGGGCACGGTGATCGTGATCATGAAGATCCCGGTGCGGCGCTTCATCCACTGGGTGAAGGAGCCGTACATTCTGGCGTTCTCCACGGCCTCCAGCGAAGCGGCGCTGCCGCTGGCGCTGGAGAACATGGAGAAGTTCGGAGTGCCGCGGCACATCGTGAGTTTCGTGCTGCCGACGGGCTACAGCTTCAACCTGGACGGGACCACGCTGTACCTGTCGCTGGCATCGGTGTTCGTGGCGCAGGCAGCGGGAGTGCCACTGAGCTTCGGCGAGCAGATTATGATGATGCTGACGCTGATGCTGACATCGAAGGGCGTGGCCGCGGTGCCGCGCGCTTCGTTGATCATCCTGGCCGGCACGCTTTCGACGTTCCATCTGCCGATGGAAGGGATCGCATTGCTGCTGGGCGTGGATACGTTGATGGACATGGCAAGAACGTCGGTAAACCTGCTGGGCAACTGCCTGGCGAGCGCCGTGATCGCGCGCTGGGAGGGCTACGATTTAACGCCCCCGGCGGAACTGAACCCTGGAGTTGAGTCATGAAACTTGGAGCCGTAACTTACAACGTCCTAAAGGACATGGATCTGGAGACCCTGATCAAGAAGCTGGAGGACGCGGGCTTCGAAGCCGTGGAACTGCGCACCAGCCACGCGCACGGCGTAGAACCGTCTCTGGACGCGGCGGGCCGCGCGCGGATCCGCGCGCGGTTCGAGAAGACCAAGGTGCGCTTGCTGAGTTACGGCTCCACGTGCGAGTTCCACAGCCCGGATCCGGCCGTGCGGAAGAAGAACGTGGCCGACGGCAAGGCGTTCATCGACCTGGCGCACGACACCGGCGCGTGGGGCGTGAAGGTCCGCCCGAACGGCTTCCCGAAGGAACTGACGCGCGAGCAGACCATCCAGAACATCGGCGATTGCCTGAAGGAGCTGGGCGACTACGGCGCAGGCAAGGGCGTGGAGATCTGGATGGAAGTGCACGGCTCTCAAACGCAGGCGCCCCCGGTATGCGCGGCGATCATGAAGGCCGCCAAGCACGACAGCGTGGGGCTGTGCTGGAACTCGAACCCGGGGGAGGTGGTGAACGGGTCGATCAAGCAGAGCTTCGATCTGCTGCGGCCGTGGGTGAAGAGCTGCCACATCAACGAGCTGACCAACAGCTACCCGTGGCGGGAGCTGTTCGGGCTGCTGCAGAAGACGGGCTACGAGAGATACACGCTGATGGAAGTGGCGGAGAGCAAGGAGCCGGAGCGCTTCATGAAGTACTACCGCGCGTTGTGGCAGGAGTTGTGCCGGCCGTGAGAGCTTTCGTCCTGATGGCGGCGCTGGCGTTTGCCGCTCCGGCTCAGACTCCGGCGCCGTTACCG
Organism: Acidobacteriota bacterium; assembly: GCA_016213725.1. GTDB lineage: Bacteria > Acidobacteriota > Terriglobia > Bryobacterales > Bryobacteraceae > Paludibaculum. Next base: position 9,609 of record JACQZS010000209.1, on the reverse strand, counting down.
GAAACCTTCTTCGGCCACAAGATGGGGGCCGACCGGCACGTGCTGGAGTGGTGGAAGGTGATCGATTACTTCTACGCTCTCGACAAGGCGAGCGAGCGCATGAAGGTGATCGAGTACGGCAAGTCCACCGAAGGGCGGCCGATGATTGCGGCCATCGTCAGCGCGCCGGAGACACTGCGGCGGCTGGACTATTTCCGCAAAGTGCAGGAGCGGCTGACCGATCCGCGGTCCACGAAACCGGAAGAGGCGCTGAAGCTGGCCGCTGAAGCAAAGGCGGTGGTGTTGATCACCTGTTCGGTGCACGCCACGGAGATCGCCTCCACGTACACGGCGGTGGAGTTCGCGTACCGGCTGTCCACCTCGAACGACGCAAAGGTGAAGCAGATCCTGGACAACACGATCGTGATCATCGCGCCGTCGATCAATCCCGACGGGCTGGACCTGGTGACGACGTGGTATCGCAAGACGCTGAATACGCCGTTTGAGGGCACCGCGCCGCCGGAGCTGTACCAGAAGTACGTCGGCCACGACAACAACCGCGACTGGTACTTCTTCACGCAGGCCGAGAACCGGGCGGTGATCACGGGGCTGCAGAACGTGTGGCATCCGCACATCGTCTACGACGTGCACCAGATGGGGCCGACCGCGGGCCGCATGTTCGTGCCTCCCTGGATGGACCCGATCGAGCCGAACATCGACCCGGTGATCGCGCAGAACTGCAACATGGTGGGCATGATCATGGCGGCGGATCTGACCGCCGCCGGCCGCAAAGGCGTGGTGGTCAACGCGATGTACGACTACTGGACGCCGGCGCGCCACTACCAGAGCTATCACGGCGGCCTGCGCATTCTCACGGAGAGCGCCAGCGTGCGCATCGCCACGCCGGTCACGATCAAGGCCGACCAGCTTTCGGCGCAGGCCCAAGGCTACAGCCCGCGCGAGAAGAGCTGGAACCACCTGGAGCCGTGGGGCGGCGGCGAATGGAAGCTGCGCGACATCGTGGACGATCAGTTGATCGCCATGGAGAGCCTGTGCACCACCGCGGCCGTGCGGCGCGCGGAGTTCGTGAAACAGTTCTACGAGATCAACAAGCGGGCCAGCGAACGCCAGGCGCCCTATGCATTTGTGATTCCGGCCAGCCAGGCGGACCCGGGCGCGGCACGGCGGCTGCTGGAGACGATGGACTTCGCGCAGGTGGAAGTGGACAAGGCGCTGGAGCCGTTCAGCGTGGGGCAGAAACGCTATGAGGCCGGCTCCTACGTCATCCGCATGCAGCAGCCGTTTTCTAGCTTTGCGAAGGCGCTGCTGGAGAAGCAGAAGTACCCCGACCTGCGGCAGTATCCGGGCGGTCCGCCAAAACGGCCTTACGACGTGACGGCGCACACGCTGCCGCTGCTGCTGGGGGTGGAGGTGGTAACGGCGGAAGACCACTTCCAGGCGCGGCTGGAAAAGGTGAAGTCGTTCCCGCTGCCGGCGAGGGGCCTGAGCGCATCGGACAGTGATTCGTGGAGAGCGATCAACTCGGCCTGGAAGGCGAAGCGGCCGGTGTGGAGGAACCCAAAGTCCGGCGCGTTCGCGCTGGGCACCCGGCAGCCGGCGGGCTTCAACGAATTGAAGAAGCCTCGGATCGGCATTTACAAAGCCTTCGTGCCCTCGATGGATGAAGGGTGGACGAGGTGGATTGTGGAGCTGTTCGGGTGGGAGTACTCGAGCGTGGGCAACGCCGAGATCATGGCCGGCAACCTGGAGCAGAAGTACGACGTACTGATTTTTGCCGACATGCCGACGCGGGTGATTGAGGGCGGCTTCCGCCAGGGAGCGATGCCTGAGGATTACGTGGGCGGGCTGGGCAAGGAAGGCGGCGAGGCGCTGAAGGCCTTTGCCAACGCCGGCGGGAAGCTGCTGTTCTTCAACGACTCTACCGAGTACGCCGTGGAGCACCTGGGTTTGAAGGCGAAGAACGCGCTGCAGGGCGTGGGCTCGCGCGATTTCTACTGCCCCGGCTCGCTGCTGAAGGTGAAGCTGGACCCGGGATCGCCGCTGAGCCTGGGCCTGCCCTTGGACTTTTCCATCTGGGCCGAGCAAAGCCCGGTATGGGAGCCGGAAGAGGCGTCGGCCAAGGCGGTGGTGCGTTACTCGGCGGCGCCGGTGCTGGATTCGGGCTGGCTGCTGGGCGAGAAGTACCTGGCCGGCAAGCCCGCGCTGCTGGACGTGGCCGTGGGCCAGGGCCACGTGGTGCTGTTCGGCATGCGGCCGCAGTACCGGGCGCAGAGCTGGCTGACGCTGAAGCTGGTGTTCAACGCACTGGTGATGTAGTCAGCTTGCCGCTTTGACAGAGACCGAAAGAAGCCGCCGGCGCGCATCGAAACGCGCCGGCGTTTCTTTTCCGTTCAATGCGCAAGCCGCGGCCCGCGTATCCGCCATCAGCTCCAATTCCACCGGCTCCTTCGTAAAGACCGCGGCTTGCGGGACGTTGCCGGGAAGCAGCGCCAGGTCGACCTTGGCGAGGCTGGAAAACACCACCCGGCCGCCCTGGCGCAGGTAGCTGGCGCAGGCGGCGAAGTAGCGGGTGACCTTGGCGGGCGTGACCTCGGCGGCGCCGGCGGGCCGCGTGAGCGCGAGCAGGTAGGCGTCGGTGTCCCAGCCGCCGAGGATGTTGTTGGTGTTGACGTGCATGCGGCGGCCGTCGGCGTTCACGTTGAGATAGACGTCGGTGATCTCCTGGCCATGCCGGATGCGAACGGCGATTTGATTGGGCTGCGGGGAGATGCCGCCGCGGGGATTCTGCGCACCCCGGATTTCGGTGGGCGAAGCGGGCTGGGCGGCGAGGGGGAGCAGCTCAACGGTGGCGCCGGCGGGCTGAGGAATGAGGGCGGCGAGAAGCTTCTGATCGCGATACGGGGCGTCGATGGAGAAGGCGAGATAAGGGATCTTCTCGTTGGGCTTGCCTTCGGGGAGCCCCTGCTCTTCGCGGAAGTCGAGCCTGGACGGATAGAGGAAGCGGAGTTCGGCCTGGGCGCCCTGGTTGGTGACGACGGCGCCGGTGGGCGAGGGCTGGGCCTGGCCGGCGTAGTGGAGGAGCCAGTCGAGGCGGCCGGGTTCGAAGGCAAGCAGATCGTCGATGACGAGGATGACGCCGCCGATCCAAAGCCAGTGGCGGTAGTTGCGGGTGAAGAAGCGCGCGGTGGGGCCGGTGGCATCGGCGTAGACGTACCTGACGCCGAGGCCGTCGAGGAAGGAGGGCAGCGCGCCGGAGAACTTGGAGCCGCGGAGGTGATCTTCGGCAGGCTGGCCCTGGCCGTTGAACAGGACGACATTGTGGGCCCGGCTTTCGGTGTAGTAGCCGGTGTAGGCGGGGTTGTCGTAGCTGCAGGAGCTGGAGTCGATGAAGAGCGGCTGACCGGAGTGAAAGAGGACGAAGGAGCCTGCGTCGGCGTGGGCGTGGTTCCAGGCGATGCCGGACTTGACGGCGAGGAATGTGGCGTTGTCCCGCCAGCTGTCGCGGAAGGTGGCCCAGCCGATGGTGGGGTAGTAACTGGAGAGCGGCGTCGAGGCGGGCGCGGGCGCGGGGGCTGGGGTCTTGCGGAGGAGCAGATCGAGCGGCAGGGAGCGGCGGTTGCCGGAGGTCTTGGAGAGATAGTAGCCGGCAGCCGGGTGCGGGAAGCCGCACTCGACCAGCAGACGAATGGTTTCGGCGCCGCTGTCGTGGCTGTGGCCATCGCCGATGGGCGGGGTGAAGAAGCCGCCCTGAGTCGGGTACATGGTCTGGAGAAAGTAGTCGAGGGTACGCTGCAGCGGGGCGAAGGGCGGGAGCTTCTGAGTGGGGAAGACGCGCTGGTAGGCCAGGCGATAGCGGAGGTAGGAAGAGAGCGCGTAGTTGGAGTAGGAGATGCTCTCGTAGAAGCCGCCGTGGAGATCGAAGTTGGCGGGCTTGTTCTGAAGGACGTTGCCCTGGTATCCGAACCAGTCCTCGAAGCCGCTCTGGATGCGGGCGAGCCATTCCGGCGCGCGGGCATCGTCGCCGAGCAGAGCCAGCGCGGCGACGCCGGCCATGGCGACGCAGACGCTCCACCAATTGTGGCCCATGGAGTCTAGCGCGTGGATGCGCGCCTCGGGAAGGATCCAATCGGCGAGAGTGTTTTCGATGCCGAGGCGGACCAGGCCCGCCGCGAGGATCTTGCGCTGGTCGGGGGTGAGGTAAGAGTGCAGCGCGTCATAGCCGATGGCGAAGCCGAAGCAGAAGCGGGCGGTGTTGAGTTCGGAGCGCCACGGCGGAACGCGCGAATCCAGGCCCTGGCCGTACCAGCGCTTGTAGCGGCTGTAGACGAGGAGGGCTTCGGCGAGTTTATCGGCGAACTGCTTCTCGCCGGTGAAGTGGTAGGCCAGTCCGAGCGAGACGGCCATCTCTTCGAGCTGGCGCGCGGGGGCGCCGTAGTTGGCGTGCTGGCCGCCGCCGCGCTCGGCGATCTCTTCGGAGATGATGGCTTCCCCGAGGAACTTGCGGGCGGATTCGATCACGGGCGCGCGTTGCGCGGCGGGGATGCGGGCGAGATCGGCAATGGAGAAGTAGAGCCTGGGCCGCACGGCGACCCAGGCAGAGGAGTTGGCGGCGGCGCCGGCCAGCGGAGGCGCGAGGAGGAAAGAGCGGCGCCGCATGGTTTTGCTAGAGCTTCACGCCGAGGCTGTCCCAGGTGGTGAGCTTGTGACTGGTCATCGCCTGGTGGCCGAGGATGGCGGTGAGGGCGGCGGTGGCGCCGATCGTGATGTCGGCGGGGTTGGGCCCGCCGGAGGTGATGGCGGCATAGAAGGAGACGATGTGGGCGTGGGGGTCGTCCTTCTTCATCTCCTCCAGAATGGGCGAAGGAGCGCTATTGTCGAGCGGGTAGAAGGTGGGGTTGGGGGCGAACATATCGAGCGCGCCCTTAGTGCCGTAGACGAGGATGTACTGTCCGCCGGCGGGGAGGCCCCTGGGATGGAAGACGTTCTGAGTGAAATCGAAGATGACGTCTTTGGGATAGGCGTAGGTGATGCTGCCGCAATCGAAAATGGTGCGGCCGGCGGGCTGATTGCGGTAGAAGTTATTGGCTCCGTAGCCGGAGGCGGAGACGGGGTGGGCGTTCGCGGCCCAGTTGCAGAGATCGAGATTGTGCACTGATTGTTCGATGAGGTAGCCGCCGGAGCGGGCGACGTTGAAGTACCAGTCGCCGGAGGTGCCATCGTGCGGGAGGTCGGCGGTGGCGTGGCGCTGCGCCTTGATCATGACGACATCGCCGAGGAGGCCGCCGTGGATGCGGCGGACGGTTTCAGAGAAGCGGCGGATGGAGCGGAGCTGCTGTCCGGCGGTGAAGATCTTCTTCGACGCACGGGCGGCGGCGACCACGGCCTGCACTTGGGCCGGGGTGATGCCGACGGGTTTTTCGCAGTAGACGTTCTTGCCGTTCTTCAGGGCGGCGATGGCCATTTCGGCGTGGAGATCGGGCGGGGTGGCGACGAAGACGGCGTCGACGTTGGGATTTTCCACCACCTGCTTCCAATCGGAGGTGGTCTTGGGATTGTCCTTGGAGGCGGAGGTGGCGGCTTTGTCGAGACGGTCCGGCTTGATGTCGCAGAGCATGGCAACGCTGGCGCCCGGCTGCTGGAGCACGCCCTCCAACAGGTAAGAGCCCCGATTGCCGGTGCCGATGACGGCGGTCCGGATCTTGGGGCTTTGGGAGAAGAGCGGCAGGGCCGAGGTGGAAGCGGCCAGAAAATGGCGGCGGGGAAGATGCATAGCGATACTCATTGTATCCGTGCGCGGCAGGTGCAGTATATGCTGGCAACTGGCCCGGCTCCGGGCTGAGAACAACTCATGCAGAACGCTTCCATTCGGGGCGGCAATCCGCTGCTGCGGCCCGCGTCCATCGCGCTGGCGATGCTGTCGCTATCGATCGGCTGGGGGATGCGCGGCAACTACGGGCACGAGACCGGGGCGATGATGCCGGGCGCCCTGTGCGCCATCGCCATCAGCCTGTTTTCGGCGCGCGAGGATTGGCGGCAACGGCTGCCGTCTTTCGCGGTATTCGGCGCGCTGGGATGGGGCTTCGGCGGATCGATGTCGTACATGGTCCCGATGGGGTACACGCAGAGCGGGGAGTTCGCGTCGCAGATCTACGGGTTTGTGATGGTGTTCCTGTTGGGTTTCCTGTGGAGTTCGATGGGCGTGGCCGGCACGGCCTATGCGGCGGCGGAGGAGCGCGAAAAGCTGACGGCGCTATACAAGCCGATGTCTTGGGTGTTTGCAACGTGGGCGTTGTGGACGCTGCTGGAGCCGGCGGTGCTGCGCTGGTACTCGGGTTCGATGGGGCTGGATGCAGGGCGCATGTTCCGGCAGCGGAATCCGTTCTACTGGCTGGATAGCGACTGGCTGGAAGCCTCGCTGGCGCTGGCGGCGGTTTGCCTCTTCGATCTGTGGGACAGACGGTTTGCGAAAGCCGGGCGCTTGATCGGATTCGGAGCGGGAGGAGCGGCAGCGGGCTTTGCCGTGCAGCATGGACTGGCGGCGGCAGGTCTCCTGGATTCACTGCTGGCGGCGATCGTTCAGGTGGAGGGCGACCTGGCGGCGATCAACAAGGCGACGGGGCAGCCGTACCGGGCGGAGGAGTTGATCACCAACTGGCCGCAGGTGTTCACGGACCTGGGACCGCACTTGGGTTGGGTGCTGGGATTGGCGGCCGGGCTGGCGGTCTACTTCTGGCTGTATGGGAAGTTCCGGAGCGGCGCTTCGCTGATCGCGCATATCGCGGTGGGTGGGCTGGCGGTGTTTGTGGCGGGACCGGTACTGCTGTCGAACCTGTTCGGCGGGGTGGGCGGGTTCAGGATGGTACCGCCGCGCGGGGACAACTGGGCGATGGTGCTGGGCTACTTCCTGGGCATGGTGTTGTACATGAGAAAGAACGGGCTGGCGGCGGTGGCGGCGGCGGGGACCATCGGCGGCGTGCTGGGCGGCGTGGGATTCATGCTCGCGCAGTTCGTGAAGATGCTGGCGTGGATGCCAGGCAATCCGCTGCTCACCCAAGATCAGGCAACCATCCAGTGGTGGGATCACTGGCGCAAGACCAACTGGCACAGCCTGGTGACAGAGCAGTTCGTGGGGCTGCTCTATGGACTGGCGACGGTGCTGGCGATGGCGCTGGTGTGGCGGCGGACTGCGGCCCGTACGGATGAGCCGCGCGTTCGGCGCTGGACGGAGTTGTGGTCAGTGAGCTTTGTCGTGAATGGAATCGCGTGGATGAATCTGTGGAAGAACGTGGGGGACTACACTTCGGAGCGCAGCGGTGGATTCCGGTCTGTGCCTGAGTCGATGAAGCTGCCGCTGTTCGGCGCCGTGGAGCTTTCCGCGGAGATGTGGTTCCACCTGCTGTTCGGCTTGTTCACTGCGCTGACTATCGCGCTGCTGGCGGCCCACCGGCGAAAGCCGCTGGCGCTGGTGCCGGCGAGCTGGCTGGGCAAGGGGCAACTGCTCTACGTGGTGTTTGTGTGGATGCTCGTGATCGGGAATTTCGACAAGGCGCTGGTGTCGTTCACGGAGCGGCGGCTGGTGACGGAGGCGCTGATCTTCGTGCACGCGCTGATCGCCACGTACCTGCTGCTGACGGCGGCGCCGGAAGCGGAGACGGTGCAGACGGAAGAGTTTTCCTGGGCGCCGTGGGTGCGGCGGGCGCTGGCCTGCGGCGCGGCGGCAGTGGTGCTGTTGACAGGCGTGTTCGTAACTGTGGAGCGCGGGATGTACGGGGACAAGCCGGACGGCTTTGGCGGCGGGAACAAGCGATTCGGCCCGGCGGCGGACTGGCGCGTGAAGGCGATCGTCAAGGACCGCCAGCATATGTGAGAGCGGCCAGCGGTCGCTCAAACGACCATTACGGCCGGTCCGTAACCACCTACGGCAGAGTCCGCGGTGAGCAGCGTCAGGCGGGCAGAGATGGCTTGGGCCACCAGCATCCGGTCGAATGGATCGCGATGCAGCCAGGGCAGCGAGCCCAACTCCCTGGCGTGTGCCGCCGTCAGAGGCAGCGCCTCGAATGGTTGGGCCGCCAGCACTTCGTCAAACTCGGGAGGAAGCCGTAGTTTTCCCAGGCTCACCTTCAGCCAGACCTCCCAGAGAGAAACGGCACTCACAAAGACGGTGTTGTTCTGATCGGCGATGGCATCCCGCGCAGCGGCGGAGAGTTGAGGACTGTCTGCCAGCCACCACAGCAGCAGGTGGGTGTCGAGCAGAAACTTCATGAGCTCCGCCCGGCACCAAAAGCTTCCGCAATGTCGCCGGGTAGTTCGTCGAAATCTGGCGCGATCCAGATCTTGCCCGCGAGCACCCCAGGTTGACGGCGCCCCGCAGGACCGCTATATGCGACGAGACGAGCCACGGGTTTGCCAGCCTTGGCGAGGATCACCTCATTGCCATTCAGCACTTCCTGAACCAGAGAGGAGAGTTCTGCCTTTGCCTCGGAGATGTTCTTGACCACCATGCCCTCATCGTAACACAGAACCAGACCAGACCAGACCATCTACTGAGGTGACAGATTAGAGCGTTGCCGACGGGAGCCTCGTCTACAGACGAAGCGCCCCCGGTTCGGGCAAGGGCCGGCGCCGGGGGCGCTCTGGTTCTCAGAATTTGGCGAGGGACTTAGGACCGCGGCCGCGTGACCGAGGTTTTTTCGCGGATGATGCCGCTCATGGCGGCCAGGCGGACCGGTTCGGGCACGCTGGCGGCGGTGAGGCCGGAGTAGACGGCGAAGGACTCTTCGCGGTGGCCGTCCGCCATGAGGCGTTCGGCGGCGACCAGGAGGGCGTCGCCGACGGCCATCTTGAGCAGGCCGGTGGCCTTGGGCAGGGCGGCCTGGAGGGTCTTGACGGTTTCGGCGTTGCCGATGGACCCGAGGCCGGCGGCGGCGGCGCGGGCGAGATCCGGATTGGGATCGGCCAGCATCCTGGCGAAGATGGGGGCGGACTTGGCGTCGCGGCGCTTGTTGAGCGAGTTGACGACGCCGATGAGCAGAATGCCCTTGAGCTTCGGGATGGCGGCGCGGAGGGCATCGCCGGCGGAGGGGTCGGCGATGGGCTCCAGACCGTAGCGGGCATACATGTTGAGATGCTCGCTGGTGAGGAGCGCTGCGAGGGCGGGGACAGAGGACTTGTCGGCGTGTTCGCCGGCGCGCTGGCAGGCCTTGGCCTTCTGGAATTCAGTGGCGTTGGGATCCTGCAGGATTTTGTTCAGGCCGGCAACATCCATGGTGGCGATGGCGCCTTCCTGGAATTCGGCCGGCGGCTTGGGTGGCGGCGCGGGCGCGGGCTTGGCGGCCTGGGGTTTGGGAGCGGGCGTCGTGGGTTGTTGCATTTGGATTCTCCTGTTCGTGGCCTGCTTCAGATTCTCCAGGGTTCGCGCAGGGCGCGGCTCCGCATGTTGTTGGCGATGTCGTCGTTGGTGAACGCCTTCTTCTCGACGTCCCAGGTGAGGGTCTTGCCGAGCTGATAGGCGATGAAGGCTGCATGGCAGGTGACGTGGGAGTTGGCAGCGGCGGCGGCGCTGGCAGCGGGCTGCTGCCGCGTGCGGACGCAGTGGATGAACTGCCGCAT
>JACQZS010000211.1 GCA_016213725.1 Acidobacteriota bacterium | reverse complement strand
GTGTGCCTCCGTACACCTTCTCCATCGCTCATCTGGGACTCCTTTCCATTCAATGTAAAGTGTCTCCATTTGCTTTGTCTCAACTTTGGGGTCCAGATCAGGCTGTCCCGTAACCTGTCCTGTAACCGGGGGGCAGCGTGGGCGGGCGCCTTTGGTAGGGGATGCGGGGGGGAGGATTTTGCGCGAGAATGGGAGGCTGGTCGAGCGTCAGAGATGAAACTGTCGATGGGTTCGTGGTCGTTCGCCTTCGGGCCTTTCGCCGGGTCTCCGAAGACGATGGAAGAGATAGCTTCGCGGTTGTCGGCGGCGGGCTTTGACGGGATCGAACTGAACGGGTATCCGCCGCACGTGACGCTGGAGAAGTACGGGACGGCGGAAGCGCGGGCGGGATTGCGACGGATGCTGGACGGGTATGGCCTGGGGATTTCGGGCTATTCGTCGGATCTGGGGGCGCACAGCCCGACGGTGGCGGGCAACCGGAAGAGTTACGTGGAAGAGTTCCAGCGGCAGGTGGAGTTGTGCCACGAGCTGGGCTGTCCGATGATCCGGGTGGATTCGAGCACGGCGCCGGGGTCGGTGCCGGACGAGGAGTATGAGGCGGCGTTCCACCGGCTGGCGGAGACCTGGCGGGAGTGCGCCGACCACGCGCGGCAGGCGCAGGTGCTGATGACGTGGGAGTTCGAGCCGGGATTCCTGATCAACAAGCCGTCGGAAGTGCTCAAGATGCACACCCTGGTAGGGCACCCGTGGTTCCGGGTGATGTTCGATACGGCGCATGCCTACATGTGCGGAGTGGTGGGGGCGCGCCAGCACGGGGAGCCGGAGGTGCTGGAGGGCGGGGTGGTGGAGTTGCTGGAGAAACTGCACGACACGATTGGCGCGGTGCACGTGATCGACTCGGACGGGACGCTGTATTGCGACGAGACGAGCACGCACGTGCCGATTGGGCAGGGGCTGATCGACTGGGAAAAGACGGCGCCGAAGCTGCGGGCGCTGTCCCGGATCGAGTGGTGGTGCGTGGATCTGTGTTTCTGCGCGGAAGCGTGGGAGAAGGTGGAAGAGAGCCTGGCGGCGGCGCGGGCGCTGTTTGAAGTGCCGATGCGTTAGGCGCGGGGGTGGAATCCGGTGCGGTGCTTGAGTTCCTCGATGGTCTGAAAGACGATGGGGCAGAAGTAGGCTCGGCGCCAGATGGAGGCGGGCCGGGCGCCGAGGCTGGCTTCGTGGGGGGTGAGGTAAGGGAAGAGGCGGCAGGCGGGCGGGCGGACGTCGTAGATGAGGCAGAGTCCGCGGTGGAGGAAGGTGCACTGGCCCAGGGTGTGGGCGATGGAGAGGGTGGAGTCCGGGGCGGATTCGGTGTAGAGGCGCCGCACTTCGGCGGGGCGGAGCTTGAGGAAGCGGGCGATGGGGAGGAGATCGGCAGGAGTGAGTTCGACGCGGGTTTCGCGGCAGCAGGCGGAGCATTGGGTGCAATCGAAGTCGGCCTGGACGCGGGCGCCGATCTCGTGGATGAGGTGGAGGCGATCGGGGTGTGCGTGGAGGTGGCGGCGGAAGGCGAGGTTCTCGGCCTCTTTCTCACGAGCGAGGCGCGCGAGTTCGGCCGGGAGGATGGCCACGCCACTACTTTAGCGCCGAATCCTCACTGACGATGCGGGCCGGTGTGGGGGCGATGCGGAGAGAGTAGGCGGGCGGCGGTTGGGCCGGATTTGGGGTAGCCGATGACGTTCCAGAGGACGGCGGGCTGGTAGAGGCGGATGAGCCGGCGTGTTCCGGCGATGGGGGATGCGTCTGGCGCGGGTGAGGCCGCCGGCGATGCGCATGGAGTTGGAGTGCCACTCGGCGCGGGGGTTGAGGGCGAGCCACTGGGGGGCGCGAGCGAGGGAGGGCGATCTCATGCGGGCGATCCTGGATGGCAAAACATCGCGCGCAGGGAGCAGACCGTTGAGATTATGATGCGGTGTGGAGGTGCGTGCCATGGCGCGTTGGATTCCGGCTGCTCTGTTCTGCCTGGGGATGGTGTGGGGGCAAGCGAAGTACGACCTGCTGGTAAAGGGCGGCCACGTGGTGGACGCGAAAAACGGGATCGACGGCGTGATGGACGTGGCGGTGGCCGGGGGGCGGATCGCCAAGGTGGCGAAGGAGATTCCTGCGGCGGAGGCGGAGCGCGTAGTGAATGCGCAGGGTTTGTACGTGGCGCCGGGGCTGATCGACATGCACGTGCACGTCTACGCGGGCACGGGGTTGAAGCGCGTGTACACGGGGGACCTGAGCGTCTATCCGGACAGCTTCAGCTTCCGGACGGGGGTGACGACGATGGTGGATGCGGGCACGTCGGGCGCGCGGAATTTCGAGGACTTCCGGCAGAGAGTGATCGACCGGGCGAAGACGCGAGTGCTGGCATTTCTGAACATCGTGGGCGGCGGGATGGGGGTGACCAGCGAGAACGACGCGGCGGACATGAACGCGGCGGCGGCGGTGGAGATGGCGCGGAAGCACAAGGACGTGATTGTGGGCTTCAAGGTGGCGCACTACAGCAAAGAAGGATGGCCGGACGTGGATGGAGCGGTGAAGGCCGGCAACGAGACGAAGCAGCCGGTGATGGTGGACTTCGGCTATGTGTCGGAGCAGCGGAACCTGAAGATGCTGATGGAAGACAAGCTGCGGCCGGGCGACATCTACACGCACTGCTACGGCGGGCACCGGGACGAGCTGTTGAACGGGAAGACGAATCCGGCGATGGAGACGGGGCGGAAGCGGGGGATCTACTTCGACGTGGGGCACGGCGGGGGCAGCTTCTACTGGAACATCGCCATGCCCATGGTGCGGCAAGGGTTCTGGCCGGACTCGATCTCGACGGACCTGCACACGGGGAGCATGAACGCGGGGATGAAGGATCTGCCGAACGTGATGTCGAAGATCCTGAACATGGGCATGCCGCTGAAAGACGTGATCCGCGAGGCGACGTGGGCGCCGGCGCAAGAGATCGGTCGGAAGGAACTGGGGAATCTGAGCGAGGGGACGGAGGCGGACATCACGGTGTTGAGCGTACAGAAGGGGGCGTTCGGGTTTGTGGATTCGGCAGGGGGAAAGCTGAACGGGGAGCGGATGATTGTGGCGGAGCTGACGGTGAAGAGGGGGACGGTGATGTGGGACCGGCTGGGTCTGGCGGCGGTGGATTGGGAGAAGTACCCTTACAAGAAGCGTGGGGCGGCGCGGTAGTCGGATAGGGCCTTTTTTGCGAGACTGACCGGACTTTCGCCCGGTGAAACACCTTAGTTGCGCCTACATTGCGGCCTATTAAGGTCCCGCGAAGTTCATCCGATGGTATGGATGAGAGGAAGGCGGCGTACGCGAGAGCACACAAGTATGGGCAGCATCACAACTATTTTCGGGACAAGGCGCCGGCAAAGGGGCAACGCGATCCTGGAGGGGGGGATGGTGCTGGTGCCGCTGATGGCGCTGATCTTCGCGTTTATCGACCATGGGCTGGCGATCTTCCTGCAGAACACGTTTCAGCACGCCGTACGGGAAGGGGTGCGGTACGCGGTGACGTACCAGAGGATGGCGGGGATGGGGCAGGACGCATCCATCCAGACGGTAGTTCAGAGGAACGCGATGGGGTTTCTGAAGAACTGCAATAGCTGCATCAAGATCCGGTATTACAAGCCGGACACGCTGGCGGAGACCACGGAGAACGTTCCGGGCAATCTGGTGGAGGTGAGCGTGGAGGGGTATCAGTTATCGTGGATGGCGCCATTGATGAGGAAGGCGGGGACGCTGAGCATCGTGGCGCGGGCAGCGGACCGGATGGAGGGATTGCCGGGCGGCCAGAGTCCGCCGGCGAGGTGATTGCGATGGCGCTACGGAGGAGAAAGCAGCGCGGGAACACGCTGCTCGAATTCGGCCTTTGCCTGGTGCTGCTGGTGCCGCTGTACATGTCGATGGTGATCATGGGCATGGACCTGAAGCGGGTGATGCAGACGAACCAGATTGCGAGGGACACGGGGCACATGTTCGCGCGGTGGGTGGATTTTTCGCAAACGGGGAACCAGAACCTGGTGGTGCGGCTGGCGTCGGGGCTGCAGATGACGAGGACGAGCGGAGGCGGGGTGGTGATACTGAGCAAGTTGATGAGGATCGGGACCCAGCAATGCACGGACGGCGGGGTGTCGACGGCGCAGTGCACGAACCTGAACAAAACGGTGGTAACGCAGCGGATCGTGATTGGGAACAAGTTGCTGAAGACGAGCAAGATCGCGACGCCGTCGGATGCGATTGTGACGTCGAACGGGACGCTGACGGCGGCGAACTACCTGAAGAACTCGACGGCGGTGGCGACGAATTTCGAGAGCATTCTGACGCTGGGGGATGGGGAGCTGGCGTTTGTGACGGAGGCCTGGTTTGAGTCGCCGGTAAGGGATTTTCCAACGCTGAACAATCGAGGGCCCGTGTATGCGCGATCGATTTTCTAAGGAGCGCGGATTCGCGCTGCTGGTGATGGGCGTGACGCTGGTGCTGGTGGTGTTCATGGTGGCGCTGGCGGTGGATGCGGCGTTTCTGTACCTGGTGCGGGCGCGGCTGTCGGCGTCCTGCGACGCGGCGGCGCTGGCGGCGGCGAGATCGGTGAACGTGGGGATGACGCTGGCGGCGCAGGAGGCATCGGCGAAAGCGCGGGCGAACGCGTTTTTCTCGGCGAACTATCCGGCTGGGACGCTGAACACGAAGAACCTGGTGGTGAATATCGTGGTGGCGGAATCCGGGCTCAGGACGAGGACGGTGACGGTGGCAGCGTCGGTGCAGGCGCCGACATACTTTCTGCGGATGGCGAAGTACAGCAACGTCAATGTGGCGGCGACCGGAACGGCATCGAGGCGCGACGTGAACATGATCATCGTGCTGGACCGGTCCGGCAGTATGCAGAACTCGGGTTCTTGCGAGCCGATGAAGTCGGCGGCGCGCTCGTTTGTATCGAACTTTGCGGAGGGGCGCGACCGGCTGGCGCTGATCACCTTCAGCAGCGGGATGTTTGTGGGGTACGCGCCGTCGAAGAACTTCAAGTCGACGAACCCGACGCTGGACTCGGTGATCTCGACGATTACGTGCACGGGCGGCACGAGCAGCGCGATGGCGATCTCGGAGGCGTACAACCAGCTGGTGACGATCAACGAGCCGGGGGCGCTGAACATGATCCTGTTCTTTACGGACGGGGTGCCGACGGCGCTGACGGCGTACTGGCCGGTGAAGAAGCTGTCGGACACGCGGTATGGAGACGGGTCGTCGTCGTACTCGAACGCGGCATCGACATACACGTACCCGAAGAGTACGTGTTATGACGCGGCGGGCAGGGCGAACACGAGCAGCTCCTGGGCGCCGCAGGACCGGCTGGGAGTGATGGCGACGATCGGCAGCGCGGACGCCGCGACAGGCGCGTCGTACGGAGTCTATGCGAGATACACGACGGGCGTGAATGCCGCCGACGTTTCGATCAACGGCGCGACCAGCGGGAACGAGAGCCGGCAAGGCTGCAATTTCGGATCGGGCACGACGAACCTGACTCGCGTGCGGCGCGACATCGCCTACATCCCGACGCAGGACGCCTATGGCAATGCGACGGGGTGTTGCTATGACAACGCGATCACGACATTCCCGAACGGGCACTCCTATCAAGGCAAGTTCCGGCCGGACAAGCCGATCAACATCGGCGCGGCGGCGCGGAACGCAACCGACAACGCGGCGACGCGGATCCGCAGCGACTCGAACCTGACGCCGACCTTCTACGTCATCGGACTGGGCGACCCGGGCGGCGCCGATCCACCGGACGAAGTGCTGCTGGCGAAGATCGCGAATGATCCTGTGAGTCCGAGCTACACGCGGACGCAGCCGACGGGATTGTATGTGTTCGCGCCCGACAATACGCAGTTGAACCAGGCGTTTGCGCGCATTGCGAGCGAGATTCTGCGGCTCTCAAATTAGCCGGGGTGACGAGGTCCGGCCGTGAAGACGCGCCGGAAGCGGGTGGCGTGTGCAGTCGCCGATGGCAACGGGCGGCGGAGCTGTGCCGCAAGGCTGCGAGCTTCCCGCGGCTGCAAGCCGACACCAGCTGGCCGGCAGGGGGCGGGCGGGTTACGGCAGGGTATCCAGGAGTTCGCCGATCTGCGCTCGTTGGGCCTGGGATGGGCAGGTTCCTTCCTGTGTGGAGGGAGCGAAGACTCCGGATCTGGTGAATCTCAGGGTGGAGTGGGTTAGAGTAGAGCCGGTATGCGAAAATCTGCCGGAGTGCTGCTGATTTGCGCGGTTCAGGCCGTTGTGGGGCAGACGAGCCGCGAGATGAACGATCTGAATTGGATGGAGTTCCGGGAGCTGGTGCCGGCGCGGATCAAGACGGTGCTGCTGCCGACGGGGACGGTGGAGGCGCATGGAGTGATCCACAACGGGGCCGACAACACGGCGCCGCAGGATCTGGCGCGGGATATGGCGCCGAAGCTGGACGCGCTGGTGGCGCCGCTGATTCCGTACGGGGTGACGGGGAGTCTGGACGGGTATGCTGGGACTTTCCAGGTGTCGGAGGGGGCGTACCGGCTGTTTGTGGCGGACGTGTTGAAGGGGCTGGCGCGGAGCGGGTTTGAGAACATCATCGTGATCAATGGGCATGGGGGGCCGCAGACGGCGATTCTGAATGAACTGGCGGAGAAGGTGGGCCGCGAAGAGCGGGTGCGGGTGATGGTGACGAACTGGTGGGCGATCTGTTCGGACGTGACGCTGAAGGTGTTTGGAGAGGACGGGGGCCACGCGGGATGGAACGAGACGGCGTTCACGCAGGCCCGGCATCCGAGCCTGGTGCGGAAGGAGAGGTACAGTAAAGAGCTGGAGACTCCGCGGCCGGCAGCGGGCACATGGTATGCGTTTCCGTTTCCGACTCCGGTGATTTTGTACCAGCCCGGACAGGGCTCGGTGCGGTTCGACCAGAAGAAGGCCGAGGAATACTACGCCGCCGTGGTTGAGAGGATGACGGCGGTGGTGAAGGAGACGATCGAGAAATGGAACAGGGCGCAGTTGTTTCAAGGCGGGTCTTCGGGCGGCGGGCCGCGGCGTTAGCGGCGCTGGCGGGGCCGGTGGGCGGGGAGCGGCTGCTGGCGCAGATGAGCTACGTGGGCGAACCGCCGGCGGACGCGGTGCTGTTGAATGCGAACGAGAATCCGCTGGGGCCGTGCGCGGAGGCGCTGGAGGCGATGGCGGGGATGCTGAAACGCGGGGGGCGGTATTTGTTTGGGGAAGTGGGGCGGCTGGGAAGGACGTTCGCCGGGATGGAGGGGCGGCGGCCGGATCAGGTGCAGCCGTATGCGGGGTCGAGCGATCCACTGCATCGGACGGTGCTTTCGTATTGCGGTCCGGGGCGGGCGTTTGTGAAGGGAGAGCCGGGGTACGAGGCGGGGGAGATGGCGGCGGCGCGGGTGAAGGCGAAAGCGCTGAAGGTGCCGCTGACGAAGGAGTACGAGCACGACGTGGATGCGATGCTGGCGGCGGCAGGCGCGGAGGCGGGCGTGTTCTATGTGTGCAATCCGAACAACCCGACGGGGACGTTGACGAAGCGGGCGGCGATCGAGCGGCTGGTGGAGAAGCGGCCGGCGGGGAGCGCGGTGCTGATCGACGAAGCCTACATCCACTTCAGCGACGCGCCGGCGTGCCTGGATCTGGCCACGCGCGAGAAGGACGTGATCGTGCTGCGGACGTTTTCGAAGATCTACGGGATGGCGGGGTTGAGAGCGGGGCTGGCGATCGCGCAGCCTGAAACGCTGGACCGGCTGAGGTACTTCGGGGCGGGCTTCCTGCCGACGACGGGGATGGCGGGGGCGACGGCGAGCCTGCTGGCGAAGCAGACGGCGGCGGAGCGGAAGAAGTATGTGGCGGAAGTGAGGGAGAGCGTATTTGAGTGGATGAAGGGGAAGGGGTATGTGTTCGTGCCCTCGGTGAGCAACTGTTTCATGGTGGACGTGAAGCGGCCGGGGCGGGAGGCGATAGCGGCGCTGGCGGCGCAGAAGGTGATGGTGGGCAGGGTATGGCCGTCGTGGCCGCAGCACGTGCGGGTGACGGTGGGGACCCGCGAGGAGATGGAGAAGTTCAAGGCGGCGTTCGCGAGGGTGATGGGATAAAGTCCGATACTCAGGTAAATTTGTCCGAAAATCACGGAACAGGTAGTGCGGGAATTCGTTTTCGTGAGTGAGATCGGACGCAAAGAGCGGCCGGAACCAATCTGGAAATAGCCCGAATCCGGGCACAGCCCTGAGAAATTCAGAAAGGAAAAAGAGAGATGAAACGCACAAGCCTGAAGTGTGCCTTGGCGGCGGCAGCCGCGATGGCGATGGCGCTGGGCGTGGCAGCGGCGGATTTGGCGGCGGGCACGACACGCGCGATGGTCCCGTTCGAGTTTGTGGTGAATGGCCGGACGATGCCCGCGGGCGAGTACCTGATCACGGCGCCGAACGCGGCGGGGATCGTGTCTGTGCGCGCGGCGGGGTCGAGCGCAGCCGCGCTGGCGGTGGGCTACCGGATGGACGGTAGCGCGAGGCAGGGGGCACCCGAACTGGTTTTCGTGAAGAAAGCCGGGAAGCTGCATTTGTCGCAGGTAGTGATGCCGCGGGCGCCGGGCAGGGTGCAGTTGCCGACGAAGTAACAGGTTGGTGACGGATGTAAATTCGCGGGAGCCAACCGAACGAAACTTCCGGTAATCCGTTTAAGTTTCCAGAGACCGGACGCTGGGACGGTTCGGACTCGAAGCAGAAACGGGAAAATCCGGGAGGACTAAGCGAGATGAACACGATGAATATGATGTTGAGAATTGGCGCGCTGGCGATGATGGTCGTCCTGGCGATGCCCGGGATGGGCTTGACGACGGTAGCGATGCGGGCCACGGTGCCATTCAGTTTTGAGGCCGGGGCGCACATCTACCCGGCAGGCCAGTACGAGGTGGAGTACGGCAGGACGGGGAGCGCGCTGGTGCTCACGACCGCGGAAGGGAAGCGTCAGGCGATCATGACGTTCCCGGCGGGAGATTCGAATCAGCCGAAGAGCCCGCGGCTGGTATTCGAAAAGACGGGCAACGGCTACCGGCTGACGGAAGCCTGGGTGTCCGGATCGGGGTTCGGCGTCGGGGGCAAGCGCCACAAGTCGCCGACGCTGATCGGCAAGGAAGTGAAGGCGGAGCGCGTGGAAATCGCGATGTCACTCCGGTAAGAACGGGCAGGCCGGAAAACGGCCTGAATGGAACGGATAGAGGGGCCCGCAGAAAATGCGGGCCCCTTCCTTTGTGTGGCGGCAAACGCACCCTGCACTCCGAATTGTTCTATACAATAGGAACTTCCGGGCATCAGGAATGTCGTTGAAGATGCACGGACACCCCGAACAACATTCCATCGGGAAGAGGCCATCGGGAAGAGGGAGTGCCTAGATGAGTTCCATTGCGATGAACGGCGGCCTTTCGAGGCCAGCCGGGTTCTATCAGTCCGTCGTCGGCACAAAGGTAGTGATGGCCGCGACGGGCTTTGTTTTGTGCGGGTTCGTGTTGGGCCACATGATTGGCAACCTGCAGGTGTTTCAGGGGCCGGAGAAGCTGAACCACTACGCCGAGATGCTGCAGGGGTTGGGCGGCGCGCTGTGGGGGGTGCGGGCGGTTCTGCTGCTGTGCACGGGCTTGCACATCATTTCGGCCTATCAATTGTGGCGGCTGAAGGGCGAAGCGCGGCCGCAGGCCTATGTCAAGAAGGCGACGATTGCGACATCGTACGCGGCGCGGACGATGCTGTGGAGCGGGCCGATCATCGGGGCGTTCCTGGTGTACCACATCCTGCACTTCACCACCGGACAGGCATTGGGATCGGACTTTGTGAAGGGCGACGTGTACCACAACGTGATCCTGGGCTTCCGGAACCCGGCGGCGAGCCTGTTCTACATGGTGGCGAACATCCTTTTGGCGATGCACCTCTATCACGGTGTTTGGAGCATGTTCCAGACGATGGGGGTGAACCATCCGCAGCACACGCCGAAGCTGAAGGCGCTGGCGAAGATCTATGGGTGGGCGATCGGGATCGGGAACGTGAGCATGCCGCTGGCGGTGCTCACCGGGCTGATCGGCGGAGCGGTGAAGTAGGACGGAGGAAAGAGAAATGGCATTGAAACTGGATTCCAAGATTCCCTCCGGGCCGATTGAGCAGAAGTGGAGCAAGGCCAAGTTCGAGATGAAGCTGGTGAACCCGGCCAACAAGCGGAAGTACACCGTGATCGTGGTGGGTTCCGGGCTGGCGGGCGGCGCGGCGGCGGCGAGCCTGGGCGAGCTGGGCTACAACGTGAAGTGCTTCTGCTTCCAGGACTCTCCGCGGCGGGCGCACTCGATTGCGGCGCAGGGCGTGCCGTTTGCGCGCGAGTACGGCGGCGTGCAGGCCAACCGCAGCTTCGGCGGCGCGCAGGTGTCGCGAACGTTCTATGCCAGAGGGCAGACGGGCCAGCAGCTGCTGCTGGGCTGCTACCAGGCGCTGGAGCGCCAGGTGGACGCCGGCAAGGTGAAGATGTTCTACCGCTACGACATGCAGGACGTGGTGGTGATCGACGGCCAGGCGCGGGGCATCGTGACGCGGAACATGGTGACGGGGGCGACTGAAGTCCACGTAGCGGACGCGGTGGTGCTGGCGACGGGCGGATACGGGAACGCGTTTTACCTGTCGACGAACGCCAAGGGCTCGAACGCGACGGCGATCTGG
>JACQZS010000212.1 GCA_016213725.1 Acidobacteriota bacterium | reverse complement strand
GCGGGACAAGGATGGGAATCTGATTCTGGCCGGGTATTCGTATTCCACGGGATTTGCGGCGGCGGGCGGCGCTGTGGAGCACGAAGGCGGGAACGCTTTTGTACAGAAGATGAACCCGAGCGGATCGACGCTGCTGTGGCGAGCGGTGCTGGGGGGGGCGAAGGACGAGAGCATTCAAGGGGTGGCGGTGGACGCGGCCGGCGCAATTTACGTTGCGGGATGGACCACCTCGACGGACCTGCCCACGACGGCCGAGGCATTTCAAAAGAATGCGCTGGGCAAGGAGGAGGGATTCGTTGCGAAATTGAGCGCGGATGGCAAGAAGCTGGAATATTGCACATATCTGGGCACGTCGTCGGACGATTGGTTGAACGCGATCGCAGTGGACGCGCAAGGGCAGGCCGTGGTGACGGGGTGGACGGCATCGAGCAGTTTCCCGGTGCCGTCGAACTCGAACAGGAGCGCGTTTTCGGCCGGGCCAGGGATGGTGATTGTGCGGCTGGACGCGGCGGGCAAGACGCTGAAGCAAGGGACGGTACTGGCCGGCAACGACATAGTGGAGGGGAAAAAGGTACTGGCGCCGGCGGACGGCACGATTGTGGTGGCCGCCGACACCTTTGCCACGGACTTGCCGGTGGTGAACGGGTGGCAGAAGACGCACGGCAGCGCCGGGATGTGGAAGAGCGCCAACAAGGGGCTGGACTGGAGGCCCGCCGCGGACGGGATGAAGGGCTTGGAAGTGCGTGACGCGGCGATAGATCCGAAGCAGCCGCTGGTGCTCTACGCGGCCACGCCGCGGGGCGTCTACAAGACGGTGGACGGGGGCGTCACCTGGAAGGAAGCGAACGCCGGGCTGGCCTCCACGGACGTGGTGAGATTGGCCATCGATCCCACGAACCCGGCCCGGCTGTATGTGGCTTCCGCCGCGGGGCCGGTGTTCCGCAGCACGGATGGAGCCGCGAGCTGGCAGGCGACGGGGCCGGGGCCGGGGCGGAATCCGTATTGGTTGGGCGTGGACCCGCGGGACTCGAAAACGATCTACATCCTCACGCTCGGCAACAGCATTTACAAAAGCGTGGATGGCGCCGAGACCTGGATGAGCGTCCGGCAGGGGTTGGCGGGCACCACGATGGTGTCGATGGCGATCCATCCCACGACGCCCAACCTGCTGTTTGCGGCCGGCGTCGGCGGCTTCTTCCGCAGTGAAGACGGAGGCATGATCTGGACGAAGGTAGCCGGGCTGCCGGCGGACGATATTTATTGGAGCATCACGTTCGATCCCAAGGACGCGAAGGTGCTGTGGGTGTCTTCCTACAACCAGATGGCATACAAGAGCGTAGATGGCGGAGCCACCTGGCGGGTGATGAAGAACGGATTCCCGGCGCTGGCCACGGTCTACGATGTGAAGGCGCACCCGTCGCAGGCGGACCTTGTCTTTGCGGCGACCGACTACGGGTTGTACCGCTCCACCAACGGCGGGAGCAGCTGGGTACAGCCGGGGATGGACCTGACATCGGTACCGCTGCGCGTGGTGTGGCCGGACCCGATGGATGCGGGCGTGGTGTATGCCGGCGGCGGCCTGTTGCGCGACGCCTACCTGCTGCACCTCGACAAGGACATGATTACGGTGAAGCAGGGAACGTACCTGGGCGGCGGCCGGGATGAGGGCGTGCGCGCGCTGGCGATGGACAGCGCCGGGGACATCTTCGTGGCCGGCGTGACGGAGTCGGAGGATTTCGCCGTGACTCCGGAGGCGGCGCAGAAGAAGGTGGCCGGCGACTATGACGCGTTCCTGGTCCATCTGGACAAGCAGGGCAAGGCGGCGAAGTACTCGACGGTGCTGGGCGGGCGGCAGTATGAGTCGGCGCGCGGCATTTCGCTTGGGCCGGACGGCGGTGTGTGGTTGACGGGCGACACGGCCAGCACGGACTTCCCCATCACGGGGGGGACGCCGGAGATCGTAGCGGGGGGCATGGGAGACGTCTTCCTGGCGAAGGTCGGCACAGTGGAGCCGCGGTACATCCTGAGCACGGTGGTGGGGGGCACGGGTTACGATTCGGCCCGGGCGGTGGAGGCGGTTTCGGACGGAGTTTGGATTGCCGGTTCGACCGACTCGCGCGATTTTGGCAGTGGGCTGGCCGGGGTGTCGGCCGCGTTCAACGGCGGCAGTTCGGATGGCTTCCTGATCAAGGTTTCCGGCCTGGCCGCAACGCTGAACCTGGACAGCGGCAGCGTGGAGCTGGAGGTTCTGCTGGACGGCAGCGAGCCGGTAGCGGTGAAGCGGCTGAAGCCGTCCAGCCCGGCGGGCACGCTGCCGTTGCAGGTGAAGGTGACGGAAGGGGCGGCGTGGCTGAAGGCGGAGGTGGTGAATGGGGAGATCGTCGTCACAGCCAATGCGGCTGGCCTGGCGGCGGGAGAGTATTCGGGCAGCCTGGATGTCTCCGCGCCTGCCGCGGGCGTGAGCGCGGTGAAGGTGGCGGTGAAGCTGAAAGTGAAGGCCAGCACGCCGCCGGTGCTGGCGGCCGACGGAGTGCTGCACGGCGCGCAACTCATCACGGGACCGATCGCGCCGGGGCTGGTGATCCGGCTGCGCGGCGAAGGGCTGGCGTTCGGCGAGAGGAAGATTGCCGAGGCGGGCGCGAACCTGCCGCTGACGTTGGGCGGGACGCGGGTGCTGATCAACGGCCTGCCGGCGGCGATCGAGTGGGTGTCTGAGAAAGAGATCTCGGCCATCGCGCCGTTCGGGCTAGAAAGCGCGGCCGCGGCGGAGGTGGTGGTGGAGCGCGGCGGGCTGGCCAGCGCGCCGGTGAGCGCGGCTGTGGCGCCGGCCGCTCCGGGGCTGTTTTCGGCCGACGGCAGCGGCGGCGGGCAGGCGCTGGCGCGCAATGAGGACGGGACGGCGAACTCCGAGGCAAATCCGGCCGAGCGCGGGCGTCCGGTGGTGCTGAGAGCGACGGGCGGCGGAGCCACGGATCCGGCGGGCATCGACGGCGCGCTGGCGTTGGAGGTGCTGCCCAAGCCTGTGGCGGCAGTGGAAGTCCTGATCGGCGGCATCGCCTGCGACGTCTACTATGCGGGCGCGCAGCCGGGCAGCCCGGCAGGCTACCTGGAACTGAACGTGAAGGCACCGGAAGACGCGCCGGCCGGCCCGGCGGTCGCCGTTGTGGTGAGGATCGGCGGAGTGGAAAGCACGAGGGGGGTGACCATCGCCTTGAAATGAGGCGGTTATACTGATTTTGTGACCCTTTCGAGACTTACACTTCCCCTGGCGCTCGTTCTCATGACGGGCTGCTCCAAGAATATCCAGACCAATGATGCCGTAAAAGCCGGCGTAGTGAAGCACCTGACCGAGAAGGCCGGGCTGAACATGTCCGCCATGGACATTGAAATCACTGCCGTCACCTTCAAGGACAACGAAGCCGAAGCGACCGTGGGCTTCAAGCCGAAGTCGGGCGGCCCGGCGTCGGGCATGTCGATGAAGTACACGCTGGTGAAGCAGGGCAACGAGTGGGTGGTGAAGAAGAAGGCGGACAGCGGCATGGGCCACGGGACGACGATGCCCGGCGGGATGCCCGGCGGGATGCCTGGTGAGATGCCGGGTGGTGCGGCGGCTCCGGCTGCGCCGGCGACAGAGATGCCGGCGGACCATCCGCCGATGGGCGCGATGAAGGGCGGGATGGGCGCAGGAAAGGCCTCGGAGCCGAAGAAGTGAGCTTGCAGCGGGTGGCGGTCCTGGGGGGAGGACCGGCCGGGTCGATGGCCGCCGCGAGGCTAGCCTCTGCCGGGGTGGAGACTGTCCTGTTGGATGAGAAGCTGGCGTGGGAGAAGCCGTGCGGCGGCGGCATCACCTACAAAGCCTACAAGCAGTACCCGTTTCTGGTGGAGAATTCGACGCCGAAACGGGCTGTGCGGGAAGCGACGCTTTCCGAGCCGAGGGGCGGATCGGTGACGATGCCGCTGCGGCATCCGCTGCTGGTGTATTCGCGGCTGGACCTGAACCGGATGCTGCTGGAGCGGGCCGAGCATGCCGGGGTGCGGCTGGAAAAGCAGCGGGTGACGGGACTGGAGCGCTCGGGCGAGAAGTGGCGCGTGCAGACGAAGAGCGGCCGGTTCGAGGCCGATTACGTGGTGGTGGCGATGGGCGCGCGGAACACGCTGCGGAATGTGGGGACGGAGTGGTCTGCCGCGGACACGATGTGCGCGATGGGCTATTTCGTGCCGGGCGAGCGGGAGCGGATCGACATTCAGTTCTTCCCGAACTTCGAGGGCTACATCTGGGTGTTCCCGCGGTGCGGGCATCTGTCGGTGGGCATCTGCGGGAAGGGCGAGCCGTCGCAGAAGGTAAAAGAGCGGCTGCACCGGTACATGGAAGAGCACGGGATTCCGCTGGAGGGTGCGACGTTCTACGGGCATTTGATTCCGGCGCTGGAGCGGCCGTCGTGGCAGCGGAACCGGGTGTGCGGTCCGGGCTGGGTGGCGGCGGGGGATTCGGCGGGGCTGGTGGATCCGGTGACGGGCGAGGGGCTGTATTATGCGATCCGGTCGGGCGATCTGGCGGCGGAGGCGGTGCTGAGCGAACGGCACGGATTGGCGGAGCGGCACAACGAGTACCGGGCGTCGATCGACCGGGAGTTCACGGCCGATTTGAGTTTCGGCGCCGGATTGGCGAAGCGGTTCTTCGTGCAGCAGCTGATGTTTTCGAGCGTGCCGGCGCGCATGATCGAGCTGATGCGGCACAGCCCGCGGATGCGGGAGATCGTGCAGGACCTGTTTGCCGGGACGCAGGGGTACCTGGATTTGAAAGACCGGATTCTGAACAACCTGAACGGGACGATGCGGGAGATTGTGGTGGGCGGCATGCTGGGGCACAAAGTGGTGAAAGAGGGCAGGACTTCATGAAGACGGAGCAGAGCGCGGCGCTGATGGAGCGCGCGCAAGGGATTATTCCGGGCGGCGTGAATTCGCCGGTGCGGGCGTTTCGCGGGGTGGGCGGCGTGCCGCGGTTCATCGAGCGGGGCGAGGGATGCAGGATGTTCGACGCGGACGGGAACGCCTACATCGACTATGTGGGCTCCTGGGGGCCGCTGATATTGGGGCACCGCTTTCCGGCGGTGATGGAGGCGATCCGGGGCGTGTTGGAAGTGGGCACGAGCTTCGGGGCGCCGACGGAGCGGGAGATCGAACTGGCCGAGGAGATCCGGGCGGCGGTGCCGTCGATGGAGATGGTGCGGCTGGTGAATTCGGGCACCGAGGCGACGATGAGCGCGCTAAGGGTAGCCCGCGGGTTTACCGGGCGGACGCTGACGGTGAAGTTCGAAGGCTGCTACCACGGGCACGTGGATTCGCTGCTGGTGAAGGCCGGCAGCGGGATGGCGACCCTGGGCATCGCGGACACGGCCGGAGTGCCGGACGAGTTTGCGCGGACGACCATGGCGCTGCCGTACAACTCAGTGGAAGCGCTGGAGGCGGCGTTTGCGGCGCACGGAGATGAGATTGCGGCGGTGATCATCGAACCGGTGGTGGGCAACATGGGTTGCGTGCCGCCGCTGCCGGGCTATCACGAAGCGCTACGGGCGCTGTGCACGAAGCACGGGGCGCTGCTGATCTTCGATGAAGTGATGACCGGCTTCCGGGTGAGCTTCGGCGGGGCGCAGGCGCTGTACGGGATCCGGCCGGATCTCTCGACGTTCGGGAAAGTGATCGGCGGCGGGCTGCCGATTGCGGCCTACGGCGGCCGGGCGGAGATCATGCAGAAAGTGGCTCCGGTGGGCAACGTCTACCAGGCGGGGACGCTTTCGGGCAATCCGCTGGCGGTGGCCGCGGGGCTGGCGATGCTGCGGCATCTGAAGGCGCATCCGGAGGTTTACGCGCAGATCGACGCCGCGGCGGCGCGAATTTGCGCGGCGGCGCCGGCAGGCGTGACGGTGAACCGGGTGGGGTCGATGTTCACGTTCTTCTTCGGCACCGGCGCGGTGCGGGATTGGGAGACGGCGAAGGCGGCGGACACGGGGCGGTTCAAGGCGTTCTTCCATCACATGCTGGAGCAGGGCGTGTACCTGCCGCCGTCGCAGTTCGAGGCGGCATTCGTGGGGGCGGCGCACGACGAGGCGGCGGTGTCGGCTACGGTGTCGGCGATCCGGGCGTTTGGCGGCTAGCGGGGGCGTGGCTGCGGGCGATGAGGACGCGGACGGCCCGGGAGGTCCCGCCCATCACCTTGGCTTCCAGGAGAACCTCGAAGTGGGGCAGGGGCATGCCGGAGCGCAAGCCCAGGAGCTTCCTTGTCTGCGTCAACGCGTCGGGATCGAGCAGAAACTCGCCCGCGCCTTCGGTGCCTTCAAAGCCCATGCCGGCGGCCAGGAGGACATCCCCGGTGCCGGAGATGTTGGGGACCAGCGCGATGCGGGCGTAGTCCAGATCCCGGTAGTTGCGGTGGTACTCCGAGGGCGCGCCTGGAGCGGGGTGGACGTCGATGAGCGCGCCGGTCCCGGTGAAGCGGAAGTCGGTGTACTGGTCGAATAGGCCGGCCCAGGGGTTGGAGATCCGGCTGCCGGTGATGACGAAGTGCCCGGACTTGAAGTCCCGCGTCCGCATGTGCCTGGCATGGCGGACCTCGATGCGGCGGGCGGAGCGGGTATGAGTCTGCAACAGGCGCGTGAGGACGGAGACGTCGGCGAGCGAGGTAATCTGGCGATCCATGAGAGTGTTCCACAGGTTGAGGAGCATGGGATCGTGGGCGGCAAGCTCTTCGCCGCGCCGCACGAAGGTGCGATTGGCGTAGTCGTCGGCGGAGGGAGTTTCGCCCAGGACCTGGTTGATGGATGGCAGGGTGGAATCGGTGAGGACGAAGCGGACGGCGCCGGGATGGGAGGAGAGGACCTCGCCGAGGATGGTGTCGGGCTCTGAAGACTCTGAGAGAAGCCGTGCCCGATCCCAGAGCAGCCCGGCGACCAGACAGGTGAGGAGGGTTACGGCGGAGATCCAGCCCCAGAGGAAACTCCTGGCCGGATGGAGCGCGGGGGGCGCCGTTCGAGCGGAGAATATGGGGAGGTAGCCGCCTTTGGGGATGTCCAGGAAGATGGTTTCGTCACAGCCTTCGCCCTCGAAGTACTCTTTGAGCTTCGCGCGAAGTTGCCGGGCGGCGGCGCGGAC
Source organism: Acidobacteriota bacterium (assembly GCA_016213725.1). GTDB lineage: Bacteria > Acidobacteriota > Terriglobia > Bryobacterales > Bryobacteraceae > Paludibaculum. The sequence goes on along the minus strand of JACQZS010000212.1, from coordinate 9,264 downwards.
GATGTTGTCGTCGGCTGGGTTATAGCCTTCCGGCCGGCCGAAGACACGAACGCCGATGTGCTGCTCAGTGAGTAGTTCCGGCTGACTGGCGTGTTCGACGATGTCGAGGAGGAGTTCGCGCAGCCGGGCGGCGCGGCCAAAGGCGCGGCTGGCGGCAATCCGCAGGGCGAGGGCGCGCTGCTCGCTGTTAACTCGGAATGTAACACTGGCGCCCAAGTGATTGTCCTGATTAGAAAAAGAGCTGTGAGTCACAGTTTGAGAACAGCGAATTCACCTTCTCAAGCATTATGTTCCAAACGAAGATGAATTGCCATGTCTCGCAAACTCGCAATCTCTTTAGTTTTTGTCGCCGTGACGCTGGCGCTACCGGCGCTTGGGCAGACGGCGCAGATCGTCGGGCGTGTGACAGATGCCAGTGGGGCTGTCGTACCCGGCGTTTCCATTAAGGTGGCCACTCTGGGCACCGCCGTTGTCCGGGAGGCTCAAACGAACGCCGACGGCTACTATGCCGTGCCGCTGCTGAATCCTGGGGAGTACTCGGTGGCGGTGGAGCACAAGGGGTTTAAGTCCATCGCGCGGTCGGGGGTAGTGCTGGAGGTGGACCAGAGAGCGGAACTGAATTTCGCGCTGGAAGTGGGCGCGATGACGGAGAAGATCATGGTGACCTCCGACGTGGCGCAGCTGAACACGGTAGAGGCGAGCCAGGGGCAGGTGATCGACAACAAGCGGATTGTGGACATGCCGCTCAACGGGCGGGACTACGGGCAGTTGGCCCTGCTTTCCGCCGGTACCGTGCAATCCACCAGCGGCAGCAGGTACGGCGGTTTCAGCGTGGGCGGACAAAGAGTGACGCAGAACAACTTCCTACTGGACGGGATAGACAACAACCCGACAGAACTGGCGGGAGCGCAGCGGCGCTCCGAGATGGTGCAGCCGTCGATCGACTCGATTCAGGAGTTCAAGGTCCAGACGAACGCGTATGCCGCTGAGTACGGGCGGTCGATGGGCAGCGTGGTGAACGTGAGCATGAAGTCCGGGACGAACGACCTGCACGGCTCGGCGTTCGAGTTCCTGCGCAATGAAAAGCTGGACGCGAAGAACTTCTTCGATCCGCCGAGCAAGCCGAAACCGCCCTTCAAGCGGAACCAGTTTGGCCTCTCCCTGGGCGGACCGGTGTTGATTCCCAAGATGCTGGACGGCCGGAACCGGGTTTTCTTCTTCGGGGATTTTGAGCGGACGATCGTTCGGGAGAGTTCTACGACGAGTTCGACGATTCCCACGGCCAAGATGAAGAACGGCGACTTCAGCGAACTGTTGGCCGCGTCCAACAAGAGCATTACCGATCCGGTGACGCGACAGCCGTTTCCGGGCAACGTGATTCCTTCCAGCCGCTTCGATTCGGTGGGCAAGACGCTGATCGATCTCTATCCAGCCACGCAGAATTCCAGCCTGAGCGCGAACTACCTGGTGAATTCGCCGGTGAAGAGCGACCTGATGCGCTGGGACTTCAAGACCGACGTCAATCTATCCAGCAAGGACAACGTCAGTTGGCGCATCTCGAAGATGGACACGGATAACCCTGCCGTTCTCCCCCTACCGGCGCCGGCGTTCGGCGGCGGCCCCTATGACTGGGTGACTGAAGGCTACAACACGGGCGCCACGTGGAACCACATCTGGAGCCCCAGTTTCATCACGGCGATTCGCGCCGGCTGGAACTTCTCTCTGTTCAAACGCGACAACCCGGCACAAACCAACGGGGAACTGTACAACAAGAAGTACGGCATCAAGGGCGGCAACGACACGATTCCCGGCGGATTCACGCAGATGGGGATCACCGGGTACCGGGCGCTGGGCATCGGTCCGAACAACCCCGTGGACCGCGACTCGCAGAACCGCCAGCTTTCCGGCGACGCCACGTGGATTAAGGGCAAGCACACCGTCAAGTTCGGCGCGAACGTGTTGTGGAGCCAGAACAACATCTTCAACATCCGCTCGGAGATTGGCGCCTACACATTCAACGCGCGGTTCACCGGGGACGGCGCGGCGGACTTCCTTTTGGGCATGGCGAGCGCCTACTCCTGGCAGACGCGCATTCAGGTGGATCTGCGCAGTTCCAACACCGGCCTGTTTATCCAGGACGATTGGAAGGTGTCGCGCAATCTCACGCTGAACCTGGGGATGCGCTACGAGCTAGTGCTGCCCTTTATCGACAAGTACGACCGGATCGGGATTTTCGACAATTACACCGACCCCAGCAACGCGCGGCTGATCTACGCGGGTACGGAAGGCAGCGACCGCTACAACCGGGCGATGTTCGCGATCGACAAGAACAACTTCATGCCTCGCGCCGGCTTCGCCTACAAGCTGGGGCAGAAGACCGTGATTCGGGCCGGCTACGGCGTCTTTTTCAACTATCTCGAACCGCTGGGCGACGGGGAATACCTGATCGGCAATCCTCCCAACGCCTACGGCATCGCGTTGGCTTCCAGCGCCACGGTGCCGGCGGTGCTCCTGAAGGACGGCCCGCCCGCGGGATCGCTGGATATCCGCAAAGCATCGGGGCTCACGTTTGTTTCCTACGAGCGGCGCCCCGACATTGGCTACGGACAGCAGTGGAACATGAACATCCAGCGCGAGCTTGGCAGGGACTGGATGGTGGAACTGGGCTATTCGGGTTCGAAGGGGGTCCACCTGCTCACGCGCACGGAAGACAACTACTCACCGCCCGGCCCAGGAAATCTGAACGACAAGCGTCCGTACAGGAGCGCAGTTCTACCGGGTCTCGGCATCACCACATCTCCACTTGGCCCGATCTACGGCTATCACAACAACGGCAACTCGAACTACCACGCCGGAATGATCAAGGTGGAGAAACGGTTCTCTCAGGGTTTCACGCTGTTGACGTCGTACGTGTGGTCGAAGAACATCGCCGACATGTGCGGCAACGCCGCCGCGGGGAACACGGCCGGATGCGGGTTCCAGGACATGCGCAACTTCAGGCAGGAGCGCTCCGTGGACAACCAGGACATACCGCACCGGTTCGTGGCCAGTGGCATCTACGACCTTCCATTTGGCAAAGGGCGCAAGTGGGCGTCGGGCATGCACCCGGTGGGGGAGGCGATCTTCGGCGGATGGGCCGTGGGCAGCATTGTGGTTTGGGCGTCCGGCGAGCCGTTCAGCGCGGTGGTCTCCGGCAATCCAGCCAACATCGGCGACCGCGAGATTGTGAACCGTCCGGACATTGTGGGCGTGTTATACGACGGCAACCGCAGCCTCCAGCGCGACTTCAATACAGCGGCCTTCATCGCCAACGGGCAGTACAAGCTGGGCAGTTCCGGGCGCAATGTCTTAAGGAACCGCCCGGATTTCAACTGGGACTTCTCGGCGCTGAAGGATTTCCACCTGGCCGAGCGGCTGCGCCTGCAGTTCCGGTTCGAGGCCTTCCATGCCTCCAACACGCCGCGCTTTGGGCAGCCGGGCAACACCCTGGGCACCAGCGCGTTCGGCGTGATCTCCGGCGCAGATACGCCGCGCAATCTGCAGTTGGGCCTGAAGCTGGTGTGGTAAAGGGCAGAGGAGAATTCAGCATGCAACCGATGAACAGGCGCCGGATGATGGCGTCGATGGGGGCCGGTTCGCTCACGCCAAGCGTGGTGCGCGGGGCGGCCCAAAAGCGGCGCAACGTGGTGTTCATTCTCAGCGACGATCATCGCTACGACGCCATGGGCTTTCTCAAGGCCCAGCCGTGGCTGGAGACGCCGCAGATGGACCGCATGGCGAGAGAAGGCGCGCACTTCAAGAACGCGTTTGTGACAACGGCACTGTGCAGTCCGAGCCGCGCGTCGATCCTCACGGGGGTTTACGCGCACCGGCACCGGATTGTGGACAACAACACGCCGATTCCGGCGGGCACAACGTTCTTTCCCGCGCACCTGCAGAAGTCGGGCTACCGGACGGGCTTTTTCGGCAAGTGGCACATGGGTGCGGAGACGGATGAGCCGAAGCCGGGCTTCGACAAGTGGGTGAGCTTCCGCGGGCAGGGCACCTACCTGCCTAGCCCGAACGGGCTGAACGTGGATGGAAAGAAGGTGCCGCAGAAGGGCTACATCACGGACGAGCTGACGGATTATGCGTTGGACTGGCTGCGCACGTTGCCGAAAGAGCAGCCCTATTTCATGTACCTTTCGCACAAGGCGGTGCATTCGGAGTTCGAGCCGGCAGCGCGCCACAGGGGCCGCTTCCAGGACGCGAAGTTCACTTATCCTCCCACGATGGCTGCTGAAGGCGAGATGGCGCAGCACCGGCCGATGTGGGTGCAGAACCAGCGCAACTCCTGGCACGGCGTGGATTATCCCTATCACTCCGAACTGGACATCGCCGGGTACTACAAGCGCTACGCGGAAACGCTGCTGGGCGTGGACGAGAGCATCGGCCGCGTTTTTGACGAATTGAAGCGGCGGGGCGAGCTGGATTCGACGCTGGTGATCTACATGGGCGACAACGGCTTTGCCTTTGGCGAGCATGGGTTGATCGACAAGCGCACGGCGTACGAGGAGTCAATGAAGGTCCCGCTACTGGCGCGGTGCCCGGAGCTGTTCGGCGGCGGGCGGACGATCAACGAGGTGGTTGCGGGGCTCGACATCATGCCGACGGTGATGGACGCCTGCGGGGTAGCCCGGCCGCAGGGGCTGGACGGCATGAGCTGGCTGCCGGTGGCGGAGGGCAAGCCGAGCCAGTGGCGCAAGGAGTTGCTCTACGAATACTACTGGGAGCGCAACTTCCCGCAGACGCCGACGATGCACGCGCTGCGCGGCGACCGGTACAAGTTCATCCGCTACCAGGGCATCTGGGACATCGACGAACTGTACGACCTGCAGGAAGACCCGCTGGAGAGCCGCAATCTGATCTTCAGCGAAAAGCACCAGCCGGTGATCCGGCAGATGCGCGCGCGGCTCTTTGAACTGCTGGAGCAGACGGGCGGCATGAACATCCCGATGCAGCCGGACCGGGGTAACCAGCAGAACCTCCGCAGCCCGAACAGGCAGAGGAGTGCGGAGTTTCCCGCGGAGTTGAAGCTTCCGCCCGCCCGCCGCGGCGGAGCCAACCGTTGAATCCCGGCCAGGCGGGGTGCGCGTCGGCTGGGTTAGCTCTCCTTGGAGAGCGCCCGGGCGCGGAGGTGAATTTGGCGTCCTGAGTAGATGCAGATGCCGAAGAAGAGGGCCATGGTGGACCAGACGAGGATCTGACCGCGGACGGGGTCAGCGGGGGTGACCGGGCCGACGTGGCCGTCGCCCTGCACGGTGCGGACGGTGAGGCGCACCTCAGTAGAAGCGCGGCCCTCCATGCGGTTGTCGAGCACGATGACGTAGTGGTCCGGATCGGCGGGTTTGTGGGAGAAGGCCCCGCGGCGGCCGAACGGCGTGGCGGCCTCGACATCGTGGGCTTCGCCGCGCAGCCAGCGTTCGGCGTCTTCGGATTTCAGCAGCACGGCGCGGATGCCGGAGCCGCCCTGCACGACTTCGAAGGAGCAGACGATGCGGGCGGGCTCTTCGGGGAGAGAGAGATCGAGGGTGCGGAAGCGGCCGGCGCCGACGATGACGGTGTCGTCGTAGTAGGTGGTGATGCGCGGGCTCTCCGCGGTAGGGGCGGTGGCAGCGACGAGGAGTGCCAACAGTACGGCTGTCATGGGAGCTGATGCACCAGCTTTCCGCCTAGAAACGTCATGCGGACTTTGGCGGCGAGGACGTCGCGGGGCTCGGCGGTCATGATGTCGCGGTCGAGGACGAGGAAGTCAGCGAGCTTGCCGGGCTCGAGGGAGCCTTTGAGCTTCTCTTCGAAGGCGGCGTAGGCGCCGGAGAGCGTCCAGGATTCCAGGGCTTCGGCGCGGGTCATGCGCTGATCGGGTGTCCAGCCCGCGGGTGGCTGGCCCTGGGCGTCCTGCCGGGTGAAGGAGGCGTAGAAGCCGAGCATGGGGTTGGGCTCTTCGACGGGGAAGTCGCTGCCGTTGGCGACGGGGATGCCGAGGGCGAGGAAGCGGCGCCAGGCGTAGGCGCCGGCGATGCGGTCGGGTCCGATGCGCTGGTCGATCCAGCGCATGTCGGAGGTGGCGTGAGTGGCCTGCATGGCGGGCAGGACGGAGTAGTCCTTAAAGAGCTGGAAGTCCGGCAGGGAGATGACCTGGGCGTGTTCGACGCGGAAGCGCTTGTCGTTGGTGCCTTTCAGAGCGCTTTTGTAGGCGTCGAGAACGGTGCGATTGGCGCGGTCGCCGATGGCGTGGGTGCAGACCTGGAAGCCGGCGGCGGCGGCCTCGACGGCCACCTTCTGGATGCGCTCCATGGGCGTGATGAGGAGGCCGGTGTTGGACTTGTCGTCGGTGTAGGGCTGCCAGAGGGCGGCGCCGCGGGAGCCGAGGGCGCCGTCGGCGTAGAGCTTAATGGCGCGGACGGTGAGTTTGTCGCCGGTCTCCGGGCCCTTTTTGAGGTATTCGCGCCAGAGCGTGCCATCGCCGCCGATCATGGCCCAGATGCGGACGGGGAGCTTGTCTTCGGCGATCAGCTCGCGGTAGGCGCGGAGGTCTTCGGCGGAGACGCCGGCGTCGTGAACGCCCGTGAGGCCGAGGCGGGCGCACTCGCGGGCGGCGAGTTCGAGCTGGCGTTTGATCTGGGCGAAGGCGGGCGGCGGGACTTTGGAGCGGACGAGGCCTTGGGCGGTGTCGATGAGGATGCCGGTGGCTTGGCCGCTGGAGTCGCGCAGGATCTTGCCGCCGTGGGGGTCGGGGGTGGATTGGTTGATGCCGGCGAGAGAAAGGGCGCGGGAGTTGACCCAGCCGGCGTGGCCGTCGACGCGGGAGAGGAAGACGGGGTGGTCGGGGGCGGCGCGGTCGAGGTCGGCGGCGGTGGGGAACTGGCCGCCCCAGTTGGTCTGATCCCAGTTGCGGGCGGTGATCCACTGGCCTTTGGGGGTTTTGGCGGCCTGTTCCCTGATGTAGTCTGCGATGGCGGCGACGGTGGCGACGTGGCGGAGGTCGCGGGATTCGAGCAAAGCGCCGAGGCCGCGCATGTGGGCGTGGGAGTCGATGAGTCCGGGGATGATGGCGGCGCCGCGGGCGTCGATTTGCTGGGTGGAGGGTCCGGCGTAGGAGGAGAGATCGCCGCCGACGGCGAGGATTCGTCCGGCGCGCACGGCGAGGGCGGTGGCGGAGGGATTTCGCTTATCGACGGTGTAAATTCTGGCGTTCTTGAGGATGAGATCTGCCGGTTGGGCGAACAGGGGCCAAGCCAGGGCAAGTCCAAGCAAGGCTACAATAGGCAGCATGGAAGACAGTATGGCACACGGCCCCGCCGTGGCCGCCCCGAAGGAGATCGAGGGCTGGCGAATGTGGGCGGGGACGGTGAGCGCGGTGGTCCTTGGAGTGCTGTTTGTAGTGGCCGGGATCTGGAAGTTGAGCGATCCCATCTCCACTGAGGTGCGGATGGTGCAGGCCCTGATTCCGCCGGCGGTGGCGCTGGCGGTGGCGCTGGCGGCGGGCATTGTGGAGACCTGGTCGGGCGTGCTGTTGATGGTTCCGCGGTGGCGGAAGTGGGGGGCCTGTCTGAGCGGCGTGATGCTGGTGGTGTTCATGGTCTATTTCGCCGTGTTCTACCAGCGGCTGGCGGGTGCGGATTGCAGTTGCTTCCCGTGGCTGAAGCGCGTGGTGGGGCCGGGATTCTTCATCAGCGACGCGGCGATGCTGGCGCTGGCGGTGCTGGCGTGGATCTGGTCGAAGAAACCGGAGAGCTGGAAGCAGGCGCTGGCGGGACTGGGGGCGATCGTGGTGTCGGCGGGCGCGCTGTACGGAGTGTCGCTGACGCGGCAGAACGTGGTGAAGGCGCCGGCGCAGATTTCGGTGGACGGCAAAGTCTATTCGCTGCAGCAGGGGCGCACGTTCGTCTACTTCTTCGATCCGGAGTGCATGCACTGCTTCGAGGGTGCGAAGAACATGTCGCAGTACAAGTGGAAGGACGTGAAGGTGGTGGTGGTGCCGACGCGGCAGCCGCAGTGGTCCATCGGCTTCCTGCGGGACACGGGGCTGAAGGCGGGCGTTTCGTTTGACCTGAAGACGCTGCGCGACGTATTCCAGTTCACAGATCCGCCATACGGCGTGGCGATTGAGAACGGACGGCTGGTGAAGCCGTTCCCGTTCTTCGATTCGAAGGAACCGGCGGAGACGCTGAAGACGCTGGGCTGGGTGGAATAGCTCTCTAGTTTAAAGGCGACAAGCGCAGAACGCGTACGGTGCGCGGGGCGAGGGTGAAGTGCGTTTCGGCGGCGGCGCCGGTGATGAGATCGGCGGCGCGCCACTGGGAGCCGTCGCGCCAGTTGAGAGTCACCTCTTTCGCAATGGCGTCGTGGTTGAAAGCGAAGACGAGACGCTGGCGGCCCGAGTCGAGCCAGCGGACTTCGGCGCCGCCCTGGGCGTCGAGCGGGACGGTGATGCCGGCCCAGGCGAGCAGGCCGGCGAACCAGCGGGCGGCCTCGGGCGTGGGCGTGGAGTGATAGGCGGCGCTCGGGTAGGAGCCGACGAGCAGGGTTTTCCCCTTGCCGAAGGTGGATTCGACGGCGGCGGGTGAATTGTCTTCAAAGCGGCCGGCGACGGTGCCGCGCGAGATTTCGAACGACTCCTGGAACCAGCGCGCGGGCACCGTGGCGCCGCTCGAGAAGGCGATGCGCGTGTGGCCCTGTGGGGCGGTTTCGATGGCGGCCTCGCGGGCGCCGAACACCTCGTGGAGACCGAGGCCGGGGATAATGCCGGCGGCGCGGCCGCGCTCGTCGTTCCAGCCGGGGCGGGCTTCGCTCACCAGGTGGCCGCCATTCTCGACGTAGGCGCGGAGGACAGGCGCGGCGGCGGAGGGCATCATGAGCGGGTAAGGGAAGTAGAGGAGCTTGTACTGCTTGAGGGAATCGGCGGTGATGGCGTCGATGTGGACGAAGTCGATGGGAACGTTGAGGGGCCAGAGGGCTTTGTAGATGCCGAGTAGGGAGTCGCGTTCGATGCCAGCGACCTCGCCCTGGGGACCGCCGTAAGCAGCCTGGCGCTGGCGGCCGCCGACGAAGTGGGCCAGGGGGTTGTAGATGACGGCGACCTGGGCGCGCGGGGGGCGGGCGTCGAGGAAGAGTTGCCGGTGCGCATCGTCGGGGCGGGCGACGGCGCCTGCGGCGCGGGCGCGTTCGGTGAGCGAGCCGTCGAGCTTGATCATGCCGAAGCCGCCGGATTCGTAGCCGGTG